>JAWOIO010000220.1:0-4107 GCA_046484625.1 Acidimicrobiia bacterium
AGCACCCGGTCGCCCGGCCCCCGGTCGCGCACCCACGTGAGGTCCCGGATGGGGATGCGCGACCGCAGCAGCTCGTCGCGGGACCCGATCGTGACGGTCGCGGTGGATGCGGCGACGTCGACCACGTAGCGCGGCGCGCCGGCCGCGACCCCCAGACCGCGTCGCTGGCCGATGGTGAAGTGGGAGACGCCGCCGTGGCGCGCGAGCACCCGGCCGTCGGTGCCCACCACGTTGCCGGGGCGGGTACCGGCGCGCGCGTCCACGAACGCGAGCCGGTCCTCGCGCCGCACGAAGCAGACGTCCATGCTCTCTGGCTTCTCGGCCGTCCGGAGCCCGAGACGCGTCGCGTGCGCACGCACCTCTGCCTTCGTCATCTCTCCGACGGGGAACCGCGTCCGCGCGAGCTCCTGCTGGCCGAGCATGTAGAGGACGTACGACTGGTCCTTCGCGTCGTCGGTGCCCCGCCAGAGCTCCCACCCGGCGTCGGCATCGCCCCGGACCCGGGCGTGGTGACCGGTCGCGATCGTCGTGAACCCCAGCTGCTCGGCACGGTCGAGCAGCGCACCGAACTTGATCGTGCGGTTGCACTCGACGCACGGGTTCGGGGTCTGCCCCGACGCGTGGGCTGCGACGTACGGCGCCACGACCGCCTCGTCGAACCGGTCGGAGAGGTTGAGCACGTAGTGCGGGATCCCGAGCTGGGCCGCGACGCGGCGGGCGTCCTCCACGTCGGCCACACTGCAGCACCCCGAGTCCGTGTCCCCACCCCACAGTCGCAGTGTGACGCCGGTGACGTCGTGACCTGCCTCCACCAGGAGGGCGGCAGCCACCGACGAGTCGACGCCACCGCTCATCGCAACGAGCACGGGCACGGGCGCTCCGTCGGTGCGCGCCGTCATGCCGCTGAGCGGGCACGCATGCTGCGCACGACGTCGGGGATGACGACGAGCGCGGCGTCCACGTCGGCGTCGGTCGACGCGAACCCGAGGCTCAGGCGGATCGAGGAGATCGCGTCGTCGCGATCCATGCCCATCGCGGCGAGCACGTACGACGGCTCGGTCGCGCCCGAGGAGCAGGACGAGCCGGCCGCGGCGCAGACACCGGCCCGGTCCAGCGCGACCAGCAGGGTGTCGGCCTCGACACCGGGGATCCGGACGTGCAGGTTCCCGGCGACCTTGCGCGCCGGGTCGCCGTTGACGGTGAGGCCGGGGATGGCGGCCTCGAGCCCGCCGAGCAACCGGTCGCGCAGCCGCCCGATCCGCGCGACGTCGGCGTCGCGCTGCTCGATCGTCACCCGGAGTGCGGCCGCCATCGCGACTGCTCCGGCGACGTTGACGGTGCCGGCGCGCAGACCCCGCTCCTGGCCGCCGCCTTCGAGCAGCGGCTGGACCTCGACGCCGTCTCGGACGACGAGCGCCCCGGTGCCCTTGGGGCCGCCGAACTTGTGGGCCGAGATCGAGACGAGCGCGGCCGGCGCGGTGATCTCGGCGACATCGACCCACGGGACCGCCTGCACCGCGTCGGTGTGCAGGACCGCGTCGGGGGCCCGGACCCCGATGATCGCGGCGGCTTCGGCGAGCGGTTGCACGGTCCCGACCTCGTTGTTCACCGCCATGAGCGACACGACCGCGGTGTCGGCACCGACCGCGTCGGCGAGGGCGTCGAGGTCGACGATGCCGGCCCGAGTGGCGGGGATCCGCGTGATGCGGAACCCCTCCCTGTCGAGCCGGTCGCAGGCCGCGAGCACCGCCTTGTGCTCGAAGGCGCACGTCACGACGCCGCGGCCGCCGCCGCGGCTCCGGGTCGCCCGGGCGGCGCCCTCGATCGCGAGGTTGTCGGCTTCGGTGCCCCCGCCGGTGAACACGACCTCGCCGGGTGCGGCTCCCAGGCCCCGTGCGACGGTCTCGCGCGCCTCTTCGAGCGCCGTCTTCGACGCCCGAGCGGCCGCGTGGCCACCCGAGGGGTTCGCGAACGCGTCCGTCAGGTACGGGAGCATCGCGGCGACCGCCTCGGGCCGCATCGGCGTGCTCGCGGCGTGATCGAGGTAGATGGGAGGATCGACCGGGACCGGGAGACGGTGTGTGGGCGCCACCCCGCAAGTCTACGAGCGACCTCTCAGCGCTCGGGAGCGACGTCGCCCAAGGGCGAGTACGGCCCGATCGGTCGCGCCGTGGGGTACACCACGCCGGGTGCGAGCACCGATCCGGGAGCCGGGACCGTGCCCGCCGAGCTCCCTGACGCGGTGGGGGCCACGGACGTCGTCTTCAAGGTCGTGGATGTGGTGGTGGTCGTGGATGTGGTGGTGGTCGTGGACGTCGTCGACGTGCTGGTCGTGGTGGAGGGCGTGATGAGCACTCGAGCCGGTGGCGGCGTGCGCCCCGCGAGGACGGCGGCCATCCTCACGATCCCATCGTCGAAGCGGACGATCCCCGACGAGTACACCCCACATGGGACCGATCCAGGGATGGGACAGAAGTGACCGCCGTCGGGCGACCGGATCCCGATCCGATCGGCGCACTCCCCGACGAGGCACGGACCGGTGCCCTCGTATCTCCCGGTCACGGGGTCCACGAAGAGGTCATCCGATTCGACGACCCGGGTCCCACGCTGGGTACCGACGTACCGGTACACGTTCGGCACGATGCGCTCCGCCGGCGTGGTCCCAACGAGCCCGGGGGTCGCGACGAACGCCAAGGGGATCCCACGGGACGCGTACAGGTCTGCGGCCCAATGTGCGTCCATGTAGTAGGAGTCGGGATACGGCCGAGACAGCGCGCAGTTCGTGAACCGATTCCCAGAAAACGCCACGATGACCGCGCGCACGTTCCGGTGGTCGAGATCATCGACCATGCTCGCGTGGTAGTCACACTGGGCCACGCCGCCGTACGACCGGATGATGATCTCCCAGCCCGGGAGCACCGACGCGAGCGCGGCTCGCAGGTGCGCCTCGGACTCGTACACGAGCGAGTCCCCGTAGACAGCGATTGCGGGCGGTGGCGGTGGCGGTGGCGTTGGGGCGGCGACGGGCACACATGCGCTGAGCGCGAGACCCAACGGGAGCACCAACGAACCCCGGGCGAACCGTCTCCGCCGGATCAAGGAGCTCGGATGCGGGGTGCCCATACCGCAATCTACGCCAAGTGGATGGGCGGATCCTGGTGGCGGGCGTCACATCCCGGAACGACTGTCACACCCCCGGCGTTTACTCCTTGCATGACCACGCAGCTCCGCCTCGTCGACACCGAGGCCATCAGCCCGATGGCCCCCGAGCCGCCCCGCCCGGCCGCTCGGCGCCGCCGCGCCCGGGTCCGCGCCAACCCCACGTCCACCCGCCGCCCGGCGCGCTGGCACAGCGAGTGGCGCCTCGACGACCAGACCCGCCGGGTCGGTCAGCAGGGCATCGCCGCCGCGCGTGACGCCCTCGCCCGAGCCCGCACGACGGATCGGGACCTCGCCGAGGCCAGCTGACCCTCCTCCGCCGGCCCGGCCCGGCGGTCAGAGCACGGTCGTGGCGGTGGTCGACGTCGGCGGCGGCGGGATCGAGATCCCCGACTGCACCTGGGATCGCAGCGCGCCGAACTGGGCGAAGAACGACCCGCCCGGACAAAGGGTGGCATCGAGTTCTCGGTGCCCGACGATCGCGTTGGGGAACGACACCAGGGTCCCGGCCGGCCAGTGCATGCAGTTGCACGGAGACGACGCGACCACCGTCGAGAACCCGAGCGCGGGGTCGACGCGGTGGACGCTCAGCTTCCAGCGCAGGAGCCGCACCACCGCGTCCCACCCGGCGGCGGGCACGTTCGACGTCTGGTAGTTGCCGAGCACGGCGATGCCGGTCGATGACGTGTTGAAGCCGCCGGAGTGGCCACCGATGATCGGCTGGTCGACGCCGCCCCGCCGGCCCTCGAAGATCTGGCCGTACTTGTCGACGAAGAAGTTGTACGCGACGTCGCAGTAGCCCAGGGTGTTCACGTGGTAGGCGTAGATGCCCCGGATGATCGCGACGCTGTCCCCGGGCCCGTAGCTGTTGCTCCCCGCGGTGTGGTGCACGACCGCGAACTTCAGCTCCGCGGCCGAGACCGGTCCGCCACCGCATACGAACGGCAG
>JAWOIO010000236.1:0-7033 GCA_046484625.1 Acidimicrobiia bacterium
ACCGGGACGACCTCGTCGTCCTCCCGTAGGCCCTGGGGCACCCGGCCCACCCGGATCGGATCCCGCCCCTTCTTGCATCGGGCTTCTTGTCATCCGGCTTCTTGTCATCCGGCTTCTTGTCATCCGGCTTCTTGTCATCCGGCTTCTTGCATCTGGGCGTGACGGAGGACACACTTTCACGACGGCGACGTCGGTCGACGGGGGGAGGGTCATCCGTTCTTCGGGGGCCCGACACGACCGACTCGTCACGGGTGGTGCGGGATGTGCGCCGGCGGCCAGTCCGCAACGGCGCCATCCCGCCCCACCCGGGTCTCGCTCACGGGTTGCGGCGCCTGCGCCGCGCCCTCCAGATCATCGCCCTGGAGTCGGAACGCCTCGATGACTGCGTCGCCCGACGGGCCCAAGCCCGACGTCGGCGCCGACGCGTTCTTCGCCCTCGACCTTCGGGTCGGCCGGATCCTCGCCGTCCACGAGTTTCCTGAGGCCCGCGCCCCGGCGTGGAAGCTCACCGTCGACTTCGGGCCGCAGCTCGGCGAGCGCCGGACGAGCGCCCAGGTGACGAACTACCCCGCCGACGACCTCGTGGGGCGCCTCGTGGTGGGCGCGGTCAACCTCGGTCCGAAGCGCATCGCCGGGTTCCGCAGCGAGTTCCTCGTGCTCGGCTCGATCCAGCCCGACGGCACCGTGCTCCTCCTCGACCCCGACCCGCGTGCTGTCCCGGGGGATCGGATCGCGTGACCGGCCCACCGGACATCCGGGCACGAATCGCCCCGGAGGGCCGGGAAACACAGCCGGTAGAGTGAGCGCCATGCCGACGGCAGTGGACGACCTCGGACGTCGCGCCCGCGCCGCGTCCCGGCTGCTGGCGGTCGCCTCCACAGCCACGAAGGACGACGCGCTCCGCCGCGCCGCCGACCTGCTCGTCGAGCGCGGCCCCGAGATCCTCGAGGCCAACGCCGCCGACGTCGAGGCGGCGGCCGCCGACGGGATGGAGACCGGTCCCCTCGACCGTCTCCGGCTCACCGAAGCCCGGATCCAGGGCATGGCCGACGGGCTGCGCCAGGTCGCCGCGCTGCCCGACCCGGTCGGCGAGGTCCTCGACGGCACCCGCCGCCCCAACGGCCTCGAGATCCAGCGCATCCGGGTACCCCTCGGCGTCGTCGCGGTGATCTACGAGAACCGACCGAACGTCACCAGCGATGCGGCCGGCATCTGCGTGAAGGCGGGCAACGCAGCGCTCCTCCGGGGGTCGTCCACCGCGCTGCGGTCGAACCAGGCCGTCGCCGCCGCGCTGCGCGACGGGATCGAGAAAGCGGGTCTCCCCGCCGATGCGGTGATCCTCATCGAGGACACCGCCCACGCCACGGCGGTCGAGGTGATGCAGCTCACCGAGTACGTCGACTGCCTGATCCCGAGGGGCGGACCGTCGCTGATCAAGAGCATCCTCGACAACGCGTCGGTGCCCGTGATCATCGACGGCGACGGCAACTGCCACGTCTACGTCGATGCCGACGCCGACCTCTCCGATGCCGAGGAGATCGTCGTCAACTCGAAGACGGACCGCCCCGGCGTGTGCAACGCCGCGGAGTCCCTGGTGGTCCACGAGGCCGTCGCCGGCGCCTTCCTCGCGCGGGTCGTCCCTGCGCTCGAGTCCGCCGGCGTCGAGCTGCTCGGCAACGACGCAGCCCGAGCCATCCAGCCGATGGGAGCGGCCACCGACGACGACTTCGGTCAGGAGTTCCTCGCGTTGAAGATGACCGTCGCGGTCGTGGCGTCGCTCGACGACGCGATCGCGCACATCACCCGCTTCGGGTCTGGTCACACCGAGGCGATCGTCACCTCGAGCCTCGATGCGGCCCGTCGGTTCACGCGGGAGGTCGACGCCGCGGTCGTGACCGTCAACGCATCGACCCGCTTCACCGACGGGGAGCGCTTCGGGTTCGGCGCCGAGATCGGCATCTCCACCCAGAAGCTCCATGCGCGCGGCCCCATGGGCCTGCGCGAGCTCACCACCTACAAGTACCTCGTGTGGGGCGACGGCCAGATCGTCTAGCGATCTCGCCACCACGTCTCCCGTCCCGTCCTCCGTCCGCACCCCCGTCCAGATCCGGCGAAAGGCAACCCGTGGCAGATCGGTTCGAGTCGGTCGAGAGCGTCGTCGACCGCCTCCGCAGCGTCGACTACCTCGCCGACGCCAACATCGCCGGGGTCGTCTACCTCGCCGACAAGCTCGAGAAGCCCGTCCTCGTCGAAGGTCCGGCCGGCGTCGGCAAGACCGAGCTGGCGAAGGCCATCGCGCTCGTCACGGGGTCGCGACTCATCCGGCTCCAGTGCTACGAGGGGCTCGACGAGGCCAAGGCGCTGTACGAGTGGAACTACAAGAAGCAGCTCCTGCGCATCCAGTCCGACCGTGATCACGAGACCACGTGGTCCGACACCGAGTCCGACATCTTCTCGGAGTCGTTCCTGTTGACGCGGCCGCTCTTGGAGGCGATCCGGTCCGAGGAGCCGATCGTCCTCCTGATCGACGAGGTCGACCGGGTGGAGATCGAGACCGAGGCGTTGCTGCTCGAGGTGCTCTCGGACTTCCAGGTGTCGATCCCCGAGCTCGGCACCATCAAGGGAACCCAACGGCCGATCGTGATCCTCACGTCGAACAACACCCGCGAGCTCTCCGAGGCGCTCAAGCGGCGTTGCCTCTACCTGCACGTCGACTACCCGGACCTCGACCGCGAGAAGGACATCGTGCGGGTGCGAGTGCCCGAGATCGACGACGAGCTGGCCGACCAGGTCGCGCGCGTGGTGCGCTCGATCCGGGAGATGGACCTGAAGAAGGCACCGTCGATCTCCGAGACGATCGACTGGGCGCGGACGCTCCTGTACCTGGGCCGCAGCGAGGTGTCGCCCGAGGTCATCACCGACACGCTGCACGTGCTGCTCAAGTACCAGTCCGACATCGTGAAGGCCAAGAAGGAGCTCGCCCCCCCTGAGGGACCACTCAAGGGAGTGACGCCGAAGAGCGGCGCCTGATGCTCGACGTGCTCCAGGGCTTCGTGCACGAGCTGCGGGCCGCGGGCCTGCCCGTCTCCATGACGGAGAACCTCGACGCGATGCGAGCGGTGGAGCACGTCGACATCGCCGAGCGCGACGTCTTCCGGGCTGTGCTCGGCGCCACGCTCGTCAAGCACCATCACCACTGGAAGGCGTTCGAGACCGTCTTCGACGTGTACTTCTCGCTGTACTCGCAGGGCGTCGACGGCGAGGGTGACGACGAGCTGTCGGAGCAGTGGGACGCCATGCTCGCCGACGCGGCGGGCGCGGGCGCCGGTGGCGAGATGAGCCGCGAGGAGCTCGCCCAGATGCTCCTCGACGCGCTGATGTCGATGGATCCCGACGCCCTCCGTGCGTTGGCGGCGAACGCGGTGACCCAGTTCGCCGGGATGGAGCCCGGCCGTCCGGTCGGCGGCACCTACTACCTGTACCGCACGTTGCGGCAGCTCGACCTCGACGACCTCGGGGCCCGGATGATGGGTCGGGCCCGGGAGCAGGGGATCGTGAACGACGACCCGCTGGCCGAGCGCCTCCAGAAGGAGGAGTTCGACGCGCGACTGAAGACGCTGCGCGAGCTCGTGGAGGCCGAGATCCGCCGCCGACTCGTGGCCGACCGCGGTGTCGAAGCGATGGCGCGGACGCTTCGCAAGCCGCTGCCCGAGGATGTCGACTTCATGCACGCGTCGCGCGACGAGATGATCGCGTTGCAGAAGGCGATCTACCCGCTCACCAGGGCACTTGCCGCGAGGCTCGCCCAGCGGCGCCGCCGCCGCAACCGCGGCCACCTCGACTTCCGCAAGACGGTGCGGGCGTCGCTGTCGTACGGCGGTGTGCCCGCCGAGCCCAAGTTCCGGAACCCGCACCCGTCGAAGCCCGAGATCATGGTCGTGGCCGACATCTCGGGGTCGGTGGCGAGCTTCGCCCGCTTCACGCTGCAGTTCGTCTATGCGATGGCGAGCCAGTTCTCGAAGGTGCGCTCGTGGGTGTTCATCGACGGCATCGACGAGGTGACCCGGTACTTCCAGGAGTCCGACGACGTGCTCGACGCCGTGCACCGGGTGAACACCGAAGCCGACGTGGTGTGGGTCGACGGTCACAGCGACTACGGCCACGCGCTCGAGGTGTTCCACGACCGCCACCTCAACGAGGTGACGCCCAAGTCGTCGATCATCCTGCTCGGCGACGCCCGGAACAACTACCACGCGCCCCAGGCGTGGGTGCTCGACGCGCTCCGCAAGCGGGGCAAGCACGTCTACTGGCTGAACCCCGAGCCTCGCGGCTACTGGGACACGGGCGACTCGGTGATCTCGGAGTACGCGGCGTACTGCGACGGCATCTTCGAGTGCCGCAACCTCCGCCAGCTCGAGCGCTTCGTCACCACGATCGCCGAGGGCTAGGTCACACGGCCCCGTTCTCGTGACGGAACCCGCCCCCTGACCCGTTCTCGTGACGGAACCCGCCCTCATGACGGCGCGATGCGTCACGAGAACCGCTCGAGGGTCACCGAACGTCACGAGAAGGGGTTCAGACGTCGGGGAACCACGCCTAGCATCGACGTCGTGCAATGCGGGTCGTGCGGGCAGGAGCTGCGTCAGGGCGCGCGATTCTGCGATGGGTGCGGCGCGAGTCTCGAGTCGGCCACCCCGGCTCCCGAGGCGTCGTCCACCCCCGAGCTGCTCGGTGGCGGGCGCTACCGGGTCGACCGGCTCCTCGGTGAGGGCGCCCGCAAGCTCGTGTACCTCGCGCACGACGAGCGGCTGGGGCGCGACGTCGCGGTCGCGGTGATCAAGACCGAAGGCCTCGATGCGGCCGGCCGCCACCGGATCGACCGGGAAGCGCGCGCGATGGCGCGGCTTGGCGACCACCCCAACATCGTCACCGTCTTCGACGTGGTCGAGGAGCACGGCGACCCGCAGATCGTCGCCCAGTACATGGACGGCGGAACGTTGTCGGAGCACCTCGCGGCGCAGCCGTCGGGGCGGCTCCCGATCCCAGAGGTGCTGCGCTTCGGCGAGGAGCTCGCGCTCGCCCTCGCGCACGCCCACGGGCTCGACATCGTCCACCGCGACGTGAAGCCGGCGAACATCTGGCTCAGTGCGGACGGCACGGCCAAGCTCGGCGACTTCGGCCTCGCAGCCATGAGCGAGCAGTCGCGCCTGACCAGCGAGGGGATGGTCGTCGGGACGGTCGCCTACCTCGCCCCCGAGCAGGCCGTCGGTCGTGCGCCCGAGCCAGCAGCGGACCTCTACGCGCTGGGCGCCGTGCTCTACGAGCTGACGACCGGCCGGCCACCCTTCCTGGGTGACGACGCCGTGGCGGTGATCGCCCAGCACCTCAACACCGCGCCCGTCGCGACGACGTGGCACAACCCCGAGGCACCGGCGAGCCTCGACTCGCTCATCATGCGGCTGTTGGCCAAGGACCCCGCGCAGCGCCCGGCGAGCGCGGCGGACGTCGTTGCCGAGCTGCGGCGCCTGCGCGAGACGTCGCTCGAGCCGGTCGCGGCGTCCGACATCGCGCCGACCACGGGAACGCTCGCGGCGGGGGACTGGCGCCGCTTCGTCGGTCGCAGCGAGGAGATCGCGGCGGCCCGTGCCGCGTGCGACGAGGCGCTCGCGGGCCGGAGTCGGCTCGTGATGGTCGTGGGCGAGCCGGGGATCGGCAAGACCCGTCTCGTGGAGGAGCTCGCGTCCTACGCCGGGCTACGGGGTGCACAGGTGTGCTGGGGGCACTCCTACGAGGGTGAGGTGGGCGTCGCCTACCTCCCGTTCGTCGAGGCGTTCCGGGCGTACGTCCGGAACCGGTCCGACGAGCAGCTCTCGACCGAGCTCGCGACCGGCGGGGCGGAGGTCGCGACGCTCGTCTCCGAGCTGCGCCTGCGATTCCCCGACCTGCCCGCGAGCCCGCCGCTCGAAGGCGATGCCGAACGGATGCGGCTCTTCGACGGGGTCGCCACCTTCCTCGCCCATGCCTCCCGCGCGGACCCCGTCGTGCTCGTGCTCGACGACCTGCACTGGGCCGACAAGCCGTCGCTGCTGCTGCTCCAGTACCTGGCCCGCAACCTGCGTCACGACCGGGTGATGATCGTCGGCACCTATCGCGACGTCGATCTCGACCGGCAGCACCCGTTGGCCGATGCCATCGCGGCGCTGCGCCGCGAGCACCTGTACGAGCGGATCCTGCTGCGAGGCATGGACCGCGACGACGTGAAGGCGCTCATCGAGGCGATCGGCGAACAGGACACGCCCGACGAGTTCGCCGACACGATCTTCCGTGCCACCGAGGGCAATCCGTTCTTCGTGGCCGAGGTGCTCCGCCACCTCAACGAGTCGGGCGCCCTGCAGCTCGTCGACGGCCGCTGGGTGGGGACGCCGGAGTCGATCGCCGAGAACCTCCCCGAGGGCGTCCGAGAGGTGATCGGGCGCCGGCTCAGTCGGCTGTCGGACGCTGCCAACAAGATGCTGACCGTCGCCGCGGCCATGCCGGGCGGATTCGTGCCCGACCTCGTCGCCGCGGTGACCGGAGACGGCGACGACGCGACGCTCGACCTCCTCGACGAGGCGCTCAGCGCCCAGATCGTGCACGAGCGGCCTCGTTCGCCGGGCGCGTACGAATTCACCCACGCGCTGATCCGCCAGACGCTCTACGCCGAGCTCAGCACGCCCCGGCGAGTGCGCCTGCACCGTCAGATCGGCGAGGCACTCGAGACCGCGGCGGGGGCGCAGACGGACGCATCACTGCCCGAGCTCGCGTACCACTGGTTCCAGGCGGCGCCGGGTGGCGACATCGAGAAGGCCGTCGGGTACTCCACGCGCGCCGCCAACCGCGCCCGCGACCAAGCCGCCCACGAGGAGGCGGCCCGGTATTACGACCAGGCGCTCCAGGCCCTCGAGCTCGACGACCAGGCCGACGAGCTCCGCGCGCGCCGATCGGCAGCTCAGGGATGCGATCGCGATCGCTCGTCGACACGGCGCCGCCGAGC
>JAWOIO010000026.1:0-6349 GCA_046484625.1 Acidimicrobiia bacterium
TCGCCGGCGCGAGCGAGGTCCGGCCAGGTACTCACGAACACCTCGTCCCACCAGCCGTGATACGCCCCCTCGATCTTCGCGATGGCCGGCCTGCCCGTGATCGCGCGCGCCACGTGCACCGCGTGCATCACCGCTTCGGTGCCGGTGTTGGTGAAGCGCACCTGGTCGGCGGTCGGCACCAGGCGGAGGAAAGCTTCAGCCGCCTGAATCGACAGCTCGCTTTCGAAGCCGGCGCCTAGGCCATCGTCGACCGCCGCCTTCGTGGCTGCCTGCACGTGCTCCTCACCATGACCTAGCAGGACCGCACCGTTGCCCATCACGTAGTCGGTCCAGCGGTTGCCGTCAATGTCCCAGAGATATGCGCCCTGGGCGCGCTCGAAGTAGATAGGGTGAGGCTCCTGGGCTCGCGAGTTCGAGTGCGTGCCGTTGGGTACGGAAGCGACACCGCGCTCGAACAGTGCACGGGAACGGTCAAGTTGCATCGAGGTCTCCTTCCTCGTGCCAATGGGCAACGAGCGTCGTGGGGGAGTGCATCTGGTCGTAGAGGTGACGTGCGGCGGCCACGAAGCGCAACGCCGGAACCTTGCGCAGCCACGCGCCGACGATGGCGCCGCCCCACCAGTAGGCGTACACGAACGGCGCGCGCAGCGGGTGCGTCACGAAGCGGAGCTTCGCGTCGATCCATGCTTCCTCACCGTCGCAGACGTCTCGGAGGAACCGCGCTACCTCGGCCTGCGTCGACCGCCCGACGTTGAGCGCGTGCGCCGCCTCGATGCTGGCGAGCCACTGCAGCCGCTCGTGGAGCCAAGCGATCCGGTCATGCAGGTCCTCGCGCCACTCCAAGAGGTCGAGTCCGCGCTCGGCGATGCCTTCGAACAGCACGCTCGACGCGGTGTTCGTGACCACCAACGCGCCGTCGGCCAGCATCTCGCCCGAGCGGACCATGGCATCGCGATGCCCCATGTGCGCGTCGTGGCCGGGATACGCCTCGTGCGCCACGAGGTGCTTGAGTTCCCCGTCCGTCAACGGGACATCGGCGTTGATCCACACGGCGCGTCCCGGGTAGTCGCAGTAGGCGGAGAAGGCCGTTCCGGTCACGATCCGGATCCCGATCACATCCTGCGGCAACCGCAGGTGTGGCAAGCGCTGCTCGGTGCGACGTCGCAACTCGGCCACGAGTTCGTGCGCGCGCCCTTCGAGCTCTTGGGTAGGTACCAGGTGATCCGCGCGGTAGGGGCGGAACGAGGTGTAGCCGGCCTCTTCGAGGGCAGCGTCTCGTGCCGCTCGCGCTGCACGTAGTCTCGCCGGCGAGGGTGGCCTCGGGTCGACACGGAGGCTGCCCGCCACGACCTCCTCGTACGACATGTCGTCACCGCGAAGCCAGAGCGCGACGTTCCGAAAGGCGAGCGACTGCTCGGTTAGCCAGTCACGTTCGAGCGGGTCGGGGAGTCGGCTGGCGCGTTCGACCAAGTCGTTCAACCGCGCGATGGCGTCCGGCCAGCCATCGACGGCGTGTGGTTCGAGGGGCGACCAGTGCACCGGCACCAACCCCTCGCGGTCCAGTTGATCAGCGCTGCCTTCACGACTCGTTCGGTAGAACGCGTCCGTCCCGAGTACGGTTCGCGTGAGTTCGGTGGCTACGTCGCTTGCGTTCAAGGAGCACTCCAATCAGGAAGTCATACGTCGCGCGGATCGAGCACGTCGCGCAGGCCGTCGCCCAGCAGGTTGAAGCCAAGCACCGTGACCATGATCGCGAGGCCGGGGAAGGTCGACAGATATGGAGTTTCTCGTAGGAACTGAAGGCCGGTGTTCAAGATCGAGCCCCAGGAGGGCGTGGGCGGCTGGATGCCGAGACCGAGAAACGACAGCGCGGCCTCCGCCGTCACGGCAGAGCCCAGACCGACCGACGCCACCACGATGATCGGGGCGAGGGTGTTCGGCAGAACGTGTACGAAGAGCGTTCGATACCAGTGTGCGCCCATGGCGCGGCTGGCAGCCACGAACTCCTCCTCGCGCAACGCGACGATGTTCGCCCGAACGACCCGCGCGTAGGCGGTCCAGTAGATGAGTCCCAACGCCACCGTGACGCTCCCTTCGCCCGTGCCGACCGCCGCGACCAGCAAGAGCGCCAGGAGGATCGGCGGGAACGCCAGGAACACATCGACGACGCGCATGATGACGCTGTCGACGGCTCCGCCGAGGAAGCCGGCGAGCGAGCCAAGGAGCACGCCCACGGCGACGGCGATTCCCACCGCTCCGAGCGCGACACGCAGCGACACGCGGCCGCCGTGCAGGATGCGCGTGAAGGTGTCGCGGCCGAAGTTGTCCGTGCCTAGCCAGTGGGTAGTGTTGGGAGGTTCGAACCGGGCCCGGATGTTGCGTGCGTCCACGTCATGGGGCGAGAAGACGGGAGCGAACACGGCCGACGCCACGACCAGCAAGACGATCACACTGCCTGATATTGCACTGGGATGCCGTACGAAGCGACGCCAACGTCGTCCCATGGGGGAACCCGTTGCGGCTCCATTAGTAGCGTGCGCGCTGGCGTCAGTCATAGCGAATCTTCGGGTTCACCCATGCGTACGAGAGGTCGACTAGCAGGTTGACCGCGCTGATCATGACAGCGACGAAGATGACGCTTCCTTGGATGACGGGGTAGTCCCGTTGGCTCACCGCCGTCACGATGAGGCGCCCGAGTCCTGGCCAAGCGAAGATGATCTCGGTCACGACAGCGCCCCCAAGCAGGGTTCCGAACTGGAGGCCGAGTACCGTCACCACCGGCAGGAGAGCGTTTCTGAAGGCGTGCCGTACGACGACGCGCCGCTCCGCCAGGCCCTTGGCGCGGGCCGTGCGAACGTAGTCGAGACCGAGTACCTCGAGCATCGAGGACCGAACCAGGCGAGCTACGAGGGCGATGGACGTGATCGCCAAGGTGATCGAAGGTAGGAGCGCGTAGCGCAACGCAGCAACCACCATGTCGAGGTCGCCACTTCGCAGTGCCGGGAAGAGACCCGGCCCCCGACCGAAGGAAGGGAGCCAACCGAGTTGAAGTGAGAACAGCAAGATCGCGAGCACGCCGAACCAGAAGATCGGCATCGAAACGCCCAGGAGCGCGAAGAGCGTTGCCGCGAAGTCGACGGGTGTGTTCGCGCGAACGGCGGCTACTACACCAAGGGGCACGGCGATGACGACCGTGGCCAGGAGCGCCAGCAAGGCGAGTTCCATGGTGGCAGGAAGGGTCTGGCGTATGAGCTGGCTGACCTCGGTGCGTAGGAAGATGCTTCGCCCGAAGTCGCCCTGCACGGCACGCAAGACGTAGATCGCGAACTGCACGGGCAGCGGCTGGTCGAGGCCGAGCATCCGCGTCACGCGCACCCGGTCCTCGTCGGTGCCTTCGGGGCCGACGAAGATCACCGCCGGGTCGCCGGGTACCGACCGAACCGTGATGAACACGATGGTCAGCACCCCGAACACGACAGGGACGAACAAGAGCACCCGACGAGCGGCGTACTGGAGCATCAGTGGATTGGGCGGCGGACCAACGGCCGCCGCCCGCACTCTCCTCGTGACTCAGCGGTTCAACGTTGCCGACTCGAGCGACTTCCACGAGCCGGAGGGATGGACGACGAAACCTTCGAGGGCCGGAGCGTGCATCACGACGTAGCCTTGGTACAGAAGGAAGATGTACGGCGCCTCGTCGGTGATGAGCTGCGCGAGCTCGGTGTAGATCTCCTTGCGCGCTTCGGGATCGGTTTCGGAGCGACCGGCCTCGAGCAACTCGTCGGCGCGGGGGCTGGAGTACGAACCGTAGTTGTTGCCGCCTTCGGTATGGAACTGGAGGAACGAGGCGCGGTCGGGATCGGTCAGCAGCAGCCAGCCGATGAGCCCGATTTCGTAGTTCCCCGCGATGACGTCGCCGATGAAGGATGGCCATTCGTACACGCGCACGCTGGCGTCGATCCCCACTTGCGCCCACTCGCCCTGCAGGAACTCGAGGATCTGCTGGCGGTTCGGGTCGACGTTGGTCGTAAGCTCGATCGACAGCGGTTGGCCGTCCTTGTCGAGGATGCCGTCGCCGTCGCTGTCGCTCCAACCGGCCTCGGTCAGGAGTTCCGCGGCGCGCTCGGGGTCGTAGTCGTAGGTGATGACGTCCGAAGTGTGGAAGTAGGTGCCGGGGAGCAGGAACGACTCGCCCGGGGTGTCCATCCCGTAGAAGATGACTTCGGAGATCGTCTGCCGGTCCGACAGATGCGCGAGGGCCTTGCGAACCCGAACGTCCTGAAGGATGGGGTTGCGCAGGTTGAGGTTGAGGTAGGTGAACCCGAGCGCCGTCGTCGACTCCACCACCAAGCCCGGGGCGTCGCGCAGGCGCTCGAGGTCCTGCGGTGGCACCGGCGAGTGGATCAGGTCGAGGTCACCGGACTCGAGCGCGATGAGGCGCACGTTGTTGTCGGGGATGACGCTGATGACGATCTCGTCGATCGACGGGCGCCCGGCGTAGTAGTCCTCGAATGCCGCGAGGCGGATAGTGTCGCCGCGGTTCCACTCGCCAAGGCGGAACGGTCCGGTTCCTACGGGCTGCTCGCCGAAGTCCTCGCCGAGGCTCTCGGCCGTGTCGGAGGGCACGATGCCCATGTCGAGGTACTGAAGCAACGGCGCATACGGCTGCGAGAGGGCGAACTCGACTTCGTACGGCGACAGCGCGTTCACCGACGCGATCGGCGTGTAGAGCGAGCGCCGCGGCGCGCCGAAGTCCTCCTGGACGAGTGTGGTGTAGGTGTAGACGACGTCCTCGGCATCGAACGTGCTGCCGTCGTGGAAGGTCACGCCCTCACGCAACTGGAAGACGAGCGTGGTGGGCGACGTGAACTCCCACGTGAGCGCCAGGTCGGGTTGTGGCACGAGGTTCGGATCGAGTTGCACGAGACCGTTGAAGACGAGCTCCTGCATGCGCGCAGCGCTCGTGTCTCGCGCCAGGCGCGGATCCATGGTTCCGGCGTCGACGTCGAGTCCGGCTCGAAGAACCGTCTGCGCGCTCGCGGATGCGAACGCCAGTACGGCGATGACGACAAGGATGATGCGGCTTGGGGTACGCATGGGACCTCCGGTTGGGCGGTTCGCGCGACCGGGCTCGGCGCGCGGTACTGCTTGACTGCAACCTCGACTCGGTACGTGCGAGGTCAGGGCGTGTTCCCCCTGGCTGGCCTGCGTCATCTCGTCATGTCTCACCTCACTCCAGAAGGATCGGGGTCGTTACGGCGATCACGTGAACTGGTGCGTCGGCGACGTTGGACAGACGGTGCCTGCGGTCGGAACGAAAGTGGATGCTGTCGTCGGCGTTCAACTTGTGCTCTTCCCCGTCCAGCAGCACGACGAGTTGGCCGTTGAGCACGTAGTAGAACTCCTCGCCACCGTGCGAGGAGTCCTCGCTGACGTAACCGGGCGGGTAGGTGACGAACAGCGGTTCCATGGTGCGCCCCGGGAACGAGCTGCCCAAACGCGCGTACACGACCTCGGCGTGCTCCATGCGGAACGGTGCGCGAGCGTAGCCGCGCACGGCGATACCGTTCGCCTCCGGCTTGTCGAAGAAGAGCGACGGGCTGACATCGAGTGCCTTGGCGATGCTCGCCAACGACGAGACCGACAACGACGAGACCTCGCGCTCGACCTGCGACAAGAACGCCGCGGAGAGGCCGGCCGCCTCACCCAGTTGCTGCAACGTCAGGCCGCGCTGCTTGCGCAGCCGTTGCACCTGGCGACCGATCATGACGCGCGCTCCCCGTCATGCTGGTTGGACATTCATGCATTTTAGAGATTGTTGCGTTGGATTGCCAGGTGGGGGATACCTTCGGGCGAGGGCTGACATCGGAATGCCATTCAGGACGGTACTTCTCTGCGGGTACGTTCGTTTGAGATTCTGCGGTCGCTTTGGCGCCGACGTGGTGGGGCCACGCCCGGGCAGCTCGGTGGTGGCGCCAGTCGGCTCGGGGCGAAGCCCATGGCCGTCCCGGCGGGGCCGCGGCCCGAAGACACGGTGTTTGGATCACTCAGCGCAAACTGCAGACCTCAGCCAAGCAACGATGTCCTGATCGTCGATGGCATCGCGAAGGAAGCGGTTCAGGGTGAGGCGGCCGTAGTAGTTGCCGTCCTCGTCCACCACAACGGGCGGATCCGTAGCGTACTCACTGCAGGGGCTGTACACGGAGTAGGCCGAGCCGTTCTGGCCGAAGTCGTTGAAGATGCTCGTGGCCGAGTACTTGCTTCCATAGACGCCGTACTCGTTGTGAACGGAACATCATGGCTACCTCCCTCACCTACTATGCTCCTTATCTGACAACTCGGATCCCGC
>JAWOIO010000042.1:0-5318 GCA_046484625.1 Acidimicrobiia bacterium
GCGATCGTCGTCTTGCCCGTCCCCGGGGGTCCCCACAGCACGAGCGACGACAGTCGATCGGCCTCGATCAACGTCCGCAACGGCCGTCCGGGACCGAGCAGGTCCTCTTGGCCCACGACCTCGTCGAGGGAGCGTGGCCGCAGCCGCGCCGCGAGCGGGGCGCGACGACGGAGCCGGTCCTCGACGGCGACGCTGAACAGATCGGTCACGGTGCTCCCCTCGTCGGTGGAGCGTAGGACCGATCCGGCGCGGGGATCAGGCCTTGGGCTTCTTCGCGACGGCGAGTCCGAGCTCACGGAGCTGGGCGGCATCGATCGGACCGGGCGCACCGGTGAGTGGATCGGCCCCCGACTGGGTCTTCGGGAACGCGATGACCTCACGGATGTTCTCCTCCCCCGCGAGGAGGGCGGCGAGCCGGTCGATCCCGAACGCGAACCCGGCGTGGGGAGGAGCGCCGTATCGCAGCGCCTCGAGCAGGAACCCGAACCGGCTGCGGGCGACCTCGGGCTCGATCCCGAGGGTGGCGAAGACCTGTTCCTGCACCTCCGGCCGATGGATCCGGACGCTTCCCGAGCCCAGCTCCCAACCGTCGAGCACGAGGTCGTACGCCGTCGACCGGACTTCGAGCAGCTCTTCGCCCGATCCTGACGCGAGGAGGCCGAGGTCGTCGGGGTGCGGCATCGTGAACGGATGGTGCGCAGGGATCGGCCGTCCCGCGTCGTCGATCGCCTCGAACAACGGGAACTCCACGACCCAGACGAGTCGCATCGGCTCGTCGCGCACCGCGTCGGGTCGGAGGTCCACCCGGATCGCGCCGAGCACCCGCTCGGCCATGCGTCGGCCACCTGCCGCGATGAGGAGCAGGTCGCCGTCCTGTGCGGCGGAGGCCGCGACCAGCCCGGCCTGCTCGGCGGTGGAGAGAAACTTCAGGATCGGGGCGTCCAACGCGCCCCCGTCGCCGACGCGCATCCACACGAGTCCGGGTGCGCCGAGCTGCTTCGCCCGTTCGATCAGCGCGTCGAGGCGAGCGCGCGACGAGTCGCCGCCGCCGGGCACGCGGATGCCCTTCACGACCTCGCCCTGGAAGGCACGGAACTCCGTGTCGACGAAGACCGCCGTCAGGTCGACCAGCTCGAGGCCGTAGCGCAGGTCCGGTTTGTCGGTGCCGAAACGCGCCATCGCCTCGGCATGGGTGATGCGCTCCGGAGGATCGGCGTCGATGCCGGTGACGTCCGTGATCGCGCGGACGACGACCTCACTGATCACGGCGATCACGTCGGCCTCGTCGGCGAAGCTCATCTCGGCGTCGAGCTGGGTGAACTCGAACTGACGGTCTGCACGCGGGTCCTCGTCGCGCATGCAACGGGCGATCTGGTAATAGCGGTCGATCCCGCCGACCATGAGGAGCTGCTTGAAGAGCTGCGGACTCTGCGGCAGCGCGTAGAAGCTCCCGGGCGCGAGCCGCGAAGGTACGACGAAGTCCCGAGCCCCCTCGGGGGTCGACGCCATCAGCATCGGCGTCTCGACCTCGACGAAGCCGGCCGCGTCGAGCGTCGTGCGGATGCTCCGGTTGAGCACCGCGCGTTGGCGGAGGTTGTGCTGGAGGCGACGCCCCCGGAGGTCGAGGTAGCGGTGCTTGAGGCGGAGCACCTCGTCGGCCTCGGTCCGCTCGTCGACGGGGATCGGCAACGGCGCCGACGCGTTCAGGACCTCGACCGAGGTCGCCGCGACTTCGACTGCACCGGTTGCCAGCTCCGGGTTGACCGTGCCCTCCGGCCGGTCGCGCACCGCTCCCTCCACACGCAGGACGTACTCGGAGCGGATCGCGTGCACATCACCACCCACCACGTGATCGGGGTCGATGACGACCTGGACGATGCCCGAGCGGTCCCGGACGTCGAGGAAGACGACCCCACCGTGGTCCCGGCGGCTCGCGACCCACCCGCACACCGCGACGTCCTCGCCGCGCTGCTCGATCCCGAGCGCGCCGGCAAGATGCGTGCGCATCACGAGCCTTCCTCCAGCCGCACTCGGATCCATCCGGCGACCTGCTCACGGGGCACCTCGATCTGCTCACCCGTCGCGAGCCGCTTCACGGCCACCGCCGACCGCTCCGACTCGGCGCGACCGAGCATGACGCCGAACGCGGCACCCGAGCGATCGGCGAGCTTCCATTGGGCCTTCACGGAGCGGCCACCGTAGGCCCGGTCGGCACGCAATCCCGAGTCACGCAACGCCGCCACGATCAGCGACGCGGTGCCGTCCCCGATGCCGTCGATGACGAACGCGTCGACGGCCGGTTCATCGAACGGAAGCGCCCCCTCGGCATCGCACGCGATGAGCACCCGTTCGATCCCGATGCCGAACCCGATCCCCGGCGTCGGTGGCCCGCCCATCTCCTCGGCCAAAGAGTCGTACCGGCCGCCCCCTCCCACCGCGTTCTGGGCCGCGTCGAGGGCGTCGCTCGTGAACTCGAACGTCGTCGACGTGTAGTAGTCGAAGCCGCGCACGAGCCGAGGGGAGAGCTCGTAGGTGATCCCGAGGTCATCGAGCCCGGTCTGGACGCGCTCGAAGTGCCGTCGGGCCTCGTCGCCGAGATGCTCGGTGAGCTGCGGCGCGCGCTCGAGCACGTCCTGCCACTCCTCGACCTTGGCGTCGAGCAGCCGGAGCGGATGCTCCTCGACGCGGGTCCGGAAGTCGTCCCCGAGCCCATCGGCGTGCGCGAGCAGGTACGCCCGGAGGACATCGACGTAGCGCGCCCGGTCCTCCGGTCGACCCATCGAGTTCACGAGCAGTCGGAGCCGCTCGAGACCGAGGGATTCGTAGAACCGCGTGGCGAGGGTGATGATCTCCACGTCGACGTCGGGGTCGTCGACGCCGAGCACCTCGGCGCCCAGCTGCCAGTGCTGGCGGTACCGCCCCTTCTGTGGGCGCTCGTACCGGAAGTTCGGGGCCACGTACCACGTCTTCCACGGTGGTGTGGGCCGGTGCTGGACGTAGGCGCGCACCACGGGTGCGGTCCCCTCGGGGCGCAGCGCCAGGGATCGTCCGCCGCGGTCGACGAGCTCGTACATCTCCTTGCTCACGACGTCGGTGGAGGAGCCGACTCGCTGGAAGACCTCGGTGTGCTCGAAGACGGGTGTGACGACCAGCCCGTAGCCGAACCGCTCGGCGAGCTCCGCGAACGTCGCCACCGCGCGCGTCCACCGACGCGAGTCGGGCGGCAGCACGTCGTGGGTGCCGGTCGGCGCCCGGTACGCCGCGACCTGGTCCCCCGCCTCGCGCTCGGTCATGCCTGCGCCGCAGCGCCGGGAAGCACTCGATACGCGTCGAAGACCGAGTCCACGCGTTGGATGGCCTTGAGGATCGAGTCCAGGTGGCCGGGATCGGCGAGCTCGAAGTCGAACCGGAGCCGGGCGACGCGGTCGCTCGAGGTCTGCGAGGAGCTCGTGAGGATGTTCACGTGGCCCTCGGCGAGCACCTCGGCGACGTCGCGGAGGAGTCGGGACCGGTCCAGCGCTTCGATCTCCACCGAGACGACGAACGTCCCGGCGGCGTCGTTGTCCCATTCCACCTCGATGACCCGCTGTGTGAGCATGGCGAGCGAGGCCGCGTTCGCGCAGTCCGTGCGATGCACCGACACGCCGCGGCCCCTCGTCACGAAGCCCATGATCTCGTCACCGGGTACCGGGGTGCAGCAGCGCGAGAGCCTGACCATGACGTCGTCGAGCCCTTCGACGTGGACGCCGGTCGCCCGCCGCCCGTGCGTGGTGCGCGGTGGCCGACGTGTCGTGACCGGGAGCTGCTCCTCGCCGCCCCGCATCTCGCGGTGCACCCGTTGGGCGACGGCACGCGCCGACACGTGCCCCACCCCGACCGCTGCGTAGAGGGTGTCGAGATCGGTGTAGTGCATGGCTGCCGCGACATCGCCGAGCGCAGCGATCTGCGACACGTGCCGGACTGGGAGGCCCTCCTTGCGCAGGGCCTTCATCAGCTCGTCACGACCGTTGTCGATTGCGTCGACGCGCCGCTCGCGCGAGAACCACTGCCGGATCTTCGAGCGGGCACGCGGCGTGCAGACGAACCGGAGCCAGTCCTGGCTCGGTCCGGCCCCCTCGACCTTGCTGGTGAAGATCTCGACGGTCGCGCCGGACTCCAGCGGCGCGTCCAGCGGGACGAGGCGGCTGTTGGCCCGGGCACCGATGCACCGGTGGCCCACCTCGGTGTGGATCGCGTAGGCGAAGTCGACGGCCGTGGCGCCAGTCGGAAGCGTGATGACCTTGCCCTTCGGCGTGAAGACGAAGATCTCGTCCTGCTCGAGATCGACCTTCAAGGTGCTCAGGAACTCGGAGGGGTCCTCGGTGTCCTGCTGCCAGTCGACCATCCGCTGGAGCCACGCAAGGTCCTCGGCCCGGGACCGCTCCTTGTAGCCCCAGTGCGCGGCGATCCCGTACTCGGCCCTCCGGTGCATCTCGCGCGTCCGGATCTGCAGCTCGACGGCCTTGCCCTGCGGTCCCACCACCGTCGTGTGCAGCGACTGGTAGAGGTTGAACTTCGGCATCGCGATGTAGTCCTTGAAGCGCCCCGGGATGGGACGCCAGGCCGCGTGGAGCTGGCCGAGGACGGCGTAGCAGTCGCGCACCGAGCCCACGATGACGCGGATGCCGACGAGGTCGTGGATCTCGTTGAACTCCTTGCCCCGCAGCACCATCTTCTCGTAGATGGAGTAGAAGTGCTTCGGGCGTCCGGTGACCTCGGCCCGGACCTTGATCTCGCGCAGCTGCTCGCGGATGGCCTCGACGACCTCGTCGATGAACGCCTCGCGCTCGGGCTGGCGCTCGGCGACCATCGCCACGATCTCGTCGTAGCGTTTCGGGTGCAGCGTCTTGAACCCGAGGTCCTCCAGGCGCAGCTTGAACTGCTGCATGCCCAGCCGGTGCGCGAGCGGGGCGTAGATGTCGAGGGTCTCCTGGGCGATGCGCTTCTGCTTCTCGCGCGGCATCGCGGAGATGGTCTCCATGTTGTGCAGCCGGTCGGCGAGCTTGATGACCAGCACGCGGATGTCCTTGGCCATCGCGAGGATCATCTTGCGCAGGGTCTCGGCCTGCTGCTCCTGCTTGGACTCGACCTGCAGCCGGTCCAGCTTGGTGACCCCGTCGACGAGGTGGGCGACGTCCGAGCCGAAGTAGCGCTCGATCTCGTCACGTGAGGCTGGCGTGTCCTCGACGACGTCGTGCAGCAGCGCCGCGATGATGGTCGGGGTGTCGAGCCCCGCGACCCGAGCTCGGGCGCTCGCCGATCCCGACCCCCGGGTCCGC
>JAWOIO010000046.1:0-14715 GCA_046484625.1 Acidimicrobiia bacterium
CCGTTCGGTCCGAGGAGGCCCGCGATCGTGCCCGGCGCCACCTGGAAGTCCACGCCGTCGAGCGCTCGGAAGGAGCCGAACCGCTTCTCCAGCCCTTCGACCACCACGCCGGCGCCTCCGACGCCCGCATCCGGCGCTCGACTCGTCACGGGGCCGAACCTAGCCTCCACCCAGCGACGGCCCCGGCGCTGGGCCCCGGGCCGGGATCCCACCACATTCTCCACTCTGGTTGACAATCGTCACACGTCGGCGCGAGGATGATTGTCCCTTCCCGGCGAGATCGCCCCGCGAGATCGCAGGGAAGCGCACCACCGAAACCTCTCTTGGGGAGGCATCGATCCGTCGGCCGATCAGTGGTCGCTAGACCGACGGGGAGTCAGGCGAAACCGGCCCCGCACTTCCGAGACAGTCGTCGTCGACCTCGAAGTCGACGACCACCAGTGGGAGACAGCGGCATGGACGTCAACGTTCGAGCACTTCCCCGAGGATCGAGACTCGTGGCTGCGGCAGGCACGTTGTGCCTTCTCGCGACCGGTGGGTTGGTGCTGCTCGCGTCGTCCGGCCCCGGGACCCCGGGTGCACCCGGAGTGTCGACGCCGGTGCAGTCGAACGCGCGGGACTCGGTGACACGGCTCGGCACATCGTCGACACCGACCACCGGGGAGCCAGCGGCACCGGCCGCCGCGGAACCGGTGGCACCGGACCCGGCGCCGAGTCCGATCGGGCCCGCAACAGCCGGCGGGGATGCCTCGGCCGGCCCGACCTCATCGGAGGCGAGCGTTCCCTCCGCACCGGCGACGTTCATCCTCGTGTGTCAGACGCCCCCCGTCCTCGTCGACGGAATCGAGACGTCCTCACAGGTTGCGACGCGCGTTCCCGAAGGCACCCCGATCCCCGCCGGCTGCCACCGGGCCTGATCTGCCCTCGACCCACTACCTTGACGCGATGCCAGCGTTGACCGCCGATCAGGATCGAGCCGTCGACGCCATCGACGCCGCGCTCGATGCCGACGGCTACGCGATCGTCGAGGGAGCCATCTCTCCCGAGCGGGCCGCCGAGATCCGCGACGAGCTCCGGCGACTGCTCGAGCCCGTCCCCGGCGGTCGCAACGACTTCGAGGGGTTCACCACCCGACGGCTCTATGCGCTCTACGCCAAGACCCGGGTGCTCGACGACCTCACGCTCCACCCCCTCGTGCTCGGCGCGCTCGAGCGCGCGCTCGGCCCGCACTTCCAGCTCAGCGGTCCCACCGGCATCGACATCGGTCCCGGTGAGGTGCAGCAGGTGCTGCATCGCGACGAGGACATCTACCCCGTCCCCCGTCCGCATGCCGAGCTCGTGATGAACGTGATGTGGGCGTTCGACGACTTCACCGAGGCGAACGGCGCGACGCGCGTGCTCGCGGGCAGTCACCGTTCGGTCGACCGGCCACCCGACGACGGGCCCGTGCGCTACGCGGAGATGCCCGCAGGCTCGGCGATGCTGTACCGGGGCTCGCTGTGGCACGGCGGGGGCGCGAACCGGACCGAGCAGCCGCGCCTCGGCGTCGCGATCGAATACGTCGTGAGCTGGCTCCGCCCCCAGGAGACCCATCTCCTCGCGGTCCCCGCCGACGTCGCGCGCACGCTCCCGAAGCGCCTGCGCAAACTGCTCGGCTACGACGTCTACCCGCCGTTCCTCGGCTATGTCGACGGTCGGCACCCCGACCGGGTGCTCGGAGCCGATCCGCTCCCCGACTGCGTGGAGCCCGTCGGGCCGAGGACGCTCAGGCGAGGTACGTCGTCGGCACAGAGACGAGCCCGTCACCTGCGATCTCGCGCACCGACGGCACCG
Source organism: Acidimicrobiia bacterium (assembly GCA_046484625.1). GTDB lineage: Bacteria > Actinomycetota > Acidimicrobiia > IMCC26256 > PALSA-555 > DASUAO01. The sequence continues at coordinate 1,834 of JAWOIO010000046.1, forward strand.
GGTCGGGATCGGCGAACGTCTCGGCGTCGCGGTAGTCCGTGGGCCGGCCGGTCGGGTCGGTGACCCACCACGACGCCTCGAGGGCGATCCCGTTCGGGTCGTGGAAGTAGACCGACCGCATGATGCCGTGGTCGACGACCTCGGTGACCTCGGATCCGGCCGCGAGCAGCCGCTTGCGCAGCAGCTCGAGTGCGTGCTCGTCGGCGACGTTGAACGACAGGTGATCGAGCTGGATGGCCCGGTCGGGCCTCGCGCCGGCCGGCTTCGCGAAGGTCTCCATGCCGGCGATCTCGAAGAACGCGACCGTGTTCCCATCGGCCATCTCGAAGAAGTAGTGGCGCATCGGGCCGGCCATGAGGGTGGCCGTGAGACGCATCCCGAGCACGCCCGCGTAGAACCGGACCGTGGCGTCCATGTCGGGGGTGACGAGCGCGAGGTGGTTGATCCCACGCCACACCGGTCCCTCGGGCAGTGGGTCGAGCGCGGTCGTGGAAGTGCGGGACTGGGCCATGGCGGGATCCTCGGGTCGGTGCGTCCGGCGGTCTGGAGCACAGGGTCGCGGAGTAGGTGCTCGCCGATGTGCAACAGGCGGGCGCCCCCGAACATGCCCCGCTCGGGGAGGCACGAACCGGTCAGACTGCCCGGGTGATCCCCCTGCTCCGGGCCGCCCACCTCCTGCCCACGGTGGCGGTCACCACGGTCACCACCGCGCTGGCCGTGTCGGCCGGACGCGGGCCCGAGTCGGTCTGGGTCGGGCTCGCCGTGTTGGCCGGTCAGCTGTCGGTCGGATGGAGCAACGACTACCTGGACCGGGAACGGGACCGGGCGACGGGCCGTCTCGACAAGCCGATCGTCGCTGGTGCGGTCGCGGCGTCGACGGTCCGCGCCGCCGCCTGTCTCGCGCTCGTCGCGTGCGTGCCGCTCTCGTTCCTCTCGGGCTGGCGGGCCGCGCTCGTGCACCTCGGAGCGGTGGGGTTCGCGTGGTCCTACAACGCGGCGCTGAAGCAGGGTCCGTGGAGTGTCGTCCCGTACACGGTCTCGTTCGGCGCCTTGCCCGCGTTCGTCACCCTCGGACTTCCTGGTCACCCGTGGCCGCCGGCGTGGGCGGTCGCGGCGTCGGCGCTGCTCGGTTCGGGTGCCCACCTGGTCAACGCGCTCCCCGACCTCGATGCCGACCGATCGGTCGGCATCCGGGGCCTTCCCCACCGGCTCGGGCACGTCCGGTCGCTGCTCGTCGCCGCCCTGCTCATGGGTACCGCCGTCGCGATCGCGGCGCTCGCCCCTCCAGGCGACATCGACGGTGTAGGCGTGGTGCTCCTCGTCGGCGCGTGCGCGGCGGTCGGCGGCGTCATCGTCGCCGGCTTCACCCACCGCGAGCGCACGGCATGGTGGTGCACGCTGGCGGTTGCGGCGAGCGGCGTGGGTCTGCTCGTCGAGCGGGGGCACGCCCTGGTGTGAGCCTCCCCACGGACATTGCGGATCGACGCCCTGTCATGGTCTGATCGCAGCATGAGCAGCGGATTCCGAGTGAGGGATCTCCCACCCGCGCTCGGGAACCGCGAGCTGCGCCGGCAGCTCGTCGCGAAGCCGGTCGCCGTCTTCCTCGACTACGACGGCACCCTCACCCCGATCGTCGCCCGGCCCGAGCTCGCACAACCGCTCCCTTCGACCCGCGCCGTCCTCGAGGATCTCACCGAGGTGTGTCTGGTCGGCATCATCAGCGGCCGCGACCTCGACGACGTCCGCACGATCGTCGGCGTCGACGGCCTCTGGTACGCCGGGAGCCATGGTTTCGACGTCCTCGCACCCGACGGCACCCGGAGCGAGCGCGACGACGGCGGCACGCTCCTCGACTCGTTGGAGTCGGCGGCCGACGAGCTCGAGCGGACGGTCGCGGCGGTCCCCGAAGCATGGGTCGAGCGCAAGCGCTTCGCGATCGCCGTGCACTTCCGTCAGGTCGACGACGCCCTCATCCCCGACCTGGAAGCAGCGGTCGACGACGTCGTCGGTACCCATGCGGTCCTCCGCAAGACCGGTGGCAAGCGGATCTTCGAGCTCCGCCCCGACGTGGAATGGGACAAGGGCGCGGCACTGTGGTCACTGTTCGAGCGCGCCGGGCTCCACACCGCGACCGCCCTTCCGGTGTACCTCGGCGACGACGAGACCGACGAAGATGCGTTCGCGGCCGTCGCGGACTCCGGGGTGGGGATCCTCGTCGCCGAGGACCACGAAGACCGGGTCACCTCGGCGAGCTACCGCCTGCGCGACCCGGACGAGGTGCGGGTGTTCCTCGCCGACCTCGCGGGTCGCTTGTCTCGCGGCACCTGAGCCGGCTCCGCGCTCGCGGAGGCCCGGGCCGGTCAGACCCTCCGGCCACCGGCACCGCGGTGACACCCACGTGGACACGCACCATGCCCGATGAGCCAGGGTCGAGCTCGTCAGGGTGACGAACCGGACGACGCTGACCGACCGGCGACTCAGACTCCTCTCAGGGGGCGGGGCGCACGATGCGCCCTGACAGCCCCCGAAGACAAGGAGCACCAATGTCCTCCACCCCCACCACCAAGCGGCGCCGCGGCGCCGTGGCCGCCACGCTGGCCGTTGCCAGCATGGGACTGCTCGCCGGGTTCGCACCGGCCGCGTCCGCCCACCCGGGCGGCGGCAGGGCCCAGCTCACCGACGAGCAGAAGACCTGCCTCGAGGAGCAGGGCGTCGTGAGGCCCGAGCCCAACGCCGATGGTGAGCGCGTCAAGCCCACCGACGAGCAGAAGGAAGCCTTCAAGGCTGCAGCCGAGGCGTGTGGCATCGAGGCCCGAGGGCCCCGCGGCAGCCGTCCGGAGCTCACCGACGAGCAGAAGACGTGCCTCGAGGAACAGGGCATCGAGAAGCCGGCACGCGGCGAAGACGGTCGTCGGGTCCGCCCGACGGACGAGCAGAAGGCTGCGTTCGAGGCGGCGGCTGCCGAGTGCGGCATCGAGCTGCCCGAGCGTCCGTCGGATGCCCCGTCCGACAACGGCACGACCGACGACACGCAGGCGGAGAACGCCGACGCCAGCTAGTCGACCCGATGCGCACGGGGGGCTCCCCCCGGCCCCCTCCGACCGCGGTGCCCGTCCGGGTGCCGCGGTCGGGCGCGTCGGGACCCCGTCCGGAAACCCGATCAGGCGACGGTCAGGAACCGGTGACGATCTCCTCGATGCGCTCGAGCGTCTTCTCCATGTTGGTGCGGGTCTTCTTCGCGGCCGGGCGGACGAGCGCCTTGACCTTCTCCTGGGAGATGTCCCACGTCTCGCGGACCCGGGTGCCGCCCTCGACGGGCTCGAGGTCATAGCGCCAGATGCGACCCCCACCCATGTTCCGGAAGATCCCGGGCGGGCGGCTCTGCCACGCGACGCAGCGATCCTCCTGGAACTCCACTACCTCGCTCTCCATGGAGTACGGAAGGCCCATCTTCATGGACATGCCGAACTTCGCCCCCAGGGCCAGGCGCTGGGCACCGCCCTTCACGTCGCGCACCGTGCCGGACCCGTCGATCTCCCGGTGGCGGCTCGGGTCGGCGAGGAGGTCGAAGATCTTCTCCGGCGGGGCCGGGATGACCCGCTCCACACTCACCTGGTCGGGGTGCTCGGTCTGCTCGGAATCAGTCATGGCGCCACAGTAGGTCAGTGGGCGCAGCCCACGACCGGGACGGTACGGTGTTCCCTGACGGCGCCGTCAGGGAACACCCGCCAGCCCGCACACGAGAAACCGGCACCACGAGGAGCGCACCATGCTCGAGATCCCGAAGATCGTCAGCGTCGACGACCACGTCGTCGAGCCGCGCCACGTCTGGCAGACCTGGCTGCCCGAGAAGTACCGGGAGAAGGGACCCCGGGTCGAGGAGCGCCGGTGGGGCGACTTCCGCCTCTTCCCGGGCGCGAAGTACAAGAACCCCGAGGACCCCAACGGCGACTGGGGCAGCGCCTGGATCTACGAGGACAAGGTCATCTACGTCCACAAGAAGTTCGTGGCGATCCCGAACGAGGCGACGCCCGACGGCGACGTGAGCAAGTTCGACCGCTACACGATGGTGATGACGGCCGTCACCTACGACGGCATGCGCGCCGGCTGCTACGACCGCGACGCCCGCATCAAGGACTTCGAGCTCAACTGGGTCGACGGGTCGCTGCCGTTCCCCACCTTCCCGCGCTTCTGCGGCCAGACGTTCTACGAGGCCGAGGACAAGGAGCTCGCGCTCGCGTGCGTGAAGGCCTACAACGACTGGATGGTCGAGGAGTGGTGCGAGCCCTCCGGCGGCATGAACATCCCGCTGTGCCTCATGCCGCTGTGGGACGCCGACCTCGCCGCCGAGGAGATCCGGCGCAACGCCGAGCGCGGTGTGCGGGCGTTCTGCTTCAGCGAGCTGCCGACCCGGCTGAAGCTGCCGAGCATCCACACCGGCCACTGGGACCCGGTGTTCTCGGTGTGCAACGACACCGGCGTCACGCTCTGCATGCACATCGGATCGTCGTCGACGGACCCGGTCGCGTCGCCTGACTCGCCCGCGGGCGTCGGCGGGACGCTGGCGTTCAACAACTCGATGGCGTCGATGGCCGACTGGCTGTTCTCGGGCAAGCTCATCGAGTTCCCGAAGCTCAAGCTCGCGTACTCGGAGGGCCAGATCGGCTGGATCCCGTACGCGCTCGAGCGGGCCGACACGGTGTGGGAGCACCACGACGCGTGGCAGCACTCGAAGGAGAAGATCCCCGAGCCGCCGTCCACCTACTACTACGGGCGGATCTTCGGTTGCTTCACCGCGGATCGGGTGGGCCTCGCCAACCTCGACCAGGTGGGCGTCGACAACATCTGCTTCGAGACCGACTACCCCCACACCGACACGACGTGGCCGGACTCGAAGGCCTACGTCGAGAAGATGATCGCCGACTCGGGGCTCACCGACGAGCAGGCCTACAAGGTGCTGCGCGGCAACGCGATCAGGATGCTCGAGCTCGACCGGGTCTGAGCGCACGGGTCGCGGGCGCAACATGAGCGGGGGGCTGCTCGACGGCATCCGGGTGCTCGACGCGAGCATCTGGCGGCCCGGCCCCTACGCGACACAGCTGCTCGGCGACCTCGGCGCCGAGGTGTGCAAGATCGAGCCGCCCGGCGGGGATCCGATGCGCGCGTTCCCGGAGCTGTTCGCGGCGCTCAACGGCGACAAGCGCAGCGTCGTGCTCGACCTGAAGGACGAGGGCGAACGGGTTCGGGCGCGTGACCTGGCCGACCGGGCCGACGTGCTCGTCGAGGGGTTCCGACCGGGCGTCGCCGACCGGCTCGGGATCGGGTACGACGACGTGCGCTCGACCAACCCTGCCATCGTGTACTGCTCGATCTCGGGGTACGGCCAGACCGGCCCGATGCGCGACGTCCCCGGGCACGACCTGAACTACCAGGCGTCGGCCGGTGCACTCGCGCCCGACGGGGGCGCGCCGAGGGAGTCGGCCCTGCCGGTCGGGGACCTCGCGGGGGGCGCGTTCGCGGCCCTCGCGGTGTGCGCCGCGATCGTCGGCCGGGCGCGGACCGGCGAGGGCGAGCACATCGACGTGTCGATGACCGACGTCCTCGCGACCTGGACCGGCGCAGCGTCGAACCGGCTCACCGGCGCGGAGGACCGGCCGGCCGGACTCCCGACGTACGGGTCGTTCGCGACGGCCGACGGCCGCTTCCTCACGCTCGGGGTGATCACCGAGCAGCACTTCTGGGAGGCCGTGTGCGACGGCCTCGGGCTCGCCGACCTGCGCGCCGTCGGGTTGTTCGACCGCATCGACCGCGCCGACGAGGTTCGGGGGCGCATCGTGGCCGCGGTCGCGGCCCGCCCGCTCGACGAGCTCGTGGCCTCGCTCGAGGGTGCGCCGGTGGCGGCGGCGCTCACGCGGGCCGAGATGCTGGGGCACCCGCAGCTCGTCTACCGCGGCCTCGTGGGCGGCACGACTTCCGACGGCTCCCCTCGGATGGGCTATCCGGTGCGCTTCGGGGTGCATCCGGCGCGCACACCGGGCCGCGCCCCGGATCCCGGTGAGCACCAGGACGCCGGGTTCGCCTGACCCGACCTCGGGCGTCCCCTTGATGTGTCCCCCACCCGCGCCGTTGCGGGTGAGGGACACAAGGTCGGGGTCCGCCGACCCCTACGAAGCGGAGCCGCCGTCGGAGGACAGGTCGGCGAGCGTCACGCGCACGGTCTCCGCCTCGCCGTCGCGCTCGTACGTGATGGTGATCTCGTCGCCGGCGTCGTTCGACCGGACGGCCGCCACGACGTCCGCGGCGCCCGAGACGGCCTCGCCGTCGATCTCGGTGATGACGTCGCCGACCTCGAGCCCGGCGTCGTCGGCGGGGCTCCCGCTGGTGACCCGCACCACGGTCGCGCCGTCGTCGGCGTCCTCGACTGCGATGCCGAGCAGCTGACGACCTTGGGGCGCCTGCGGGAGGTCAGGGATGTCCGGGAAGTCCGGGGTGTTCGGGGTGCTCGGGCCCTGGCGCGGCTCGAACGGGCGGGCCGTCTCCTCGCTCCGAGGACCGTCGTCATCGGCGGTCTCCCGGCCGAGCCAGAACCCACCGCCGCCGACCAGGCCGACCGCCACGACGATCCCGAGGAGGATGGCAAGCCACCGGGGCACGAACACGCCCGGACGGTCGGTGCCGGGCGCAGGGCGGTCGACGGGGCCGGTATCGGCCGTGGCCGCCGTTGCTGCAACCGGCTCGGTCGGTGCCTCCGTCGGGGCGGCGTCGGGGGACTCGGGGGTCTCCGGGTTCTCGGGAGTCTCGTCGCTCATTCTGGCGCTCCTGGTTGATGGGGTTCGGCGCTTCGACGGGGTCCCCGCTGGGGGATCTCACCCCACAACGCCGGGCCCCCGGCCGCGGTTCCCGGTCCGTGGTGGGCCCATAGGGTGGTCGGCATGGATCGTGACGTCGGCGACCCGGACTCGGACGGGCCGGACTCGGGCGTTCCCGCGTCGGGAGCGGGGGATGTCGAGGCCGTCGAGCCGGAGTGGGAACGACCGATCGACAAGTTCCGGCGGACGGCGACGGGCACCGTCATCGCTGCCGGCCTCCTCGGCCTCCAGGACGCGTTGGAGGGCCGGCCCGAGAAGGAGGAGGTCACGATCGTCTCCGAGGCCCCGACCCGACCCGTCGGCGACTTCGACGTCGTGATCGACCCCGACCACCCTGAGCGGACGGTCGCGATCGTCCGTCGCCCGCCGCCGGACGACACGGGCTCGGTGCCCTGAGCCCGAGATCTCGGACGCCGTCAAGAAGACGGGGGGATGGGGAGCAGGTCGTTGGCGGCGCGCAGGACCGACAGGCTGTGCTCCCACTCGCCTCGCTCGACATCGTTCATCGTCGGGATGAGCGGGGCCGATGCTCCACCCGGACCGAGTGCACACGGCAGGCTGGCGCACACGTCGTCGCCCACGCGCACCGACACCGGGAGCACGAAGTCCACCTCTCGGCAGAGGCACCGCACGAGGCCGCCGATCGCGAGGCCGATCCCGTGGGTGGCCGCGCCCTTGAGGTCGCGCACGGTGTAGGCCGCGGTGCGCACGTCGTGCTCCACCGAGGCACGGAACTCCTCGCCGACGTCGACAGACCGCTGACCGGCGAACTCGGCGAGCCGCATCGCACCGATGGTGGCGCTCTCGTAGAGGAACACCGACGAGTCGCCGTGCTCGCCAACGACCCACGCGTGCACGGTGCGCGGGTGGACGCCGCACGCCTGGGCGAGTCGCTCCGAGAACCGGAGGGTGTCGAGCGAGGTCCCGGAGCCGAGCACCGAGACGGGCTGGTCGGACCACCGGCGGGTGAGGTACTCGGTGAGCACGTCGACCGGGTTCGTCACGACGACCGCGACCTGCGGGAGCGCGCCGGCCTCGACCGCGCCGGCGACCTGGTCCATCACCGAGATGTTCGCCTCGAGGATGTCGAGGCGGGTCATCCCGGTCTTGGTGTGCTCGCCTGCGGTGATGATGAGGACGTCCTCGGCCTCGATCTCGTCGAGGCCGCGACCCCGGATCTCGCACCCGGGCAGCAGCGGGGCGGCATGCTGGAAGTCCTGCGCTTCGCCGCGGGCGCGGTCGGCGTTGCGGCCGTAGATGGTGACGCGGGTCGCGAGCCCTTGCAGCAGGATCGCCCACGCGCACGCGACCCCGACTCCGCCCGTGCCGATGATCCCGACCTTCGAACCTGCCATGGTCCGAACCTACCGCCCGCGGACGGATCTACCCCGGGTGGATGGTGATGAACCCGACGCGCTGATCTCTTGGCGTCAAGAACCCGCTGTCAGAGCGGGTTCTTGACGCCAAAACGGTGGGGTTCGGCGAGGCGGTCGGCGACGACGCGGTAGACGTCGGGGTTGATGCCCAACCCGGTGTGGGTGCCGCGCAGCTCGACGTGCTCCACCGCGGTACTCGTCGTGTCGAGGCACGCCTGCCAGGCGACGACCCGATCCTCGGCGCTGTAGATGGCGGTGACCGGCACGCGGATCGGCCGCTCGGACTCCAGGACGGCGAGATCCCGCTCGAGCTGGTCGAGGTCGACGCCTTGGGCGCGGTAGAGCCCAGCGACCGTGGTGTACTTCGGGCCGCCGACGACCGGGGTGCCGAACGTGATGACGCGACGGACGAGCTCCGGGTGCTCACGGGCGACCTCGCGGGCGATCACGCCACCGAGGCTCCATCCCACCAACGAGACGGGTTGCGCGTGCGCACGGGCGAGCGACCGCGCCTGCTCGAGGACCGGCGCGATCACCGCGCGCATGTCCCCGCGATTCCGACCGAGGTTCCAGCCGTGGACGTCGTAGCCGAGGCCGCGCAGGTAGGCCCGGAGCGGCGCGGTCGTTGCGTCGCCCGTGCCGTACCCCGGGTAGACCACGACGGGCCTTCCGTCACCACGGGGGCGCCGCGCGAGCACGGGGCCGTGGAGCACGAGACGCGGCAGCTCCAGGAGCGCCCAGCTCTCGTTCAGGACCCGGGTCGGGATCGAGCCGCGGCGCGGGCCCTCGGGGGGCAGGTCGGTGATCGGGGCGCCGGCTTCGTGCACCCCGAGACGGTACCGCCGGACGCCGGGTACGGTTCGTACCGTGCCCGACGCTCCCGTGAGCAGCGTGACCGCGACCCGCGAGATCGCCGCGACACCCGACGTCCTGTGGGCGATGGTCGCCGACGTCACCCGCATGGGTGAGTGGTCGCCCGAGAACACCCGCTGCAAGTGGCTGCGCGGTGCACGCGGACCCGAGATCGGGGCCCGCTTCAAGGGCGTGAACCGCAACGGGAGGCGGCGCTGGTCGACCGTGAGCACGGTGACGGAGAGCCGCCCCGGTGCGGTGTTCGCGTTCGAGACCGCGGCCGGTCCGTTCGCCATCTCCACGTGGGAGTACCGCTTCGTACCGAGCGGCGCCGGCACGACCGTCACCGAGACCTGGACCGACCGCCGGGGGCGAACCGCGCGCGGCCTCGGCAAGCGAGTCAGTGGGGTCGAGGACCGAGCGAGCCACAACCTCGCAGGCATGGAGGCGACCCTCGAACGGCTCGCCGAGGTCGCCGCCGCCTGACCTCGCGGTCAGGCGGGTTCGTCCAGACCTGCCATCGTGCGGAAGTCCTCGGTGGTGTTCGCGTGCGGGAACGGGTCGGTGGGCACGCCGACGCCGAGCGCATCGCAGAGCGGCGCCCACCCGTCGCCGGGGCTCCACTCGACCAGCCGTTCGGGCGGGATCTCCGCGCGCACGTCGGCATTGTGCTGCTCGTAGGCGCGCGTGGCGGCAGCCTGCTCCTGCCACTCGGGGACGAACGTCTTCGTGAGCATCGCGTCGGTCATCCGCTGGTGTGGGCCGAGCTCCGGTGCATCGTCGATCGATCTGACGGATGCCTCGAAGATCGTCGCGTTCGCGCTCGTCCACCATGCCTCGGCCGAGCTGCGCGTCGAGAGCAGCACCGGTGCATCCGGAAAGGCCGACGCGATCTCGCGCCAGAACGCCGCGACCGGCCAGTCGACCGCAGCGCGGTACTCGTCGAAGAGCGCGTGCCAGTCGGGGAGGTCACCGTCGATGGCGCGTTGCCACGCGTGCACGTCGTCCGGACGCCCGAAGACCTCGATCATGTGGTAGCAGGGCGCTCCGAGGAGCTGTTCGAGCGCAAGCTTGAGCGAGAGCGTCCCCGTGCGGCCCAACCCGGCCCCGACGATCTCCAGTGGCATCTCGTGCCCCTCAGTCGAGGACCGCGGCCGCGAACGTGCGCAGCTCGTGGCCGAGATCCGGACCGGCCGGGGTGTACAGCAGCTCGGTCGCTCCCGCCTCGAAGGCGGCGTCGGCCTTCGCCCGCACCGCTTCGGCCGAGCCGATCCAGCCGAACCCGGAGATCACGTCGCCGGCACCGTCGACCAACGGACGGTCGCGCTCGGTGACGTGCGACGCATGGCCCTCGTGGACGGCGAGGTGACGCTCGCTCTCGGGGCGCTCGGCCTCGATCGTGGCGCGCCACTCGGCCCCGAGCGGGAGGTTGTCGACCGCGTCGCCCGCGGCCTGCCACGTGCCGTGATATGCGAGCACGCCCCACGGGCCCATCGCCTCCCTGACGCGCGGGCTGTCGAGGTCCTCGCCCTCTCCCACCACCGTCCCGTTGACCATCTGGACGACCCAGTCCACTCCGTCGACCCCGCCGCCGATGGTGATCACCCCGTCGGCGATCTCGCGGGCGATGTCCTTGCCTTTCGGCCCGAGCGCGGAGAGCAGCAACGGCACCTCGACGGGCCGGGAGGTTGCGAGCTCCGGATGATGGATCATCTGGGTCATCGCCCCGTCGACCTCGACGACCTCGCCCCGCAGGAGTCCACGGAGCTGCTCGACGTAGCGGCGCGTCGTCGCCCACGACAGTCCGTCCTTGCCGAGCACCCACCGGGCCGTGGCACCGGTGCCGAAGCCGCAGGCCAGTCGGCCCGGCGCGAGCCGGTCGATCGTTGCGATCGCCGAGGCGGTCGTCATCACGTGGCGCAGGTTCGGGACGAGCACCGCCGTGCCGAGGCCGATCGACGTGTGCTCGGCGATCAGGGCGAGGTGCACCCAGATGTCCTCGTAGAGCGCGGCCGAGTCGAAGAGCCAGACGCGGGTGTACCCGAGCTCCTCAGCGAGCTGGGCGAGCTCCACCGAGTCCGGACGTGGCGGGAGCGCGACGGAGAGCGATCGCGAATCGGTCATGGCGAGGAACCTACCGAACCAGATGGCCACGCGAGGCCGGTGGCGTCGACCGCCGCCTCGATCGCGGCCACGAGGGCTTCCGGCGATCCCCCACAGGCCTCGAGCGCGGGCGGGTCGAGGAGCACGAGCAGGCGCTGGTCGGTCTTGGCGACGACGCATGGCACCGCGCCGCGCGTCGCCGTCGCGAGCGCCGACGACTGCTCGTCGCGGTGCACCGTGTCGAACGGGACGGGCATCGACTGCGTGCACTGCCGCCAGGACCGCTTCTCGCGGAACGCCGAATGGGTGATGTCGCAGAGCGCGCAGTGGGTCCGACCGAGCCGGGCACCGACCCAGTACACGACCTCGCCCCGCCACGTGCCGTCGGCGTCGTACACTCCGACGAGGCGCCCCAGGACCTCAGGCACGGTCAGTGGCTCGACGATCCCGACATCTGCGCCCGCACCTCGCCGACGGGCAGCGCAGCGAGCTCCCCGGCTGCGTCCGACTTGCTGCCCATGGCGTGATTGTGCCGCTGCGGCCTAGCTCCGCAGCACGTTCGCGAAGACCAGCCACGCGAGCAGCGACTTCGCGCCGAGGCTCAGGACGATGTACGTGACCTCGCCCGCGACGTAGTCGCGCCAGCGCCCGACCTGTCGGTACTGGAGCACCATGTTCAACGCGAAGCTGAAGAACAGCACCAGCTCGATCGTGATGATCGCGTACACGAAGCCCGGGACCTCGTCGGCCACGAGGATGTAGGTCCAGATCGCGATCCACGGCACGGCTCCGGCGAGGGTGCCGAACCAGAACGCGCTCCAGTCAGCCCGGCCCGGCTCTTGCTGGCGCTCCATCAGGATGCCGAACAGGATCATCGCGGTGTTCACGCCGAAGATCGCGGTGAGCGCGGCGATGTCGCGGATCCCCGACAGCATCGAGATCAGCACGATCATGATCGACGAGCTGATCGAGTACTCGATCCACCGGGCGTAGTTCGCGCGGCGGTCCAGCTGGCGTACATACCACCCGTTGACCCGCGGCGCCGAGACCAGGAGGTGGTCTGCGGCCGCGAGGAACAGGAACACCGCGATCATCACCCCGAGGTCGATCGAGAACAGCTTGTCGGCGGGCGCGGCGCCGAGCATCTCGACCGGGTCGTCGCGGAGATACGACGCGAACACCGGAAGCGAGAGCCCATTGCTGAGCGCGAGCATCAGCGCGCCCTCGGCCGCGAGGATCAGGCCGACGACGACGTTGAAGACGCGCAAACGCCGCATGCGGAGGTTGTCGACCATCGGAGCGTCAGGCACGCGAGCCGGCACGGGTCCGGATGACGTCGGGGGGCTCGAACAGGAACCGGGCGAGCCAACGCGGCACCTTCGCCCGCCAGGCGGGAACGCCGGGGACCGCGGCGTACGGGCCCGTCGCCCCCGTCGCAGGCTCTCGATGCGCGTACGGACCTCGCCTCACTCCGACCTCCCAGTGCCCATCATAGGAACTCGAGCCGGGTGGTGGGGTGCCCCACCGTCTGGTAGACGGACCCGGTGGAGGACCTCTCGTTCGGCTCGGTCGCCGCCGTGGCCGCCATCGCCCTGATCGCCCTGGCCATGGGAAAAGCCACGGATCCGGTCATGCTCCTGGATGTGAGAGATCTGGCGGAGTTCATGCTGGACCTGGCGGAG
>JAWOIO010000049.1:0-4486 GCA_046484625.1 Acidimicrobiia bacterium
ACTTCTCCGCGGTTGCCTTCTTGGCCGTCGACTTCTCCGCGGTTGCCTTCTTGGCCGTCGACTTCTCCGCGGTTGCCTTCTTTGCCGTCTTCTTGGCCGTCTTCTTGGCCGTCGATCGCTTCGTGGCCTTCTTCGCCGTCGTCGCTTCGGCGTCCTCGACGGCTGCGTCGTCGTCGTCGTGATCGTGATCGTGATCGTGGTCGGCCTCGGGGGCGCGGCGACGGCGGGTCGGGCGGGTGCGGGCAGGACCGCCGGACGCGGCCTCGATCGCCCGGCGACGCTCGAGCTCGCTGTCGTCGTAACGGCCCACGACGATCGTGATGTGGCTCGTCCGCTTGCGGATCCGAGTCCCCCGACCGCGTGCTCGCGGACGCCAGCGCTTGGCTGTGGGGCCCTCGTCGGCGAAGGCCCGGATGATCCGCAGCTCGTCCTCGGGGACCTGGTCGTTGTGCTCGGCATTGGCGATCGCCGAGTCGAGGAGCTTCGACACCTCGTCGGCGACACCTCGTTCGCAGAGCAACAGCGTGTCGCGCGCGTCGAGGACCGACTCGCCCGTGATCAGCTTCAGGACCGGACGCACCTTCGTGGGCGAGGTCCGCAGGTGCCGCACGCGCGCGACGGTCTCGCGCGCGGCGTCGGTGGTGGGGGCTGCCATCGTCTACCGCCTCGCCGACCGCTCGGCACCGGCGTGGAACCGGAACGTGCGCGTGGGCGCGAACTCGCCCAGCTTGTGCCCGACCATGGACTCGCTGATGTAGACGGGGACGTGCTTGCGGCCGTCGTGGACCGCGAGCGTGTGGCCGACCATCTCCGGCGTGATCGTGGATCGACGGGACCACGTCTTGATGACCTTGCGGTCGGCGGCGGCGTTCATCGCCTCCACCTTCTTCTCGAGGTGGTCGTCGACGAACGGTCCCTTCTTGAGGCTCCTGGGCACTGCTGTTCCTCCTGTTCGCCCGCGCTAGCGGCGAGAGCCGCGGCTGCGTCGGCGTCGGATGATCATCTCGTCGGACTTCTTGCCCTTCTTGCGGGTACGGCCTTCGGGCTTGCCCCACGGCGAGACCGGGTGGCGACCACCCGAGCTCTTGCCCTCGCCCCCGCCGAGCGGGTGGTCGACCGGGTTCATCGACACACCGCGGTTCTTCGGACGACGGCCCTTCCAGCGGTTCCGACCGGCCTTGCCGATCTTCACGAGGGAGGCCTCGGCGTTGCCGACGGATCCCACCGTCGCCCGGCAGTCGATGTTGACCCGCCGCATCTCGGTGGAGGGGAGCCGCACGGTGGCGGAGGTCCCCTCCTTGGCGACGAGCTGGATCGCGGCCCCGGCACCCCGGCCGAGCTTCGCGCCGGCACCGGGCTTGAGCTCTACGTTGTGCACCGTCGTGCCCACGGGGATGTAGCGCAGCGGGAGCGCGTTCCCGGGTCGGATCTCGGATCCCTGGCCGCTCTGGAGCTGGTCTCCGACGGACACGCCCTGCGGGGCGATGATGTAGCGCTTCTCGCCGTCGATGTAGTGGAGCAGCGCGATGCGGGCGTTGCGGTTGGGGTCGTACTCGATCGCGGCAACCTTGGCGGGCACGCCGTCCTTGTCGCGGCGGAAGTCGACCACGCGGTACTTCTGCTTGTGACCGCCACCGCGGTGACGCGTGGTGGTGCGGCCGTACGAGTTGCGGCCACCGGTGCTGGGCTTCGAGCGAGTGAGCGACTTCTCGGGGCGCGACCGGGTCAGCTCGGAGAAGTCCGAGACGGTCTGGAACCGACGCCCGGGGCTGGTGGGCTTGCGCTTGCGGATCGCCATCTCAGCTCCCGAAGATCTCGATGCGATCGCCCTCGACGAGGGAGACGATCGCTCGCTTCTGACCGGTGCGCTGACCGAAGGCGCCGGTCGTGCGGTTGCGCTTGCGCTTGCCGTTGCGGTTCAGCGTGTTCACGTTCTTGACCTTGACGTTGAAGATCGTCTCGATCGCCTGGCGGATCTCCACCTTGTTGGCGTCGGGCGCGACGACGAACGTGTACACGTTGTCGTCGTACGCGGCGTACGACTTCTCGGACACGACCGGACGGATGATCACGTCACGGGGATCGCGGCTCATGTGCCGTCACCTTCCGTGGGGTCGGCTGCCGCAGCGGTGGGAGTGGCGCGCTCGGCGAAGCGATCGATCGCCGCGTCGAGCGTCGGCTTCGAGAAGACGATCCAGTCGTTGAGGAGGATGTCGTACGGGTTCAGCTCCTCGGGAATGATGATCTGGACGCGCGTCCCGAGGTTGCGGAACGACTTCCAGACCGCGTGCTCAGTGCGGTCGAGCACGATCAACACGCGCGGCGGGCGCTCGCCCGCGGGACGCAGTCCGAGGTTGTCGAGCACGCTGATCGCCTGCTTCGTGCGAGGCTCGTCGATCCCCCACGAGTCGATCACCTTGATGCGGCCTTCGGCGGCACGGTCCGACAGGGCGGAGCGCAGGGCGGCTCGCACCATCTTCTTGGGCGTCTTCTGCGTGTAGTCACGGGGCTTCGGGCCGTGCGCAACCCCACCACCGCGCCACTGGGGCGAGCGGATGGAGCCCTGGCGGGCGCGTCCGGTGCCCTTCTGGCGCCAGGGCTTGGCCCCACCGCCGCGCACCTCGGCGCGCGTCTTGGTGCTGTGCGTCCCGGCGCGTCGGTGCGCGAGCTGCGCGGTGACGACCTGGTGCATGAGCCCGATGTTCGGCGTGACACCGAAGAGATCCTCGGGCAGATCGATGGAGCCGGCAGACCCACCGCCGACCGGTGCGATGTCGACCTTCACTCCGAATCACCACCTTCGTCGGCTGCGGCGTCTGCGGCCTCGGGTGCCTCAGGGGTCGCCTCGGCGACGGGCTCCTCGGAGATCGGCTCGTCGGTGACCGATTCTTCGACCGGCTCGGCGACGTCGGCCTCGACGGCCACCGGCTCCTTGGCCGCCGGGGGCTCGAAGTGGACCTTGGGTCCCTTCACGGCATTGCGCACGAGCACGACCGTGCCGTTCGCGCCGGGGATCGAGCCGCGGATCAGCAGCAGACCGCGCTCGGCATCGCCCTCGACCACTTCGAGGTTCAGGGTCGTGACCTTGCGAGCACCCATCTGTCCGGGCATGCGCGTGCCCTTGAACACGCGCGCCGGCGTCGCGCACGCGCCGATGGCGCCGGGGACACGGTGGCTCTTGTGGTTGCCGTGGCTCGCGCCCTGACCCTTGAAGTTGTGGCGCTTCATCACACCGGCGAAGCCCTTGCCCTTGCTCACCCCGGTGACGTCGACCCGCTCGCCGGCGTCGAAGACGTCGGCGCTGATCTCCATGCCGACCTCGTATCCGGTGAGGTCCTCGACCCGGAGCTCTGCGAGGTCCCGCTGCGCGTCGACGCCCGCCTTCGCGAGATGGCCGAGCTCTCCCTTCGAGAGGCGCTGCGGCTTCGTCGCACCGAACGCGAGCTGCACGGCCGCGTAGCCATCGCGCTCAGGAGTCTTGAGCTGCACGACGCGACAGGGCCCGGCCTGGATCACGGTGACCGGGACGACCCGGTTCTCCGAATCCCAGACCTGGGTCATACCGAGCTTGCGCCCGAGGATCCCCTTGCCTGCCATCGTGTCGCTCGCCTCGCTCGTGTAGGTCGTTCGTGTCGATCGGGAATGTGGACGGCGGAGGCCGCTCACGCGAACGCTCCCCCGGCCAGGGCCGGCGGAGCGTGGGTTCGGATGTGCCGCACGGTTCTGCTCGGAGCCGCAGCCTGCGCGGACGTCGGTTGGCGGTGCTCGGTCGGGTCGAAGGCGCGGAGGCGAGGAAGGCCGCAACGCCAGGAAGGAAAAGACTATCGGACGCTCACGTCACGATGCCAGGCGGGGATTCTCATCTCGTGACCGATCCCGCCCCCGGGAGGGCCGATCCCGTCACGAGAACGGGAGGAGCGGCGAGATCCGTCACCGGAAGCGGTGACGGGGGGGTCAGACCTGCTGGATCTTGATCTCGATGTCGACCCCGGCGGGGAGGTCGAGGCGCTGGAGCGACTCGACCGTCTTGCCGGTGGGCTCCACGATGTCGAGCAGGCGCTTGTGGATCCTCATCTCGAAGTGCTCGCGGGAATCCTTGTCGACGTGCGGTGAGCGCACGACGCAGAAGCGACGGATCTCGGTGGGCAGGGGCACGGGACCGCGCACCTTGGCCTGCGTCCGCACGACCGTCTCGACGATCTTCTTCGTCGACTGGTCGATGATCTCGTGGTCGTAGGCCTTCAGCCGGATCCGGATCTTCTGTTCGCCTGCCATCGTCTCTATTGCCCTGCTTCCACTTCATGGCCTCGCTCGCTGCGGGCCGGGATACCCGGCCCGCGGACGCTCGCTCGGCGTTGGTCGTCCTACTTGAGGATCTTGGTGACGCGGCCGGCGCCGACGGTGCGGCCGCCTTCGCGGATCGCGAAGCGTAGGCCTTCTTCCATGGCGATGGGGTTGATGAGGGTGACGGTCATCTCGGTGTTGT
>JAWOIO010000051.1:0-2920 GCA_046484625.1 Acidimicrobiia bacterium
GTTCGCTCCGCATCGTGCGGGTCGCCCGGCTCGGTAGCGCCTGGATCTTCGCTTCCTCTTCGCTTCTTCGCTAGAGCTTTGCGACCTGGCCGAACTCGAGCTCCACGGGCGTCTCACGCCCGAAGATGTTCACGAGCACCTTGAGCTTCGACCGGTCGACGTCGATCTCCGAGATCGCGCCGTTGAAGTCGGCGAACGGACCGGTGGTGACCCGGACCTGCTCCCCCTCCTCGAACTCGACGCGGGGCCGGACCTTCTTCTCGACGACGGGCGCGCCCTCGGGCTTCTCGACCCCGAGGATGTCCTCGACCTCACGCCGCGACAGCGGGACGGGCTTCGACCCACTCGGGCCGACGAACCCGGTGACCCCGGGCGTGTTGCGCACGACGTACCAGGAGTCGTCGTCGAGGTCCATGCGGACCAGCAGGTAGCCGGGGAAGACCTTCTTCTGGACGACCCGGCGTGACCCACCCTTGAACTCGATGACGTCCTCCATCGGGATGACGACCTCGAAGATCCGCTCCTCGACGTGCATCGAGCGGATCCGGTTCAGCAGGTTGGACTTCACCTTGTTCTCGTAGCCGGCGTAGGTGTGGACGACGTACCAGTCGCCGTCGCGGTCGAACGGGCTCGCCGGCGCCTTCCCGGGCGTGGCGTCCGCGGCAGGCTCGTCACCGCCGAGCTCGGAGTCGGGGGCCTCGGCGTCCGCGACCTCGGCGTCCGCGACCTCGGCGTCCGCGACCTCGGCGTCCGCGACCTCGGCGTCCGCGACCTCGAAGTCCGACGCGATGGCCTCCGACTCGACGGCGGCGGCGGGCACCTCGGCTGCGAGCGCGTCGGGCTGGGCCTCGTCGACGGTGTCGGTGGAGGCGTCCGGGGCGCCGGGCGCGTCGTCCTCCGGGGGCGTGGTGCCCAGGAGCGCGGCAGCGGCTTCGGCGGCAGATGCGCCGCCGTTCTCGGTGAAGTCGATGGTCATCGGTCTCAGTCGAAGAGGAAGAGGACGAACTTCGAGGACGCGTAGTCGAACCCGAAGATCAGGGCGGTCATGAACGTCACGGCGATCAGCACCACGACGGTGGAATTGAAGACTTCCTTGCGCGTGGGCCAGGCGACCTTCTTGAGCTCCGCCTTGACCTCGCCGAAGAACGCCCGCACTCCGACCCGCTCCCGCTTGGGATCGCTGCTCCCCGGCTGCGGGCGCGCGCGCTTCTCGCCCGGCTTGTCGGCGCCTTGGCGCTCCATCAGCCGTTTGGTCTGGCGGTTCATCGGTTGGTTCATGGGTGCGTGTCCTGGCGGGACCGTGGGATCGAGGGTTTCGAGCAGGGCAGGAGGGAATCGAACCCCCATCCGCCGGTTTTGGAGACCGGTGCTCTACCTAATTGAGCTACTGCCCTCCGGCGCGGGGGCCAGTCGGGCAGGATAGCAGCGCGGCCTCGTCCCGCTCCGTGCGGAGCGATCCTGGCGGCGGTCCCGAGCGGTCAGGCGTGGGTGAGCGTGGCCCGGCGGCGGGCTCGCGCGATGAGCACCGCGGCGGTCGTGGCGCCGGCCGCAGCGACCGCGCCGCCGATCGCACCCGCGTAGGCGAGCCGCTTCCCCGACAGCAGCGAACGGACCGCGCGTCGCTCGGAGGCCTCGCCGAGTGCGGCGAGCGTCTGGCTGAGCAGGCCGGGGGCCGGCTCGAGGTACTCGGTCCGCAGCAGCTGGAGGCCGCGGAGCATTCGGCGATAGCGCGCCAGCTCGGCCTGACACCGGAGGCACGAGTCGACATGGTCGTAGACGGGAGCGGCGAGTGTCACCTCACCGTCGACGGCGGCCGGGAGGAGCAGCGCGACCTCTTCACACCGCACGGCTCGACCCCCTGTCCGCGTCGTGGTCGCCGGTGGTCAGGTCGATGCTCGACCGGCCCTCGGACTGGTCGAGCATCTCGCGGAGCCGCTTGCGGCCCCGGTGCAGGCGGACCTTCGCGGCCGAGACGCTGATGCCGAGGTCGTCGGCGATCTCCTCGTGGGACAGGCCGTACACGTCCTTGAGGATGACGAGCGAGCGCAGCGACGGCGAGAGCCGGTCGAGGCTCTCCGCGAGCTCGCCCAGGCCGAGCGTGGCTCCCACGAGGTCCTCCGTACGCGCCTCGACCCTGATGTCGATCTGCTCGGGGACGTCGTCGATCGGGCTCGTCCGACGACGGCGGCGGCGGTCGACGAGCGTGTACGACACGTTCGCGGTGATCCGGTAGAGCCACGTCGTGAACGCGGCGTCACCCCGGAACCGCTTGAGGCTCTTCCAGGCCCGGAGGTAGGTCTCCTGTACCACGTCCCGCGCGTCCTCCTCGTTCCCGGTGAGGCGTACGGCCAGCGTGTAGGTGTCGACGTAGGTGCGGCGCACCAGCTCGTCGAACGCCGATCGGTCTCCCCGGCGGGCCTCGACCACGAGCTCGCGGAGCTCGTGGGCCAGACGACCCTCTTCGTCAGATACACGCATAGGACTCGGCCGGAGGCTACGGGGTTACCTGCCAGTAGGCGAGTGACGCACCCGCCTCGGCCGGTGGCGCTACCTGGTCTCCTTGTGCGTGGTGTGCTTGCGGTCGAAGCGGCAGTACTTCATCATCTCGATCCGCTCGCGGTCGTTCGTCTTGTTCTTGGTGGTGATGTAGTTCCGCCGCTTGCACTCCTCGCAGGCGAGGGTCACCTTGATGCGCTTGTCAGAAGCCATCGTCTCTACCGCTCCGCTTTCACTTCATGGCCTCGCTCGCTGCGGGCCGGGATACCCGGCCCGCGGACGCTCGCTCGGCGTTGGTCGTCCTACTTGAGGATCTTGGTGACGCGGCCGGCGCCGACGGTGCGGCCGCCTTCGCGGATCGCGAAGCGTAGGCCTTCTTCCATGGCGATGGGGTTGATGAGGGTGACGGTCATCTCGGTGTTGT
>JAWOIO010000118.1:0-50295 GCA_046484625.1 Acidimicrobiia bacterium
CCTGGAAGATCACGCCGACGCCTCGCTGGCGGTACTCGGTGAGCGCCGCGCCCGTGAGTGCTGTCACCTCGCTGTCCCCGACGTGCACGGTGCCCGAAGTGGGCGTGAGCAACGACGACAGCACCGAGAGCAGGGTCGTCTTGCCGCACCCGCTCGCGCCGAGCAGGAGCACGAGCTGACCGGACTTCAGCTCGAGGCTGAAGTGGTCGAACGGGCGCACCGCGTAGCCGCCGCTCGAGTACTCGATGGTGAGGTCGCGAATGGTGACGTCGGGCATCATGCGCCCCCGAACGCGAGCGCCGGATCGGTCGTGATCGCGCGGCGTACGGCGGCCAGGCTGGCCAGCACTCCCACCACGATTCCGACGATGACGATGCGAACCATCGACCCGCTGGTCAGCGTCACCGGCAACGGCATCCCCATGCGCAGGAGGTACGCGAGCGGCACGGCCAGGAGCGCCGCG
The DNA here is from genome assembly GCA_046484625.1 of Acidimicrobiia bacterium. GTDB lineage: Bacteria > Actinomycetota > Acidimicrobiia > IMCC26256 > PALSA-555 > DASUAO01. Next base: position 464 of record JAWOIO010000118.1, read on the forward strand.
ATCACCGCCACGACCAGCGACTGGATCATGAGCCCGCCCACGATGAGTCGCTTCGGCGAACCCGTCGCGCGCAGCACGGCGAAGTCGCGGGTGCGTTCGATCGCGGTGAGGTAGACGATGGCACCGATCACCCCGGCGGCGATGAGCCACGTGAGGAGGGCGACGAAGTCGATCGTCGACGCGGCGCTTCCGATCGCGATCCGCATGTCCTCGATGGCCGCGCCGTTCGTCACCACGGACGTGCCGGGGGGCAAGGTCTCGGGGCGGCCGCGGACGGCGATGCCCATCACGAGGGGCTGGCCGTCGACAGCCACCTGCTGGGCCCCGCGGACGCTCAGGAAGACGGTCGGTGCCCCACCGTTGAAGTTTCCATCCTTGACTCGTCCGACGACCCGGAACGAGCCGCTCGTCGTCGCGAGTCGGTCGCCGACCTCGACGTCGATGCCGTCGCCGACGACCGCCTCGCGGGGCGCCGCGGGTGCCCGCCCCTCGGTGAGGGTGGGGCCACCGCGCTGCAGATCGAAGCCGATGAGGTTCACGGTCTGGCGCTTGCCGGTCGAGACCGTGGCGCGTCCGGTGACGACCGGCTCGGCCGAGCGCACCCCGGGTGTCGCCTGCAACTCGTCGACGACCGAGGCGGCCAGTACCGCGGTGCTGGAGAAGACGCCCTCGCTGCCCTCGCGGACCACCCAGGTGTCGCTGTCGAAGCTCGTCACGAGCTTCGCGGGTTCGTCCGCGAGCGTCTGCTTGATGCCGTCGATGGCGACTGCGATCCCGAACACCAGCGCGGTGACCGCGATCGCGATCAGGAAGCGTCGGAACCGGAACTGCAAGTCCCGCGTACTGATCAACCACATTTCAGAATGCCCGTCCCCTGTATCCCGGAGCCGGGATCCTTGTCGAACGGTCGATCCCGTGCAAGCGTTGGTGCTCAATCGCTCGGTGTCGTTCAGCGACGAGCCACGATGGTGGGCAGGTCGCCGGGACTGACGCCCGACGCCGAGGGGACGACCGCTACGCGGCGAGTCGGCTTGCCAGCTCGGCCTGACCGTCGCCCGAGAGCTCGGGCAGCGCCGCCGGGCGGCCCGACGCCGCGAGGATCAGCGCCTCGGCCGGACCGCTGACCTCCGGGCCCTCCCCGAACGTCCAGTCGACGTCGGTCGCGCGCCAGCTCAGGCCCCTCATCCGCTGCTTCGACTTCAGGAAGCCGCCGATGGTCGGGAGTGCGTCGAGCGCGGCGGTGAGCCGCTCGGCGGGGATCGTGCGCGGTCGGCCGAGGGGACGCCGGATGTCCTGGTGGTGGATGAGGAGGTCGACCATCCCCTCCTTCTCGGAGATCACCTTCGTGATGCCCTTGCGGGTGTGGTCCCTGGCCACTGCGGACCACGCGTCGCGGATCTCGGCGGCGCTGTGTGCCGACCCGTACTCGCGCGAGATCTCGAAGGATCCCTTCGGGACGCTGAAGCCGTTCTTCGCGACCTCCACGAGGATCTTCGACATCGGTGCGGTGTGCCCGACGACCATGTGCGAGACGACGTCGCGGACCCGCCACCCCTCGCAGAGGCTCATCGCGTCGAACTCGGCATCCTGCAGCTCACCGAGGGCCGCGGCGATGTCACTCGACTCGTCCCAGAGCATTCGCTCGTACTCGTGGTCAGCCATCCGGCTCTCCTTGGATCGGCGGCATCATCGTTGATCGATCGGACGCCCGTCCAACACTCTGCCGCGGTCACGGCGGTCATCAGGGAAGGGCCCAGAAGTCACCCAAGCAGTGGAACAGGAGCGTCGGATCGCTCGGTGCCTCCGCGCGCACCGACACCTCGATCTCGGTACCGCAGTCGGCGCACTCCGTGGAGATCGTCCCGGCGACGCCGAGCGCCGCGCAGATGCCGAACGCATCCCAGGCGCAGTTGCCGAACCAGGAGCGGCCCGCAGCCTCGACGCGGTAGGGCGTGGGCACGGCCGAGAAGGGGTTGGCCATGTGGATCTCGTCCCGACCCGGGAACAGGACGAGCGCGTGGGCGTCGTGGAGACGCCGCCACGCGGCTGTGACGTCCGAGGCCGGCAGGTCCGCGCTCGCGGAGACCTCCGCCGCGGTCGGCGCTCGACCGAGCTCGACGAACCGGGAGTACGTCAGATTGCGAATCGCGAGGTCGGGGTCGTCCACCGCTCACCTCCTCCGGCGGCGGGCGTGTGTCTGCTCCCGCTGGGCCTGCTCGGCGACCTCACCGCGCAGGCGATGCCACGATGCGAGTCGTTGCGCGGCGAGCGATCCGTCGTCGACCGCGGCGCGCACCGCGCAGCCGGGCTCCGTGTCGTGCCCGCAGTCGGTGAACTTGCACTGCAGCGCCAGCTCCGCGATGTCGTCGAACGACTCCTCGACGGTCGCGGTGTCGGCCGACAGGCCCACGGCGCGCACGCCCGGCGTGTCGATCAGGCAGCCGCCCATGGGGAGCAGGTGCAGCTGGCGCGACGTCGTCGTGTGCCGCCCCTTGGCGTCCCCGCTGCGGACCTCGGCCGTGGCGGCCACATCCTCCCCGCACAGCGCGTTGGCGAGCGTGGACTTCCCGGCACCGGACTCGCCGACGGCGACCATGGTCGTGCCCGCCACCCGCTCGCCCAGCTCGTCCATTCCCGCGCCGGTCGGCGCCGAGACCGCGAGCACCTCCAGCTGGGGGTCGATCGCGCGTGCGTCTGCGAGTACGCCCTCGAGGTCGTCGGTCAGGTCCGCCTTCGTGAGCACCAGGAACGGGGTCGCCCCCGCATCGCGGGCCTGGGCGACGAAGCGCTGGACCCGCCCGGCCCGCACGGGACGGTCCAGCCCGCACAAGATCAGCACGAGGTCGATGTTCGCGGCGACGACCGTGGGTGCGCCGGTCGACGGGTCGAGCCGTTCGAGCAGGGTCCGGCGGGGGAGGAGGTCGAGCACCGTGGTGCCGTCGGCGGTCACCCAGTCGCCGACGGCGAGAGGCGGGACGGCCGGGCGCAGGTGCAGATGGCGGGTCTCCTCGGCGAGGGTCGTGAGCACCGCGACCCCGTCGTGGCGGATCACCCGTCCGGGCTCGGCGTCACCGGGGACGGCATCGAGCGCACCCTGCCACCCGGCATCCCAGCCGAGCGCGACGAGCGCCGGATCGGGGGCTCGGTCAGGGCTGCCCATCCGCGTCCTGTCGTGCCTCAGGCCGACGGGGTGGTCGGCGCGGCGAAGCGCTCCTCGAGCCCGTAGAAGTGGAGCGGCGTGTCCCACAAGACAGCGCGTCGGTCCGCGTCACCGACGTCGGGGATCTTCTCCAGGAACTCCTCGACGGCGCCGGGGAACTCGGCGTCGGGGTGCGGGAAGTCGCTGGCCCACACGACGTGGTCGGAGCCGACGCGAGCGATCGTCGACGCGGCCAGGACGTCCTCCGGGTCGGACGAGATCACGCACTGACGCGCGAAGTACTCCGTCGGGGTGAGCGACAGGTCCGCGCACTCCACGTCGAGCATCCACTCGCGATGGTCGTCGAGGCGGGCGAGCCAGTAGGGGAGCCATCCCGTGCCCGACTCGAGGAATGCGACGCGCAGCCCGGGGTGGCGCTCGAGCACCCCGCCGAGGATGAGCGCCACCATGGCGGTCATCTGCTCCAGCGGGTGCGAGCACGCGTGGCGGGCCGCGAAGCCGGTGAACCGGTCGGAGCCGATCGTGATGCCGGACCGCACACCGAGGGCCTCGTGCACCGCGAGGACGCCGCTGGTCTCCTCGAGTGCTTCGTAGAACGGGGTCCACGACGGTGCGTCGAAGTAGTCGCCGCCGAAGTGGTTGGGGCGGATGAGCACCCCTGGGAGGCCGAGTCCCACGGCGCGGTGCACCTCGGCCGCGGCGGCGACGGGGTCGCGGGGGACCACGCCGATCCCGGCGAGCCGCGCCGGCTCGGTGTCGCAGTAGTCGGCGATCCAGTCGTTGTACGCACGGCACGCGGCGGCCGATCCGTCGGCGTCGAGCTCGGGGATGAACGGCACGAACAGCCCCACCGACGGGAACAGGACCGCGGCGTCGATCCCCTGCGTGTCCATCGCGCGGAGGTACGAGGGTGCGTCGAAGCCGTGGTCGAGCTGGTCGCGGAGCAGCTCGAGGTCACCGCACATCTGGAACGGGGTGGTCGCCGGGAGGTCGAACACGTCGGTGCCGGGCGGTGCGAACTCGGCGAACACGTGACCGGGCTCGACGACGTGACCGTCGGCATCGAGGATCGCGAGGTCGCCGTGCATGGTCGAGGCGCTCAGACGATCCGACGGGCGGCCATCCCGCCGTCGAGCGGGATCACCGAGCCACTGAGATAGGTGGAGGCGTCGGACGCGAGGAACGCGACGAGGTCGCAGACCTCCTCGCCGCGACCGATGCGCTGCATCGGGTTCGTCGCGGCGATCTGGGCCCGCAGCTTCTCGGGGTCGGGGGCCATCCCGGAGAACTTCATGAAGAGCCCCGTGTCGGTGGCCGAAGGGGCGACGAGGTTCACCCGCACGTTGTCGGGCGCGTGCTCGATCGCGGCCTGCTTGCACAGGTTCACGAGGGCGCCCTTCGCGGCGCAGTACGCGGCATGGCCGGGGGAGACGATGAGTCCGAGGGTGGAGCCGAGCGCGATCACCGAGCCGCCACCGTGCTCGACCATGTGCGGGATCGCGGCGCGCATGCAGAGGAACGGGCCCTTGAGGTCGACGTCGAGGACGTGCTGCCAGTCCTCGTCGGAGAGGTCGACGAGCGGAGTGACGTTCTCGATCGCGGCCGAGAGCACGAGGGTCGAGATCGGACCGAGGCCGGCGGCCTCCGCAACCATCGCGTCGACCGCGGACCGTGACGTGACGTCGCACGTGACCGCGACGCCGTGTCCACCAGCATCGGCGATCGCCGCCGCGGTCGCCGATGCTCCCTCGGCGTCGATGTCGGCGACCACCACCGTCTGGCCGTCCTGGGCGAGGCGATGCGCGATCGCGTCGCCCAGACCGGAGGCGCCGCCAGTGACGATCGCGATGCTCATCGGTAGACCGCCAGCCCACCGTCGGCCGGGATGATCGCCCCGCTCACGTACGACGACAGCTCGCTCGCGAGGAAGAGCGCGATGCGCGCGACGTCGTCGGCGGTGCCGAGGCGCCGCACCGGGATGTTCTTCTTGAGTCCCTCGACGAACTTCTCGGCGCCGGGCGTGGCGTCGAGGACCTTTCGGAAGCGGGGCGTGTCGATGGAGCCGGGCGCGATGACGTTCGCGCGCACGTTCGGGCCGTACTCGACGGCGATCTGCTTGGTGAGCAGCACGAGGCCGGCCTTCGCGGCACCGTACGCGGCGTAGCCCTCTGAGCCGATCAAGCCCAGTGTCGATGCGGTGTTGATCACACTGCCGCCCTCGCCCTCCAGGAGCGCGGGGAGCGCGGCCCGGCAGGCCCAGAAGATCGCCGACAGGTTCGTCGCGATCGTGAGGTCCCAGTCCTCCTCGGTGCAGTCGACGAGGCGTCCCGACATCTGCACGGCGGCGTTGTTGTAGAGGACGTCGAGACGGCCGTAGCGATCCATCGCGGCGGCCACCATCGTGTCGACGTCGGCACGCACGGAGACGTCGGCGTGCACCGCGACGGCCTCGCTCCCGGACTCCTCCATCATGCGGACCGTCTCGGCCGCACCCTCGTCGTTGTTGTCGGCGACGACCACGCGCGCGCCGTGGGCGCCGAAGAGCCGGGCGGCGGCGCGTCCCTGCCCCGATGCCGCGCCGGTGATGAGCGCGACCTTGTCGGGGAGCAGCGCGGTGAAGTCGAGCCCCGCCGCGATCGTCATGGGGCCCACACTGTCACGATCTCGTCGGTGGTGAGCCGGGTCGCGAGGGGTGCGAGGGTGTGCTCGACGACCGCTCTCGCGTAGTCGCGAGGCACGCCGGCGACCGCGTCGGTGGCGAGCACGACCCGGTACCCCAGGTCCACCGCCACCATCACGAGCCCGGTGATCCCGATGTTCACCGAGACGCCCGAGGCCACGATCGTGCGGACGCCGAGGTTCCGGAGGATCGCGTCGAGGTCGGTACCGGGGAAGGGGGTGAGGCCATGGCGACGGGCCGCGACCACATCGGCCGGGTCGGGGCCGAGCTCCGGCACGACCGCAGCCTCGGGGCTGCCCACGACGAGATGGGGATGACCCTTGGCGATCATGCGCAGCATCGGCGCGTTGTCGTTCGAGTCGGCGCGGTCGCCCCGGAACTCGGCGGTGCAGTGCACGACGCGTGCCCCGGCCGACCGTGCGGCCGTCGCGAGGATGGCAATCCGGCCCACGACGCCGAGCGCGTCGACCTCGTCGGCGAGGGCGCGGATGACGGCGCGGTCACCCACCACGCCGCGCTGCATCTCCATCGTCACGAGCGCGGTGTGGGAGGGCTCGAGGAGCTCCGCGAGGTCGAGGGGCACGCGCGGAGGCTACGCGCAAGTTGACAGCGGTGTCAGGAAACGGCCACGCTTCGCCCCGAATGGGAGAGCAGAAAACCCGCTACGACGACGTCTCGGAAGGTGACGCGGCGCCCGAGTTCAGCCACGAGCTCGGTCGCACCGACCTGGTGATGTACGCCGGCGCATCCGGGGACTTCAACCCGATGCACACCGACGAGGTGGCGGCCCAGGCTGCGGGACTCCCGAGCGTCTTCGGCCACGGGATGTTCACCATGGGCCTGCTCGCCAAGGCCGTGACCGACTACGTCGGCGTCGGCAACCTCCGGCTCTACAAGGTTCGCTTCACGAAGCAGACCTGGCCGGGCGAGGTGCTCACGACCCATGTGCGGGTCGCCAAGAAGTATGAGAACGACGGTGAACAGCTCGTCGACCTCGAGTGCGAAGTCGTCAACCAGGACGGTGCGGCGTTGGTCTCCGGACTCGCCACCGCCGCGCTCCCGGGCTGACGATCCGCCGTCGCGGCCCGTGCGCTTCGATCTCCCTGCCCCGGATCCCGAGACGGAGCCCTTCTGGGACGCGGCCCGAGAGGGCCGGCTGCTCGTCAAGCGCTGTGCCGACTGCGGCGAGGCCCACTTCTACCCGAGGCCGTTCTGCCCGCACTGCTGGAGCGACCAGGTGGAGTGGGCGGACGCCAGTGGACGAGCGACTCTGTACACGTGGTCGGTGGTGCGGTCGAACGACCTCCCACCGTTCCCCGAGCGTGTGCCCTACGTCGCGGCGATCGTCGACCTCGCCGAGGGGCCTCGCATGATGACCAATGTCGTCGACTGCGACTTCGACGACCTCGAGGTCGGCATGGACCTCAGCGCAGCGTTCCGCGACGTCGGCGACGACGTCACGCTCCCGGTGTTCGTGCCCGCATGAGCGACGCGCGCGACGGCGACCTCAACTTCCCGTTCGAGGAACCGATCCACGACGTGTTCCCGGCGCTCCACGAAGCCCAGAACGCGTGGATGAGCCAGATCGACTCCCTGCGCGCACCGGATCGCAAGACCCACGAGCTCATCCGGCTCGTGTGCACGGTGCTGCTCCGCAACGGGGAAGGCGTCGCCCGCCACGCCGGGTTCGCCAGGGAAGTCGGGGCGTCGTGGGACGAGGTCCTCGGCTCGTTGATGCTGACCGTCCCCGGCTTCGGTCTCCTTCCCGCTGCCGAGGCGATCCCGCATGCGCGTGCCGGCTTCGACGCCGCGCCCGAACCGGACGACGACGAAGAAGAGGGCGATGATGGCTGAGCAGGCAACCGACGTCCCGTTCCGGATCCTCCCCAGGGTCGGACCGCGCAACGAGCACTACTGGCGCGGTGGCCGCGACGGTGAGCTGCGGTTCCAGCGTTGCAACGACTGCGAATACTTCATCCACCCGCCCGGTGTGCTCTGCCCAAAGTGCCACTCCAAGAACCTCGGGGTCGAGGCGGTGTCGGGCCGCGCCGAGGTCCTGACGTACTCGGTGAACCACCAGCCGTGGATGCCGGGACTCGAGCCACCGTTCGTGCTCGCGATCGTGCGTTGCGTGGAGCAGGACGACCTGCGGGTCACCACCAACATCGTCAATTGCGCGCCGGACGACGTCACGTTCGGGATGGACGTGCAGGTCACGTTCGAGGCGCACGTCGAGGATGAAGTCTGGATCCCGCTCTTCGAGCCGGTGACGGGCACCGACGCCGGGAAGGACGCCTGATGAGCGAGGCGACCGATCTCCTCGGAGAGCGACGGGCCCTGATCTCCGGCGCCGGGCAGTCCGACGTCGGACGCCGCCTGCACCGTGACCCGCTCGAGCTGACCCTCGATGGGTGCCTCGCCGCGATCGAGGACGCCGGCCTGACCACCGCCGACATCGACGGCATCTCCACGTACCCCGGTGGGATGGAGTCCCCGATCGGGTTCTCGGGTGCCGGCGTCACCGACGTTCACGACGCGCTCCGGCTCGACCTCAACTGGTGGTCCGGTGGGGTAGAGCGACCGGGACAGCTCGGCTCGGTGATCGACGCCTGCCTCGCGGTGTCGGCGGGGCTCGCGAAGCACGTGCTGTGCTTCCGCAGCGTTGCCGAGGGCAGCGCCCAGGGTTCGGGTGGCCGTGCCGCCGTCATGCCCGGCGGCGGCGGTGGGGGCGCGTACCGGGCGAGCGGCTTCATGGAGTGGTTGCTCCCGTACTCGGCGCCGTCGGCCGCGACGTGGATCGCGATGATGGCGAACCGTCACTTCCACGAGTACGGGACGACCCGGGAGCAGCTCGCCCAGATCGCGCTGAACGCCCGCAAGAACGCGGCGCTCAATCCCAACGGGATCTACCGCGATCCGATGACCATGGACGACTACCTGAACGCGCGGATGATCTCGTACCCGTTCTGCCTCTTCGACTGCGACGTGCCCTGCGACGGAGGCACCGCGGTGATCGTGTCGCGCATCGACACGGCAGCCGACCTCCGCAAGGCACCGATCCAGGTCGAGGCGGTGGGCACCGCCCTGCACGGCCGTCCGTCGTGGGATCAGTTCGACGACCTCACCACGATGGCGGTGCGCGATGCCGGCCCACAGCTGTGGGGCCGCACCGACCTCAAGCCCTCCGACGTGCAGCTCGCCGAGATGTACGACGGCTTCTCGTTCATCACCATGTGCTGGCTCGAGGCGATGGGCTTCTGCGGCAAGGGCGAGTCGGGCCCGTTCGTCGAGGGCGGCCAGCGGATCGCGCTCGACGGCGAGCTGCCGCTCAACACGCACGGCGGACAGCTCTCCTCCGGTCGGCTGCACGGCTACGGGTTCCTCCACGAGGCATGCGTCCAGCTCTGGGGCGAGGCCGGTGACCGTCAGGTATCCGGCGATCCCGAGGTCGGGGTGGCGTGCGCGGGTGGCGGCCCGATGGCCGGCGCGCTGCTCCTGACCCGGCGGCGCTGAGGAAGGCGATGACCCTCGCCGGTCCGACGCGCGCGACGCCCGAGAGGCGGCAGTTCTTCAGATGGCTCGGGGGCATCGGCGTCGCGGCGTTCGTCCTTCGGGTTGTGTACACCGTGGGTCACACCGCGCCACGCGATCGTTCGCTCTATGACTCGATCTACTACGGGTTGCAGTCCAAGGCACTCGTCGCGGGCGAGGGCTTCGTCAGACCGCTGACCGACCTGGCGAACGCAGACCACCCGCCGCTGACCACGCTGGTCATCGCCCCCGCCACGTGGATCTTCGGGCTCACGACCGACACCATGGCGCAGCGACTCACGATGTCCGTCGTCGGGACGGCAGCCGTCGTCGCGATCGGCTTCCTCGGGCGAGCGGTGCGTGGGCCTCGCGTCGGACTCATCGCGGCCGGCATCGCGGCCGTGTACCCGAACCTCTTCATGAACGACGGAATCGTGATGGCGGAATCGCTGGCCGCGCTCTTCGTCGCGCTCGCGCTGTGGGCGGCCTACCGCCTCCGCTTGACCGGGTCGACCGGCGCAGCTGCGGTGCTCGGCGTGTGCTGTGGGTTCGCTGCGCTGGCGCGCGCCGAGCTGATCCTGCTCGCTCCGGCGCTCGGCATCCCGATGCTCCTGGGTGCGAACCGGGGGGCGTGGCGGGACTGGATTCGCCCGGTGCTCACCGTCGGCGCCGTGACCGCGCTGGTCGTCTCACCGTGGGTCGTCCGCAACCTCGTGGTCTTCGAGGAACCCGCATTCCTCTCCACCGGCGACGGGCTCGTCCTGACCGGCGCGAACTGCGACGAGGTCTACGAGGGCCCGAGGATCGGGTTCTGGAGCCTCGCGTGCGCGGGGAAGTCGTCGAAGACCGAGGACGCGGCGGTTCTCTCGAGTCGCCAGCGGGACGCCGCGCTGGACTACATGGGGGAGCACCTGGACCGGCTCCCGGCTGTTGTCGCGGCCCGGGTGGGGCGAGTATGGGGGATCTTCCGCCCCGTCCAGACGCTGCGTTTCTCCGAGTTCGAGGGCCGCTCCCACGCGCCCGCGATGTCCGGGCTCGTCATGTACTGGATCCTCGCCGGGCTGGCCATCGGAGGAGTCGTGGTCCAGCGACGACGCCGGGCGCTCGTGTGGCCGCTCCTGGTGCCGGTCGCGCTGGTCACGCTGATCGCCGCCGTCGGCTACGGGACCATCCGCTTCCGCGTGCCCGCCGAGGTGAGCATCGTGGTGCTTGCTGCGATCGCGCTCGACGCCCTCTGGCAGCGGCGCCGCGGGGAGCCCGAGGCGCCGAGGACAGACGACCGTGATCAGTCGAGCGCGATCGAGGCCAGCTCCTCGAGCTGATCGACGCTGCCTCCGCCGGTCTGCTGCAGCGTGAGGAGCCGCTTGTAGAAGAGGTGGAGGTCGTGCTCCCACGTGAAGCCGATGCCGGCATGGATCTGCACGGCGGACGCGCCGACCGCGTAGAGCTCGTCGCCGGCGAACGCGAGCGCCATCGTCGCGGCCCGGTGCCGCTCTGCGTGGTCGGCTTCGTCGGCGGCCCAGCACGCGTAGTAGCCCGCCGCGCGGGCCAGCTCGACTGCCCGCAGCATGTCGGCACACAGGTGCTGCACCGCCTGGAAGGAGCCGATCGGGGCGTCGAACTGCCGCCGTTCCTTCGCGTACTCCGTCGACAGCTCGAGCACGCGTTCGGCGGTCCCGACCCCTTCGACGACCACCGCGACCGCGAGTCGGTCGATGGTCGCGGCGACTGCCGCGGTGGCATCGTCGCCGAGCCGGTGTGCCGACGCGCCGTCGAGCGTGAGCGTGCCCTCCTTGCGGCTCCCGTCGACGGTGGGTGTGGACCGTGTCGATACGCCGGGCGCGGCGACGTCGACGGCGAACACGCCGACGACACCCGCAGGGTCGGTCGCGGTCGTCAGGACCGTGGTGGCCGCCATGAGATCGGGGACATGGACCTTCGTGCCGTCCAGCCGCCAGGCGTCACCTTCGGCGCGCGCCGTCGTCGTCGGGTTCCGCCACTCGGCGCGGCGACTCGGCTCGAGCAACGCCACCGTCCCCACCGTCGAGCCGTCGGCGAGCCCCGGCAGCATCGCCGCGTGGTCGGCGGCGGTCCCGGCGTCGAGGACCAGGCCGACGGCGCCGATTGCGCTCGACGCAATCGGCCCCGGGTGGACCGAGCGCCCGAGCGTCTCGAGCACGAGCGCCGCATCGACCATCCCGCCCCCGGCGCCGCCCTGCGCCTCGGGAACGAGGAGCCCGAGCACGCCGAGGTCGGCGAGCCCACTCCACACGTCGTCGGTGGTCCCGCGCGGGTCGTCGTATCGGTCACGCACCCAGCCCAGCGGCGCCCGCTCCTCCACGAACCGACGCACGCTCGCGCGCAGCGCCTCCTGCTCCTCGCTGAACTCGAAGTCCATCTCTTCTCGGTCGCTCGTTGCGAGCCGGGATACCCGGCTCGCGGCCACTCGCTCCCTGGCGAGCACCTTCGTCCCTTCGGGACTTCGGTGCCGCTTCGGTGCGATCGGTTCGGTGGTGCCTTTGGGTCGGTCTTCTCGCTCGTGGTCGCGCCAACTTGACTGACATCTGCGTCAGGCGGAGGGACCCTACCGACTACGGTTCCGGCCGTGCGACTGCGCTATGGGGATGCCGAGGAACGCTTCCGCGTCGAGCTCGGGGCGTGGCTCGACGAGCACGCGCCGTCCCACGACGACCTCGACCGGCCCAAGCAGTCGAGCGCCGACCTCCCCGACTGGTCGCGCGCGTGGCAGCGCACCCTCTTCGACGCGGGGTACCTGGCGCCCGGCTGGCCGCCCGAGCTCGGCGGCAGGAACGCGACGCCGTCCGAGCAGATGATCTACTTCGAGGAGATGAAGCGCCGCGAGCTCCCGCGGACCCTGAACCCCCAGGGACTCGGGATCATCGCACCGTCCCTCCACGACGCCGGCACCCCCGAGCAGCAGGAACGGTGGCTGCTGCCCACCCTGCGGGCCGAGATCGCCTGGTGCCTCGGGATGAGCGAGCCGGGTGCGGGGAGCGACCTCGCCAGCCTCAAGACCCGAGCCGTGCTCGACGGCGACCGCTTCATCGTCAACGGCCAGAAGGTGTGGACGTCCGGCGCGCACCACGCCGACTGGTGCATGTGCTTCGTGCGCACCGACCCCGACGCGCCGAAGCACAAGGGGATCAGCGTCCTCATCATCGACATGAAGTCGCCCGGACTCGAAGCCCGTCCGTTCGCCGAGCTCACCGAGCCCGACTACACCGACTTCAACGAGGTCTTCTTCACCGACGTCGAGGTCCCGAAGGAGCACCTCCTCGGCGACCTCAACCAGGGGTGGGCGCTCACCCAGGTCTCACTCGGCCACGAACGGGCGATGCTGTGGATCGACCTCGCCCATGACCTCCAGCGCGGCCTCGACGCGCTCATCGCGATGGGAGACCGGTCGGGACCCGACGGTCGACGGTTGCGTGAGGACGATCGGTTCCGTGAGGCGATCGCGCGGTTCCACGTCGACGCGCAGGCACTCCGCCTGATGGGCTACCGAGGGTTCTCGAAGTTCATGCGCGGGCGCGCTGCGCCCGAGCACTCGCTCCTCAAGCTGTACGGCAGCGAGGCGCTCCAGCAGATGCTCCTCACCGCGTCCGAGTTCCTCGGTCCCGACTCCCTCGACACGTCGCTGCGCGCCCCGAGGATGTGGCGTGAGGGCGCGTGGATCATCGCGTTCCTCCGTTCGTTCTCCGGGACGATCCCCGGTGGGACGAGCGAGATCCAGCGCAACATCATCGCCGAGCGGGTGCTCGGACTCCCGCGCACCTAGCAGCACGAGAAGACGGGAAGGGGAGCCATGGAGCTGAGCCCCGACGACATCGCTCGGATGCGCACGCCGCTCTGGGACCACGCCAAGGCCGCGATCGAACGCGGTGATGCCGAGACGGCGACGGAGCTGATCGACCGGTCGGTCGATCAGTGGGCGTCGCTCAAGGACTACTCGATCAACTGGATCACGTCGCTCCTCACGTTCATCGGCGAAGAGCTCGGCGAAGAGGCGGTCGAGCGCGCCCTGCGCAGGACCGGTGACGAGTTCGTGGCGCCGCGCCGAAACACGGGGACGCGCTGGGACGACCTCCCTGCGGCGGCCCGGGCCAAGGTCATCGCCCGGGCGATGCTCGGGAACATGGGTGCGGTGGAGGTCGACGAGGACGACGAGAAGATCACCCTGTCCTTCCGCTGCGGCAGCGGCGGCAAGCTCATCGACGACGGTCGCTACGAGGGCGAGCACGCGTATCTCACGTTGCGCGAGCGGTCGGGACGCACGTTCGACCGCGACGCGCTCTGGGTGTACTGCGCGCATTGCTCGGTGAACAACGAGATCCAGCCGGTGGAGTGGGGATCGGCGCCGACGAGCATCGAGTACCCGCCCGAGCGTCCCGGCGAGCCGTGCGTCCACCACATCTACAAGGACGTCGCCGACATCCCGGCGGCCGCGTACGAGCGCATTGGCAAGGAGCACCCCGCTGGCTGACGCACGGACCGCTGCACGACGAGGTCACGCCGATCCGAACGTGACCCGGGAGTATCCTCGACCCTCGTGAAGCGCATCGGCATCTTGGTGGTGGCGTTCAACGCCGAGTCCACCCTTGCCCACGTCCTGGACCGGATCCCCAGGGACTTTGTCCCCGAGGTGGAACGGGTGCTCGTCGCCGACGACGCGAGCCACGATTCCACGTACCTCGTCGGGGTCGGCTACCAACAGACGGCCACCGAGCTGCCGCTCACGGTCGTGCGCCACGCGCGCAACCTCGGGTACGGAGGGAACCAGAAGGCCGGATATCGGTGGGCGATCGAGCACGACCTCGACATCGTCGTGCTGCTCCATGGCGACGGCCAGTACGCCCCGGAGCTGCTCCCCGCGATGGTCGAGCCGCTCGTGCTCGAGAAGGCTGACGCGGTATTCGGTTCGCGCATGATGGAGCGCGGGGAGGCCCGTCGTGGCGGGATGCCGCTCTACAAGTTCGTCGGGAACCGAATCCTCACGACCGTCGAGAACTCGCTGGCCGGCATGGAACTGAGTGAATGGCACAGCGGCTACCGCGCGTACAGCGTGGAGGCGCTGGCATCGATCCCGTTCGAGCGGAATTCCGACGGCTTCGACTTCGACACGCAGATCATCCTCCAGCTGCACGAGGCGGGGAAGCGGATCGAGGAGATCCCGATCCCCACCTACTACGGCGACGAGATCTGCTACGTCAACGGCCTCCAGTATGCAGGCGACGTCACGCGGTGGGTGCTGCGATATCGCGCCCAGAAGATGGGCTTCGGGGGGAGCGACCTCGCGTTCGCGAGCACCCCGTACGAGGCCAAGCGCGAACCGGAGACCTCCCACGTCCGTCTTCTCGGTTGGCTGGGCTCGGCGCCACGCTCCCGCGTGCTCGACCTCGGCTGCGCCGACGGATCGTTCGCCGCCGAGATGCGCGTACACGGGCACCGGGTGACAGGCGTCGACCTGGACGAGGAGCCCGGGATACACGATCGCGTCGACGCCTTCGTCGCAGCCGATCTCGACGACGGGATCCCTGACGAGGTCGGCAACGAGTTCGATGTCGTCGTCGCGGCCGATGTACTCGAGCACGTCAAGGAGCCGTTGCGGCTGCTCTCGGACGCGAGCGCGAAGTTGCGCCCGGGCGGCTCGATCCTCGCAAGCATCCCGAATTTCGGCCACTGGTACGTGCGGGGCCGCGTGCTCGCCGGGGCGTTCGACTACGACCGGCGGGGCATCCTCGACCGGGGCCACCTGCGGTTCTTCACGCGACGGAGCTTCGAGCGCCTCGTCACCGCCGCGGGTCTGCGGGTCCGGCGGCGCGAGGTCGTCGGACTACCGCTCGAGGTTCTCGACCGCGGTGGAGCCGGGTCTGGGCACTCCGCGCTCGGTCGCCTCGCGCGGCGGATCGACCGGTTCTTCGTGGCCGTCTGGCCGACGTTGTTCGGCTATCAGTTCCTCTACGAGCTCGAGGCCAACCCCGAGTCCTGAGCTGGACCGGACTCAGCTGGTCGCAAGTCGTCGACAGACCTCGGCCTTCATGGGAAGGTTGCGCACCGTGGTGCCGGCTCGACGCCCGGCGCGCACCTCGAGCGCAGCGAGACCCTCCGGGTCTGCACCGAGCAGGGTTCCACCGTCGCGGCTGACGATGACCTCCCCGACGACTTCGTCCAGCACCGCGTCGAGCACCACCGTCTCACCGGCCCCGATCGTGAATGGACGACCGGTCGTCGCGGCACTCCCGGGTGGATCGAGCACGAGCCGCGCGCCCTCGTCGCCGACCGGGCGCAGGAGCAGCTGGGCGCCGAGCGGCCCTGCCGCGTCGATGAGCACACGCTCGCGGAGCGGTCCGGAGCCGTCCCGGGTGACTTCGAGACGGAAGCCTCCCGTGCGGTTCGTGCGTTCGACCCCGAGCCAGTCCTCACCGTCGTACCAGTACAGTCCGGAGCATCCCTCGAGCGCGAACAGGTCACCTGCGCGAGCGCTCGCCGGGAGCGACCGACCCATGTCGAACGACGGGCCGCCCGTCCCGAGCGCATCGGCGATCTCGAGCTGCGTGCCGGCCCGGTCGGCTCGGAGCTCCGCCGAAGTGAGAGGAGCGTACGCGTGCCGGAACTCGTACGCGAGAGACACGTTCGTCCACACTCCCCAGACGGCGAGCACGACGAGCGTCGTCGCGATGCCGCGGCGCCACCGGGGACTCCGACCCGCGATCGCCCTGACGAGCCAGTGCACCCCGACCACTCCGCTCAAGAGGAGGACGGGCATGAAGTCGGCCGTGTACCGCTGGGCGACGTAGACGATCACCAGGGTCGGAAGGACGCCGCACGCTGCTCCCACCAGCGGGAGGCGCCACGCCGAGACGCCCCGCGGTTCACGACGACCGCGCCGGAACACGACGAAGATCCCCACGATCGACGCGATCACGAGTGACGGCATCGTCACGGGCATGCCTGCGACACGATCGACAAGGTCGAAGGTGACGTCGCCGATGACGGTCGCGCGTTGCTCGCGGAAGGAGACGAACGGGAAGGTGGTCGAGACGCGCACGGTGTCCGGCCGCGCGTACGCGAGGATCGTCGTCGGCGCCGCGGCCACGTTGATCAGCGTTCCGCCGTTCGCAGCGAGCACTGCTTGGCGGTTGGGGTCGACGGCGTTCTGCGCCTGACGGTCGAAGGGGATCGAGACTGGGTTGCCGAACTTCGCCTGGTTCACGCCCGCGTACAGCGCCACCGGTACCACGACCGCGATCGCGATCCCGATCGCGAACCTGCCGAGCGTCGGGACGAGGCCGCTGATGTCGGCGAGTCGGGTCCCCACGGCGGGGCGGAGCCGCTGCGTGATCGCGACGACCGCGACCAATCCGAGCGCGAGCAGGGGGCCGGCGCCAAGGGGCGGCCGAGCGAGCAGCGCCAGCGCGGTGAGTGCAGTCGCGCTTACGACCGCGGATCTCGACGGTCGGGTCGCGATGTCGAGGATCGCGAGGAACGCGCCGAGCGCGAGGGCCAATCCCCAGATCGATGCCTCGTGGTACACCCAGGGTCGACTGCCGAGGAAGAGGATGCTCGATCCGGCGCCGGCCATGAACGCGGCGGCTGCCGTTCCCACGAGCTCGAGTCGAGTCCAGGGTGACCCTGGGCGAACGAGATCTCTGGCCCGGAAGAAGAGCCGACCGACGAAGGTCATCGCGACTGCAAACGCGAGGAGCATCGACAGCTGGGTGAGGCGGCCGTCGAGCTGATCAGTGACGAGCGCGATCGGGAGACGGAGGAGGGCCGGTGTCGGTCCGAAGTACATGTAGTCGCGACCGCCGTGTGAGAACGCCTCGATGAGGAGGACGTCCCCGGGCATGCTGAGATGCCCTTCGAGCAGGCGATGGGCCTGTACGTCGTAGAAGTCGGCAGCGAAGCGCTGTCGGCCGAAGAGGTCGAACGACCCCGCGGTCAGCGCCCAGAGGAAGACGACGCCGGCCAACGCGGCGCCGGCGGCGAACCACCATGCTGCGCGGCCGGAGTCGTATCCGTCCGAGGCGGTCGACGCAGCGCCCGGTCGCGATCCCTCGGTGCTCACGTTGGTGCGTTCGTGTCGACCCTGACGAGCACGGCCGAGTTCGGGTTGGCCTCTCCCGCCGTCGCGCCTCCACGTACGAGCGCGAGGCTCATCGAACGACCCGCCCGGGCTTTTCTTCGACGGCTTCGGCAACGGGATCGCCGTCGAGGCGGATCGGACGGCCGTTCACGAGGACGTGGTGAACGCCCACGGGCTCGTCGGCAACGAGGCGCTCACCGTCGGCCGGGAAGTCGCGCACGCGGTGCAGCCCACCCGGTGCGACTGTGTCGGGGTCGAAGACGGTGACGTCGGCGTAGGCGCCGGGGGCGAGCGAGCCACGCCCCGCGAAGCCGAATACCCCGGCCGGCTCGCCGGTCAGCTTGTGGACGGCATGCTCGAGGGTGAGGACCTCGCGCTCGCGCACCCAGTTGCCGAGCAGGTCGGTCGGGAGACAGGCGTCGCACAACTGCCCGACGTGCGCACCGGCGTCGGACAGCCCGATGAGCATGCCTTCCTGGACGAGCAGCTTCGCGATCATCTCCTCGTCGTTGTTGGCGAGGATGCTTCGGAACCGCGTGGTGAGGTCCTCGCTCGCCGCGAGCTCGGTCATCGCGGCGAGCGGTCCGACGCCCCGATCCGACGCGAGCGCGGCCATGCTCCTATCGATGAGCTCGGGATGATCGCGACTCTCCGCAACGGTGATCGTGTCCCACCGGGCCCGGAACACCCGCCCGTGCTCCAGCTCCTCCTCCGCGGCTCGGAGCCATTCGGGGTCGCGATACGCGGCGAGGCGCTCCTCGGTCGGACGGTCGATCAGACGGGCGAACGACGGGACGGTGTTGAACGTGAACGGGTCGGCCATGGTCATCTGGAAGGTGAGCGGTCGGCAGGTGACCTGCGGCCACACGTCGGCACCCGCGGCGCGCTCGTTCGCGTTCAGCTCCGACATGCTCTCGGCGAACGGCGACCCCTTGATCGTGAGCAGCGCGGTCCACGTGAACGGCCGTCCGATGCGTCGCTGCAGCGCGTAGATCTCTGGGTGGGTCACGCGCTCGCCGGGAGTGAACGCCCCCACGCCCCGGCCGAGCTCGCCGAGCGGTGCCACGAGGGCTTCGAGCTCGCGTATCCCTGCGAGCCGTGACGGCACGGGACGGCCGCCGTCGCCGTTGTGGGTCGGGGCCGAGCTCGACGCGAACCCCGCGGCGCCGGCCGCGATCGCCTCCCGCACGACTGCTGCCATCCGGTCGAGCTCGTCGTCGGTCGGCTCGTCGCGCTCGTAGCCCTCGTCGCCCATGACGAACAGGCGGACCGCGGTGTGGCCGACGTAGGCGTTGTAGTTGAGGACGCTGCCGTGGCGGGCGACGGCGTCAAGGTACTCGGGGAACGTCTCGAACTCCCACGGGATCCCGGCCTCCAGGGTGGGAAGGCTCATGTCCTCGACGTGCTGGAGCGTGCGGCCGATGAGCGCTCGGTGGTCGGGTCGACACGGCGCGATGGAGAACCCGCAGTTCCCGGCGACGACCGTCGTGACCCCGTGCCACGACGAAGGCGTGAGCGCGGGATCCCAGAAGACCTGGGCGTCGTAGTGCGTGTGGATGTCGATGAACCCCGGCGCGACCACCTGCCCGGACGCATCGAGCTCCCGGGCGCCCGAGAGCCCGTCGCCGATCTCGACGATGCGGTCACCGTCGATCGCGACGTCGGCTCGCCGTCCGGGAGCGCCGCTCCCGTCGACCACCGTGCCGCCCCGGATCACCAAGTCATGACTCATCGTTCAGCCCTTCTTCGTCGCGGCGCAGGCGATGTCGGCGCCGACGCCCGTGTGGTCCGACGTCCAGACCAGGCCCCCGGGGCCATTGACGGCCGGCTCGGCGCCGAACAGTGCGGTCCCGAGGCCGTTCCCGTTCGCATCGTCGGCCGAGTCGAACACGACCGCGCACTTCTTGGGCCCCTTCACGAACACGAAGTCGATGCGCTCGACCTCCTTGGCGCTCGGGTCCTTGAGCGTCGCGATCGTCTGGTCGTCCCGGCCGCTCGTGCAGCCGACGCCTGTCAGTGGATCGCACTCGGGGTTCCCCGCCTCGAGGTACGCGTCCGCGAAGCCCTCCGAGAGGATCCGGTCGTAGCGCGGCGTCGCGGGCGGCACGTTGAAGTCGCCCATCAGCACCCGTACCGCGTCCTTGGGCTTGCCCTCCTCGGCGAGCCCCAGTGCGGCGACGGTCTGACAGTCGAGGATCGGCTCGTCCTTCGAGCACGGTGGCTTGCACGTCTTGCATCCGGGGACCGTCACCTCGCGGTCCCCGTCCTGGTGGGTGACCACGACCACGAGCGGGCCGAGGTCGGACGTGAGCACGACCCGCGACGCGGTACGGAACCCCCCGACCAGCTTGATCACCTTGGTGCTCTTGATCGGGAGCGTGGTCAGCACGAGCTCGGTGTCGAGCCTGACGTCCTTGCCCCCGAACGCGATCTCGTAGTCGCCGTCGCACAGGGTCTTCCGGGTCTTCGCGATGATGTCGGCGTGGTTCTGGTTGATCTCCTGGAGCCCCACGACCTCGGGGCAGCCGGCCGCCTCGAGCTGCTGACCCAGCAGCGCGACGCGGTCCTCGGCCTGGCAGAGGTTGCTCTCGGGCTCGCAGAACACACCGTGGAGGAGGTTCAGGTTCACGATCCGCACTCCGCGCTCCGCATCGGACCCGGCGGGGACTGCGGCATCGGCGGCGGCACCGGCCGCGACCGGGGCCAGGGAGGCGAGGACGAGCGTCAGCACGGCAGCGACTCGCACGGATCCCCCGATCCTGGGCTGGCGTTCGTGGTCCGAGCCCCTGGCCCACGCAGCGAGGGAGTCCGGGCTGGCACGACCCTAGAGCACCCGCGAAGTTGACGGGCGTGTCAGGTCCCGAGCATGCTGCGCGCACATGAGCCTCCCTGCCACGATGCGGGTCGCCGTCTACACGCGCCCCGGTGAGATCGCGATCGAGGAACGCCCGGTTCCGGCCGTCACCGACCACGACGTGCTCCTCGAGGTGAGCCACTGCGGGATCTGCGGAAGCGACATCCACTTCGTGCTCGAGGGGTGGGGGCACCCGGGGTCGATCGAGGGACACGAGTTCTCGGGTCGGGTCGTCGCGGTGGGGGATGCCGTCACTCGATGGAAGGCGGGCGACTCGGTGGTCGGTGGCCCGTCCCCGCGCTGCGGGGAGTGCGAGTTCTGCCTCGCCGGGCGACCGTCGCTGTGCCTCGGACGGGGCGCCGCGGGGGAGGGACCCGGCGCCGACGGCGCGTTCGCGGAGTACATCCGCGTCCCGGAGCGCGCGTTGCTCCGGCTCCCCGACGGCCTGGGACTGCGAGAGGCCGCGTTGGCCGAGCCGCTCGCCGTCGCCCTGCACGGTCTCACCCGTGGCGACGTGCGCGCCGGGCAACGACTCCTGATCACGGGCGCGGGACCGATCGGCGCGTTGAGCGTTGCCGCGGCGAGGATGCGCGGGGTCACGGACATCGTCGTGAGCGAGCCACACGCGGGACGGCGTGCGCTCGTCGAGCGGCTGGGGGTCGTGGCGGTCGACCCATCGGAGCTGACGCCGCCGCCCTCTCCGAACTACATCGTCGACGATCCGTTCGACGTCGCGCTGGAGTGCTCGGGTGCCGCCGCGGCGATGGAGCTGGCGCTCACGCAGCTCCGCCGCGCCGGGACCCTCGTGTTCGTGGGCGCGGGCATGAAGTCGCCTCGTCTCGATGGCAACCGCATCCTCCTCAACGAGCTCACGATCACCGGGTCGTTCGTCTACGACGCCGACGGCTTCGAGCAGGCGCTCGAGATGCTGCGCGATCCCGCGTTCCCCTCAGCGGAGCTGATCGAGGCCGAGGAGGTGCCGTTGGACGGCTTGCTCGACGCCCTCCGGGGGCTCGTCGACGGTCGGCTCGCAGCCAAGGTGATGATCGTCCCCCGCCTCGCGGCGCACGAAGGGAGCAACCCATGACCGCACCGACGAAACGGCGATCGCCGCGCTTCAACCACGTCGCGATGAGCGTGCCGGCCGATCTGCTCGACGAGACCGGGCGCAACGAGATCGTGCGCTTCTACGACGAGGTGTTCGGTTGGAAGGAGCTGCCGACGATGACCGAGGACCGTCATCGTCTGGTCCTCTCCTGTTACACGTACGAGCAGTTCGTCTTCCTCATCTCCGGCGACGACCCGATGTCCTGTCCCCGCCTCGACCACTACGGGATCTCGGTCGAGACGGAGGCCGAGCTCGACGAGATGCTCGCCCGGGCGAAGGCGTTCCAGGCGCGCGACGATCGGGTGGACATCGTCGACAGGAAGGTCGACGACCACGGGATGCTCGCCATCACGTCCTTCTACGTCGCGTATCTCCTCCCGATGATGGTCGAGGTGCAGTGGTGGGAGTTCAAGGAGGACCCCGCCGGGGCGCGATGATCTCTGGTCGATGACCACTCAGACCGCCTCGGACCAGACCAGCGCCAATTCGACTCCCCCCCTCAAGGGTGTCGCGCGCGTCCGGAAGCTGTGGAAGCTCTTCCGCAAGGAGCAGCAGGACCCGGCCCCGTTCTACGAGATGCTCGCGGGCGAGGCGGTCGCTCGGCTCGAGGCCCGACACGGCCCCGTGGCCGGGAAGGCGATCCTCGACGTCGGCTGCGGCCCGGGCTTCTACTCGGCCGCCTTCCGGGCGCGGGGCGCGCGCGTCGCCCCGTTCGAGCTGTCGTACGCCGAGATGACCCTCGCGGGCGACCCTCCGCCCGGTGCGATCGCCGCCGACGCGGCGCGCATGCCCTTCGGTGACGCGAGCATCGACGGGGTGTTCTGCTCGAACATGTTCGAGCACGTCCCGAACCCCGCCGATGTGATGGCCGAGATCGAGCGCGTGCTGCGTCCCGGAGCCTGGGCGTACATCTCGTACACGAACTGGTACTCGCCGTGGGGCGGGCACAACATCACGCCCTACCACCTTCTCGGGACCGAGCGGGGACCCCGTCTCTACGAGAAGCGGCACGGCGGACCGCCGCCGAAGAACGTCCCCGGCGAGGGGCTGTTCCCCCTGCACGTGAAGGACGGCTTGCGCCTCGCACGCGAGCAACCCGGCCTCCGCCTCGACCGGGCCGAGCCGCGGTACTGGTCGTGGGCGCCGTTCCTCACCCGCATCCCGGGCATCCGCGAGGTCGTGTGCTGGAACCTGGCGATGCACCTCACCCGTGTCCCGACGACGAGCGGCTCCGGTGGCTGACGCGTCACCCTCGGGCGCGCCGCTGCGGTTCGGAGCGTTCGCGCCCCAGGGCTGGAAGCTCGAGTACACGGGGTGGGACGCCGAGGCGGCGTGGGCGCGCACCGTCGAGCTCGCGCAGATCGCCGAGCGGGTCGGCTACGACCACCTCTGGGTCTACGACCACGTCGAGACCGTGCCGAGGCGCGAGGCGACGCACTGCTTCGAGGCCTTCACCACGCTCGCCGCGCTG
This sequence comes from Acidimicrobiia bacterium, assembly GCA_046484625.1. Classification (GTDB taxonomy): domain Bacteria; phylum Actinomycetota; class Acidimicrobiia; order IMCC26256; family PALSA-555; genus DASUAO01. Next base: position 23,375 of record JAWOIO010000118.1, read on the forward strand.
TCCCAGCAGACTGCGACGATCCGCCTCGGCCAGCTCGTCACGTGCTCGTCGTACCGCAACGCGGGCTTGCTCGCGAAGGAGACCGCCGGCATCGACGTGATGTCGGGCGGCCGGTTGATCCTCGGGCTCGGCGCCGGCTGGTACGACCGTGAGTACCGAGCCTACGACTACCCGTTCCTCGCCCCGCGGGAGCGGCTCCGGGTGCTCGAGGAGACGGTCACCGTGATCAAGCGCCTCTGGACCGAGGAGAGGGTGACCTTCGAAGGCGAGCACCTCCGGTTCGACGGTGCGTACTGCGATCCCAAGCCGCTCCAGTCGCTCCCCGAGATCTGGATCGGTGGGGGCGGGGAGCGGGTCACGCTGCGGATCGCCGCCGAGCACGCCGACAGGACCAACTGGCAGGTCGGTCTCGACGCGTTCGTCCACAAGTCCGAGGTCCTCCGCGGGCACTGCGAGGCGGTGGGGCGTGACTTCGACTCGATCGTGCGGACCCACGGTCCGGACTGTCGGATCTTCGACGACGAGGCGGCGATGCACGCCTGGCTCGACTCGCCGGGCGGTGGGCACCTCTGGGGCCGCGATCCGCACGCCGACTACGTCCGGAACAACTTCGTCGGGACGGCGGAGCAGGTCACCGAGAAGGTCCAGGCATTCGTCGATGCGGGCTGTCGCGAGTTCGTGCTCTGGTTCCGGGACTTCCCGTCGTCCGACAGCCTCGAGCGGTTCGCCTCCGAGGTGATCCCGAACGTGACGGCGTGATCGCACGCGCCCGCGACTCCCGGTTCGTCCGGGAGGACCTCCGGGCCGCCGCCCTCCCCTGGATCGCGTCGCGTGCCCTGGTGGTCGGCGCGCTCCTGCTCTCGCGGTTCCTGTTCGACGAGATCGGACGCGCGCCCCGTCCGATCCAGCTCGCCCAGGGCCTCCTCGCCTGGGACGCGGCGTTCTACCGGGACATCGCCGAGTACGGCTACGGCGCGCTCTCGGCCGAGGGCCTGCGCTTCTTCCCGCTGTTCCCACTGGTGTCGAAGGTGCTCGGGGTGGTGTTCCTCGGGCACACCGACGTCGCGGTCGTCGTCGTCGCCAACCTCGCGGCGCTCGTGTTCGCGGCGCTCCTGCACCGGCTCGTCGTGGTGGAGACCGGCGATCGTGCGCTGGCACTACGAGCGGCGTGGTTCGGGCTGTTGTTCCCGGTGGCGGTGTCGCTGGTGCTCGGGTACGCCGAGGCGCTCTTCATGGCGCTCGCCGTCGGGATGTTCCTCGCGCTCCGCACCGACCGCTGGGTCGTCGCCGGGTCGCTCGGTCTCCTCGCCGGGGCGACGCGACCGCTCGGCGTGCTGCTCGCGCTCCCCGCGCTGGTCGAGGCCGTTCGCGGGTGGTCGGTGATCGACGTGCGGGCGCGGGTCCGGCGCCTCTTCGCCGTGGTCGGCCCGCCGATCGGGCTCGGCTGCTTCTTGACGTACTCGGCGATCGAGTTCGGTGACTTCCTGAAGCCGCTCAGCGTGCAGGACGATCCGCAGCTACGCGGTGGGTTCCAGGACCCGTTCACCCGCGTGGTCGACGCCGCGAAGGATCTCTTCGACGGCGATCAGTTCGGGTCCGGGTCGCCGCTGATCTGGGCCATCCTGCTTGCGGCCGCGCTGTTCGTGATCGCGCGGCGCCTGCCGGCGTCCTACACGTGGTACGCGGGGGCGACGCTCGTGCTCGGCTTCACGGCGAAGAACCTCGGCTCGTACGAGCGCTACGCGATGAGTGCATTCCCGTTCGCGATCGGGATCGCGCTGCTGACGAAGCGCCGTGAGGCCGAGCGCTCCGTGCTCGTCGTGAGCGCGGCGGGGCTCGTGGCCTACTCGGTGCTCGCGTTCTTCGGGAGCTGGGTGCCCTGACGCCGCGCCGCGCGGCGGCGTCGCCCCCACCACGGCCGGTCGCGGATGCTCCACCATGTGACGAGCCAGAGCTCCTCGAACGCGACGGAGATCGACATCTTGGAGTGGCCGCGCACCCGGTCGGAGAAGATGATCGGTGTCTCGACGATCTTCCCACCCCAGCGGGAGACCCGGTACGCGAGCTCGATCTGGAAGCCGTATCCCATGGCGCGGGTCCCGGCGTACTCGACCGCGAGCAACGTAGGGACGCGGTAGGCGCGGAACCCCGATGTCATGTCGCGCACACCGCACGAGAGCATGAACCCCGCATACCGGTTGCCGAAACGCGAGAGCCATCTGCGGTGCCAGGGCCAATGAGGAATCCGGCCGCCGGGGACGTACCGCGAGCCGATCGTGAGGTCGGCGCCGCCGTACGCGTGGGCGAGGAGATCCGGGAGTGACGCGGCGTCGTGTGAGAGGTCGGCATCCATCTGGACGAGGATCTCGTAGCCCCGATCGATCCCGAGCGCGAAGCCGTCGCGGTAGGCGGCACCGAGGCCCGTCTTCGACGGCCGGTGGAGCACGTCGATCTGCCCGAGCTCGGTTGCGGTCTTCTCCGCGAGCGCTCCAGTCCCGTCGGGACTGTTGTCGTCGACGACGAGAATGTCGACGTCGGGCGCGGCCTCCCGGACGCGAGTGAGGGCCTCGCCGATGTTCTCGACCTCGAGGTAGGTCGGCACCACGACCAGCGTCCGCATCGGCAGATGTTACCGATCGGGGTTCGTGCCCCCCGCCCCGCCCTTCGGGCCGGTTCCATCGCTGCACCGTCGGAGCAGCTCGTAGGTGCCGGTGTCGAGCACGCTGCAGAACCGCTTCCGCAGCACCCGGTTGGGTTCCGCGGACCCGCGCGCGCGGGAGTCGTTGGGCTCGTCGAAGCCGTCCCACGCTCGCGAGAGGATCACGAGGTCCGCGTGACGCAGGTCGTCGGCGAGTCGGGAGTCGTCGGCGTTCGCGACGCCGGGGTCCATCTCGATGTAGAAGGTCCCCGGACGCGTCTCGGGGAGGAGGAAGTAGAGGAATGCCTCGCTCAACGGTGTCTTGCGCAGGTCGCCGGTCCCCACGACGAGGCGGTCGCCCGGTCGCGCGATCTTGTCCGCGACCGGCAGCAGCTCGGCGAGCTGGGCGGCGTTGGACTCGGCCCCGTAGTAGAAGACGCGGCCGTCATTGCGGATCTCGTGCGACGAGCGCCGCACGCCGAACGTCTCGAGCGAGATGTCGGCGTAGTCGCGTACCAGGAAGTTGGGGACGAGTAGATAGAGGATGACGACCAGGGGCACTGTTCCGAGCGCAAACACCTTCCAGTGGCTCCACTCGGGTCGTCGGGTGCGCGCGAGCTCGGCACCCACCACCGCGAGGAACCCGAGCGGGATGCAGCTGACCCACGCGATGTGCACGGTGTCGGGGCGCTGCAGCGCCTGCGGGAGGATCCCTACGCAGAAGGCGGCCACGACCGCGAGGGTGACCCCCGGGAACGCGGCGGGTCCCTCCGGTACGCGCCGACGGGCCCCGCGCGCCGTGAGCACGAGCGCCGCGATTGCGCCCAACATGAGCCAGAACCACGTCGCGAGCTGCGCGGGGGCACCGAGGGCGGGGATGGGCCAGCGGAACTGGAGGTCCTCCTTCGCGTCGAGCAGGAACCCGTCGAACTGCTCGAACGACGGTGGGAGCGGGAGCCTGCGGCCGCCGCGCAGGTGGAAGATCGGGTCGATCACCATGCCCTGGATCGAGTCGCCGATGCCCGCCATCGCGAAGTGGACGAGGTACAGGCTCGCGAGGGCTGCGCCGCCGATGAGGAGGCGGACCCGCACCGGGCCCTCGAGGCGCCTCCACAGCACGAGCACGACGAGCCCGACGGCGACGATCAGGTCCGGCCGGTAGAGCAACGCGGCACCGAGGAGCGCGCCGCTCGCCAGCCCGAGCAGTCGGCGGCGCCCGTCGTCGGCCGCCTTCGTCGCGTGCAGGCCGGCGAGGCACCCGAGCAGGCCGAGCGCGAGGCCTCCGTTCCATGCCAGTGCCGTGAGCCCGATCGGCGGGATGATCACCAAGGCGGTGACGGATCCGGCGACGAGCGCCACCTTTCGACCCCACGGCAGGGCCAGGAAGAACACCCCGTAGATGATCCCGAGCAGCTGCGCGAGCCCCGCCATCCGCTCGACGAACAGCGACGTGCCGAACAGCTCGAACAGGCCCGCGAGCACCCAGACCCCGCCGGGCCCGTAGAGGTGGAGGAAGTCCTGGTTGGGGATGTCGCCGCGCAGGAAGCTCTCGCCGAAGACGAGCATGAAGCCCTCTTCCATCGGCGGGCCGGGCTGACGCAGAAGCCCGCGCAACGGGATCGCGACGACGAGCAGGAGCAGCCCGAGCGCGACGATGGTGCGTTGACGTTGCGTCAGCGCCGCGAAGCGGGCGGCCACGAGTTCTCCTGTCGGCAAATCGGGGGAACCGAGAGGCTATCGCCGTGTGCACCGTGCATATGGGCCGCCCGGCGCGCATGCTTTGGCGACAGGCTGCCCGAGTATCCTGCCTCCGTGCCCGCCGTGTCGTCCCCCGAGCATGCAGGTCATGGCGACGCTGCACCATCCCGGGGGCCGCGGCTCTCGACGTTCCACTGGTGGTTGCTCGGCGCGATCGCGCTCGGGCTGGTGGTGCGACTGATCTTCGTCCTGCACTACAAGTGGGATCAGGCCATCGCGGGGGACGCCGCCTACTACCACTTCCAGGCGAATGCGCTCGCGAAGGGCCTTGGATTCGTCGATCCGTGGTCGTGGTCGGGTTGGGACCCGATCAACTCGGTCGTCGACCCGATCCGCAAGACGGGCGTCCATCCGGGCGCCGAGCACCCGCCGCTGTACACGATGTTCCTCGCGATCCCGTCGCGCCTCGGGTTCGACACGTTCCGACAGCATCTGCTCGCTGGCGGGATCCTTGGCTCGCTCACCTGCGGCGCGGTCGGGTTCGCCGGCCGTGCTGTCGCAGGGACCCGGGTGGGGATCGTGGCGGCATTCATCACGGCGGTCTACGCCAACCTCTGGATCAACGACGGACTCGTGCAGTCCGAGACGATCGCGGCCTTCATGGTGGCGCTCGTCGTCCTCTGCACCTACCGGTTCTGGCGTGAGCCGTCCTGGAAGAATGCTGCACTCTTCGGTCTCAGCTGCGGCGTTGTGGCGCTGACCCGCGCCGAGATCATCTTCCTGGCGCCGATGATCGCGCTTCCGCTCGCCCTTCGAGCCCGTGGCCACGACCTCAAGCGACGGCTGCAGCTGCTCGGGGTGATGATCCTTGTCGCCGCGATCCCTGTGGTCCCGTGGGTCGGCTACAACCTGGCCCGGTTCAATCAGCCTGTGACGCTGTCGACCGGGGGTGACTTCACGCTCGCGAACACCTACTGCGAGACGACCTTCTACGGCGAACGCCTCGGCTGGTGGGACCTGCGCTGCGTTCCCGACCGATGGGCGCTCCCCGGCGACGAGTCCGACGTGTCCGCGGAGTTCCGTGAACAGGGGCTCGATTATCTCACCAGCCACCTGAGCCGGTACCCGGTCGTCCTCGCCGCGCGGATCGGGCGGATGTGGGAGATCTACAAGCCCTTCCAGAAGCTCGGTTGGGACGAGTACGAGGGCGGCAGGAACCCAGCGGTCTTCAACCGGCTCGCGTTGGGTCAGTTCTACGCGCTCGCGCTCCTCGCGATCGCGGGGCTCGTGATGCTGCGGCGTCGCAAGATCATCATCTATCCGTTCATCGCGCTCGCGATCACCGCGTCGATCTCGGCGATGCTGGCGTTCGGGAGCACTCGCTACCGGGTATCCGCCGAGATCGCCCTCGTGATCGCCGCCTCGGTGCCGCTGGCCGAGCTCCTCAACCGCTGGTTCCCGTCGGATCAGGATCCCGCGCCGGAGTCGGACGCCGACCCCGATGACGACGATGCGGGTGGGCAGACGTCCGAGGTCAGCTCTAGCGTTCGCGCATCGAACGCATCGGACTCGGTGTAGACAGGATCCTTTCGCCAGCGGCCGCGGACCCAGGCGCCGTCCGGCAGGGGCCGGGCCGACGAGAGGCCGAGGGGGCCGCGGAGCGCGTCGACGACCATGAGCCCGAGGAGCGCAGCACCGTCCGGGCAGAGGTGCGTGCCGTCGACCTTCCGGATCCGCACCGGTGTTCCGTCGGGCCCGGGGAGGATCTCTGCGGAGACGCCGTCGGCGCCGGCGAAGACGGGGTCGGGGTCGAGATAGACGACTCGTCTCGGGAGATCCGCCGCCTCCGTGCGGAGGATCTCGTTGAGTGCACGGCGGAGGCCGTCGTCGACGAACCGGCCGTTCCCCGGCAGCATGCCGATCCACACAAGGATGCGCCCGTCGTCGCTCAGGAGCCTCATCGCGGCCGCGACGGTTGCCGAGTACCCGACGGGGTCGTCCCGTGCTGCCTCGACGTCGAAGCCGCCGATCATGTTGACGACGACGTCAGGCCGGCGCTCCCGGATCGCGGCCCGGTACCGCTTCCGCCAGGGCTGGTTCGACAGCCCGAAGGCGGGGAACGCGTTGCTGAACGGCTTGATCCGACCTGTCGCGCGCGCCGCGGCTGCCACACCCGGATAGGCGTCCACCATGACCGAGTCGCCGAGCACCATCATGCGGTCGCGATCCGGTGCCGCCCGCGCCGCTCCGGGGCCAGCCGGGAGCCCCGTCACGACCATCCCAAGCGTCGCGCAGGCCCCGAGCAAGAGGAGGAGGGCTCGCGGCACTGAGAGAGCATAGGAGGGGTCCGAGTGCCCCGGGGAGTCACCACAGCATCCGGTGTCCCACAGGACGCGGCCGGTTTCGACGCCCTGGTCGCCTACTCTGACCCTGGCATCGGGGACCTGCGGAGGGCTCGTGGAACGGCGCGACGAAGGCAGGGGAGCGCCGAACGGGTCCGTCGCCCGCAAGCTCGGGGACATCGCCGCCGCCGCCGACCTCCGCCGCGTCCACCTCCTGGCGTGGCGTGACCTCGACGACCCCGAGGCCGGCGGCTCCGAGATCCACGCGCACCAGATCGCGTCGCGGTGGGCCGCGGCCGGACTCGACGTGACGCTCCGGACGTCGTTCGCGAGCGGGCATCCGCGACTCGGTCGCCGCGACGGGTATCGGGTCGTCCGCAAGGCGGGCCGGTACATGGTCTTCCCGCGGGCGGCGCTCGGCGAGGTGACCCGTCGCTACGGCCGGGCCGACGGGCTCGTCGAGATCTGGAACGGCATGCCGTTCTTCTCTCCGCTGTGGACGACCGGCCCACGCGTGATCTTTCTGCACCACCTCCATGCCGAGATGTGGGACATGACCCTGCCGCCGCACCTTGCCCGGCTCGGCCGGTTCATCGAGGCTCGGCTGGCGCCACCGCTGTACCGCAACGAGACCGTCGTCACGCTCTCCGAGACGTCGAAGCACGAGCTCGTCCACGACATGGGGTTCTCCACCGAGCGCATCCGGGTCGTCGCGCCGGGTGTCGATTCCCGGTTCACGCCCGGCGGTGAACGATCGCCGACGCCGCTCGTGGTCGCGGTGGGACGTCTGGTCCCGGTGAAGCGGTTCCATCTCCTCGTCGACGCGCTGGCATCCGTCAAGGTGCACGTCCCCGAGCTCGAGGCGGTGATCGTCGGGGAGGGCTACGAGCGGGAGGCGATCGAGGCCAAGATCGCCGGTCACGGCGCCGACGACTGGATCCACCTCGTTGGTCGCGTCGATGACGACGAGCTGATCGACCTCTACCGTCGCGCCTGGGTTCTCGCCAGCACGTCGGCGCGTGAGGGCTGGGGCATGACGATCACCGAGGCCGCTGCGTCTGGCACCCCGGCCGTCGCCACCGACATCGCGGGACACCGCGATGCCGTGCGAGCCGGACAGAGCGGTGTGCTGGTCGACGCGAACGCCGACTTCGCCTCCGCGCTCGAGCAGGTGCTGACCGACGGGCCGCTGCGAGCCCGGCTCTCGGCCGGGGCGATCGCGCGGGCGGGGGAGTGCACCTGGGAGGCGACCGCGGTCGGGACGCTCGAAGCGCTGGCGTCCGACGCACGCCGCCGCCGGCGACGGCGACGCGCGTGAGCCTCGCTCGTCGCGTGCGCGACGAGCTGGACGCGCGACGGGGCGCGTTGTCCGTCCTCTTCCTTGCGTTGATCGCGTACGTCCCCGCGATCGCCTCCGCCCCCGGTCGCGTCAGCGCCGACACCAAGCAGTACCTGTACCTCGACCCCGGTCGACTTCTGGCGCGGGCCCCCTACCTGTGGGACACGAGCTCGGGCTTCGGGACCGTGCCGCACCAGAACATCGGCTACCTCTTCCCGATGGGGCCGTACTACTGGCTCACCGACGCGCTCGGCGTGCCCGACTGGCTGGCGCAGCGGATCTGGCTGGGCTCGATCCTGTTCGCAGCCGGCACCGGGGTCATGTTCTTGCTCTCGACCCTCGGATGGCGTCATCGGTCGGCTGCGATGGTCGCGGCCCTCGTCTACATGCTCACGCCTTACCAGCTGGCGTACTCGGCGCGAACCACGGCGATTCTCCTGCCCTGGGCCGGTCTCCCGTGGATGGTGGCGATCATCGCCCGCGCCGTCCGGCGCGGTGGCTGGCGGGATCCGGCGTTGTTCGCCCTGGTGGTGCTCACCGTGGGCGGGACGAATGCGACCGCGCTCCTCCTCGTCGGTCTCGCGCCCTTCCTGTGGCTCGTGTTCGCCGTCGTGCGCAAGGACGCGACCTGGCGCCAGGCGCGCGACGTCGCGCTCCGAATCGGCGCACTCGTCGGGCTCACATCGTTGTGGTGGATCGCGGGCCTCTGGGCCCAGGGCCGATACGGGCTGAACTACCTGCAGCTGTCGGAGAGCGTGCAGACGGTCGCCGACAGCTCGTCGCCGACGGAGGTTCTGCGCGGCCTCGGCAATTGGTTCTTCTACGGGGGGGATGCGCTCGGACCGTGGGTCGAGCAAGCGGTGGACCTCACCCAGCGGCAGTGGCTGCTCGTCGCCAGCTTCGCACTCCCGCTCGCGGCGTTCGCAGCCGCAGCCGTGACGCGGTGGCGACACCGCTCGTACTTCGTCGCGTTGGCAACGCTCGGGGTCGTTGCGTCCGTCGGTGCCTACCCCTACGACGACCCGTCGCCGCTGGGATCACTGTTCAAGGCGTTCGCCACCGGCTCGACCGTCGGGCTCGCGATGCGGAGCACCCCGCGTGCGGTGCCACTCGTCGTGCTGTCGTTCGCCGTGCTCACCGGGGCGGGGCTCGTCGTCGCTCGTCGTCTGGGTTCGAGGGTCCAAGCGCTCGCGTTCGTGGTCGTCGGCGTCCTCGCGATCGCAACCTTCGCTCCAGCGTGGGGAGGCGGCTACGTCTCCGACCGCCAGAGTCGACCCGAGAAGCTCCCGGCGCACGTTCCTTCGGCGGCGGCAGCCCTCGACCGTGAGGGCGACGACACCCGCGTCCTCGAGATCCCGGGGATCCAGGCCGCCGCGTACCGGTGGGGGAACGCGGTCGACCCGGTCCTCCCCGGTCTCATCGATCGCCCGTGGGTCGGCCGGGAGCTCATCCCGTTCGGGTCTCCCGAGTCGGCCAACCTCTTGATCGCGCTCGACCACCGGTTCCAGGAGGGCACGTTCGAGCCCGCCTCGCTCCCGGCGGTCGCCCGCATGATGAACGTCGGGACCGTCGCGCTGCGGTCGGACCTCGAGTACGAGCGGTACGGGTCGCCGCGCCCGCGCGTGCTGTGGTCGCTGCTCACCCAACCCCGTCCGGACGGGCTGGGGGTGCCGGAACCGTTCGGGCCGGCGGTGCCGAACGAACCGACGACGATCCCGTACCTCGACGCGGTCGAGCTGCGGACGGCGCCGTCTTCGGCTTGGCCCGCGCCGATCGTGCTCTTCCCCGTCGAGGGGACCCCGCCGATCATGAGCACGGCCCCGGTGCGTAACCCGGTGATCTTCTCCGGCGACGGTGAGGGCATCGTGGACGCGGCTGCCGCCGGCGTCCTCGAAGGGACCGAGCTGGTGCTGTACTCCGCATCCTTCGGCGGGAACGTCGACGAGCTGCGGCGGGAGCTCGGGCGGGGTGCGGCCCTCGTCGTGACGGACACGAACCGACGCCGCGCCCGTCGATGGGGCACGATCCGCGACACCACCGGGCCCACCGAGCGCGCCGGCCAGGTCGCGGTCGAGGAGGACACGGCCGACCAGCGACTCGAGGTGTTCCCGGGCGCCGGCGACGAGACCCGCACCGTGATGGAGCAGCGCGGTGTTCGGGCTGTTGACGCGACCGGATTCGGTCAGCAGGCCTTCTACACCCCCGACGACCGGCCGGCCCACGCGTTCGACGGCGACCCGGCGACTGCGTGGAGGGTCGGGGGCGGGGGAGACCCGGTCGGGGAGCGGCTCGTGATCGACCTCGGCTCGCCCGTCACCACCGACCACGTGACGCTCACGCAGCCGCTCGGGCCGGGGAACGACCGCTTCCTCACGCAGGTTCGCCTCACCTTCGACGGAGGCGAGCCGCTGACCGTGGACCTGACGCGAGCGTCCCGACGCGTCGGGGGACAACGGGTCGCGTTCAGGTCGCGGACCTTCGAGCGACTCGAGGTCGAGCTCCTGGCGACGAACACCGACGCGGCCGATTCCTACGGTGGGCTCGACGCCGTCGGGTTCTCCGAGGTCGGCATCCCCGGGCGGCGCGTCGACGAGGTGGTGCGCCTCCCGGTGGATCTCGTGCGGGCTGCGGGCGCCGATGCCGCCGAGCGTCCACTCGTCTACGTCATGACCCGACTCCGATACGAGCCGGGGGCATCGGGGCGCGACGACGAGGAGTCACACCTGTCCCGCTCGTTCGAGGTACCGACCGAGCGGGCGTTCCGGCTCTCCGGGCAGGCCCGCGTGGACCCGAACGCGGCCGACGCGCTCCTCGACGAGGTGCTCGGGACTACCGCGGTGGGTACACAGTTCTCGGCCTCGTCGCACCTGCGCGGTCACGCCGACGCTCGCGCGTCCCGCGCGTTCGACGGCGACCGCGCGTCGGCGTGGTCCACCCGGCTGGGAGATCAGCGCGGGCAGTGGATCCAGGTGCGCGTGGATGATCCGATCACGATCGATGACCTCGACCTCGAGGTGGTGGCGGACGGTCGCCACTCGGTCCCGCTGCGCGTCGTCCTCGAGGTCGACGGGGAGCCGGTCCGTTCGATCGACCTCCCGGCCATCGCCGACGCGGGTGAAGTGGGCGCCTCGACCCGGGTCCCGCTGTCGTTCGAGCCAGTGACCGGTGCGCAGTTCCGCGTGGTGGTCGATGAGGTGCGGCCGGTGACGACCATTGACCGTGACACCCAGCGCGAGGTCACCTTGCCCGTGTCGTTGGCCGAGGTCGCCATTCCCGGGGTGGGAGCGTCCCCGGCGGCAGAGGACATCGCGACGTCGTGCCGCGACGACCTGCTCGAGATCGACGACGAGCCGATCGGGGTGATCATCACCGGTTCCGCATCGGTCGCGGCCGCGCACGGCGCACTCGAGCTCGCGGCGTGCGACGGCTCGCCCCTCTTGCTCGAGGCCGGATCGCATGTCCTTCGGTCGACCCCGGGTTCCGACACCGGGTTCGACGTCGATCGCGTCGTCCTCTCGTCCGATCGCGACGGCCTCGCAGCTCCTGTCGGCCCGATCGGCGCGCGGCGCGACACGTCGGGCGCGTCAGTTCGTGTCGTCCGATCGAACCGGGTCGGGTACGAGCTCGAGGTCACCACGGACGGCGATCCCTTCTGGCTCGAGCTCGGCGAGTCGTCCAACGAGGGATGGGCGGCGAACGCTGCCGGGGATGCGACGGTCGGACCCCGTCAGCTCGTGAGCGGCTACGCGAACGGTTGGGAGATCCGGCCGAATGCGGCCGGGACGTTCACGGTGGAGCTGCGATGGACCCCACAAAGGACGATCTGGTGGGCGTTGGGGCTGTCGGCGCTCGGGGTCCTGCTGTGCCTCGTGCTTGTCTTGCGCCGGCGTGGCGTCGTGTTCGCCGACGCCGAGGCCGATCGTGGCGGGCTCGCGTGGATGTCCCCGTTCGCGACGTCCGGTCTCGATGCCTCGTGGCGTCTTGCCGCGGGGGTGGGCGCGGGGGTCGCCGTTGTCGCCGGCGCCGTCTCACGACCGTGGGTCGGCCTCCTGGTCGGCATCGCGGCCGCGGCGTCTCTGCGGTGGGGCCGAGCCCGGCCCGTGCTGACCATCGGCGCGGTCGTCGCGCTCGCGGTCTCGGTCGTCTACGTGGTGGCGCAACAGGGCACCCACGACTACCCGACGATCGGCACCTGGCCCGCGAACTTCGACGCGATCTCCGGGGTGACGTGGCTCGGTGTCCTGCTCCTCGCAGCCGACGTCGTGGTCCAGGGAGTTCGGCGCCGCGTGCGGTCCTGACGGACGGTCGGCGGGCACGTCGGTAGGGTGCGGTAGATGGCTGACCATCCGAAGTCGTTCTTCCTCTCGCCCGAGATCCATGCGTACCTGATCGAACACGTCGAGCCCATCGACGACGTCCAGCGTTGGCTCATCGAGGAGACACGCACTCGGATCGGCGATCTCTCGATCATGCAGATCTCGCCGGAGCAGGGCGCGTTCATGACGATGCTCACGCGGGTGGTCGGTGTCCGCCGTGCCGTCGAAGTCGGGACGTTCACTGGCTACTCAGCACTCTCGATTGCGCGCGGCCTGGCGGAGGGTGGTCGACTCCTGTGTTGCGACGTCAGCGAGGAGTGGACCGCGATCGCACGCGAAGGTTGGGCCAAGGCCGGGGTCGAAGGGTCGATCGACCTCCAGATCGCCCCGGCGATCGAGACGTTGCGTGCGCTCCCGACCGACGAGCCGATCGATCTCGCCTTCATCGACGCCGACAAGGTCGGGTATGCCTCGTACTACGAGGAGCTCTTGCTCCGGCTGCGGCCCAACGGTGTGATCCTCGTCGACAACACGCTGTGGTCGGGTGGCGTGATCGATTCGGCGCGAGACGACGACGACACCCAGGCGATCCGAGCGTTCAACGACAAGGTGGCCGCCGACGAACGAGTCGAGTCGGTGATCCTGACCTTGGGCGACGGCCTCACGATGATCCGAAAGCGCTGACTTCGAACGAGAGCGGGTGGGCGGTCACTCGGCGAGCTCGAGCCGTCCCGGCGCGGGGACGGTCCCGGTCACCCCGGTCGCGAACCGGTTGCACGGGGTCAACCGGTCGGCCCGGTTGGTGACGAGCAGCTCGCCGTCGGCCTCGTCGACCTGCCAGCGGTCCGAGTCGTACGACAGCGCGTCGTCGCCGGACAGCCGGATCGCGCTGAGAGGCCCGAGGCGCAGCCATCGACCCGGGTCGAGGCCGGCCTCGCGCAGGCGCTGCTCGGCGAGGCCGCCGACGGCCACGACCGCCCGTACCGGAGCGAAGACCTCCGCCGGATCCCGGTCGAGGTCGTCGAGCCCGTCGAGGACGGCCGCGTCGACACCGAGCACCACGGTCGGCTGGAGCTGACGGACGAGTGAGACAGTGCGGAAGGCGTCGAAGCGCGACGCGTCGGCCGATGAGTAGAGCGCGCCCACCCGTCCGGCGGCTCGTTCGAACGGCACGACGTGGATCGCCTGGGAGAGCAGCGAGACGATGAGGACGAGCTCGTCGGCTGCCAGCCCGAGTGCCAAGAGCTGTGCGGTGGCGACCTCGGTCTCGTCGTCGATGTCGGCCTCGCTGACCGGCCAGGGCACGACGTCCTTCCCGACGACGACGCGTCCGACGCCCCAGACCCGGGGCGGGTCCTCGAACGCGGCGGCGAAGGTCATCGGGTGCTCACTGCTTCGTGACCCGCGGGATCTTGTGCGGCGGACCCTGGCGCAGCAGGACGTCGCGCTCGACGAGGTCGATCTCGGGGCGCACGCCCACGGCGCGCTCCACCGCGTCCTCGAGTCGGGCGCGCAGCGCAGGGAGCCCACCGGGGCCCTCCGTGCCGTACCCCACGCGGAGGCGAAGCCGGTCGACCTCGCGTCCCGGGCGGATCAGCTGGAACAGTCCCGAGGTCTCGTCGACGCTCTCGACCGCACCCCACACGTCGCCGGGGAGCACCGAGATGCCGTCGACGACGATCTCGTCCCCCTTGCGGCCGAGTGTCCAGACCCGCCCGTGGGTACGACCGCAGCCGCACGTCTCGCGCGAGATCCGGACGAGGTCGTCGGAGCGGTAGCGGAGGAGGGGTGCGACCTTGTCGATGAGCGTCGACGACACCAGCTCGCCGCGTTGGCCGTCGACGACCGCCGTCGTGCCCTCGGGGTCGAGGCACTCGATGTACGCGGTGTCCTCCCACATGTGGCACCCGTCGTGCTCGGAGCACTCGGTGGCGGCCCCGACGTCGCCGAGGCTGGTCTGGATGTAGAGCTCCAGACCCCACTCCTCGACCCGCGCCCGGGCGCGGGGTCCGAGCGGCTCACCCGCGAAGACGACGCCCTCGTACGACGAGAACGCGTCCTGGAGGTCGGTCCCGGTGCGCACCGCGGCCTCCTCGATCATCATGATCAGCGGGCCCGACAGCGTGTACCAGCCGGTGGGGCGCAGCTCTCGACTGAACCGGAGAAGCTGCTCGATGTCGGCGGGCTGGTGGTCGACGAACACGGGGGTCGCGCCGATGCCGCGGATGGTGTCGTGGATGCTCGGACCGCGGAAGGTGAAGAGGCAGTGGAGGAAGTGGTCGCCGGGCCGACAGCCCAGCTCCCAGAACTCCCGGACGAGCATGCTGGGCCCGCGCCCGGCGAACGGGGCCGGCGTCGGGTCGCCGGTCGTCCCCGACGTGGAGAAGATCGCCGAGAAGATGCCCTTCATCGCCGGGTCGGCCGGATCGAGGCACAAGAGCCCGCCGTAGGGGTCGCCGTGCCGGTCGCGGTAGGAGCGGATCGCGTCCTTGTCGATGAACGGGACCTTCTCGTGGTAGTCGTCCATCGTGGAGATGTCGGCCGGGGTGATGCCCGCGGCGTCCCACGTCTCGCGGATGAGGCCAGACCGCTCGTACGACCACGGGACGAGATCGCCGAGGAGCTTCTCCTCGCGCTGACGTTCGATGTCGGCGCGCGACATCTGCTCGATCTCGGGTGAGAAGTGGCGCCGGGTCGGGTCGAGGCTCATGCGCCGTTCCCCGTGCGCTTGATGACGGCAACCGGATCTGTGTGCCACTGCAACCCGATGCTCTCGGCCGGGAGATCGACGAAGGGCTCGGGTGCATCACGCGCCACGGCGCGTCACACTATCGGTCGGGCCCGATGGGGCGTTCGAGGCAGATGGAGGCGTGCGTGATGGGGATGATCGACAACGCGGACTCGGTGCGGGAGAAGGCACAGGCGAGGGTTGCGGAACCGATCGTGGCGGTCGGCTTCGTGCAGCCTGCGGGCACGTGGGGCGCAGCGGGGCTCATGCAGATCTCGGGGTTGGCCGGGATCCTGAAGCAGAAGGATGCGAACACGAAGGCCGCAGAGCTGAACACGCGTGGCTCGATGTTCAAGTCCAACCGTCAGACGCTGATCGTGCTCACCGCCGCGAAGTTGTACGCCTTCGAGGCGAAGAACAGCTGGGGTGGGATCAAGCTGCTCGATCAGCTGGCCGAATGGGACCGCAAGGACGTCGCGATCCAGGTCGCCGACGGCAAGATCAGCAAGCGGCTCACCGTCGACCACGCGCCGAGCGGCGGGCACTACGAGCTCGAGGTCACGACGGCCGGGACACGGGGCTTCAACGACGCGTTCCTCGCCGAGATCGCGCGCGGGAAGCCCTAGCGGGCCTGTCTCGTCAGAACTTCCCGGTACGGCCGTACCGGTAGTAGCCGGAGAACGTCGTGTTGACCTCTTCGGGCAGCGGTACGACGGTACCGAGCGCTCGCGCGCCCCAGATGATCTCCGCGGTCCGCTCCACGAGCGACGCGATGTGGAGCACATCCTTGGGCGTCTTCCCGACCGCGAACAAGCCGTGGTTGGCCATGAGCACCGCCGCCCTCGCGGCCACCTTCGACGCGACCTCGTCCGCGAGCTCGTCGGTGCCCGTCGTACGGTACTCGGCCACCTCGACGTCGCCGCCGACGAACACGTCGAACTCCTCGATGACGGCGGGGATCGGCTCTCGCACGAGCGCGAACATCGTCGCGTGCTTGGCGTGGCAGTGCATCGTCGCGTCGATGTCGGCATGCTGGCGGAGCGCCGACAGGTGCAGCGCCTTCTCGGTGGTGGGGCTGCGGTCGCCCGCGAGCACGTTGCCGTCGAGGTCGCACACCACCAGGTCGTCGAGCGTCATCTCGAGGTAGTCGAGGGACGACGGCGTGAGCACGGCGTTCCCGTCGGGCAGCCGTGCGCCGAGGTTCCCGGCCGTACCCTCCACGAGGCCGGACCGCAGCATCTCCTGGGCCACCCAGAGGACCTGCTCCTTGGTCTCCTGGGCGGTGAGCGCGTCCTTACCCATCGAGGACCTCCGGGTTCACGAGGTTGTCGGGCCGACCGCCGGCGAGGAGCTTCGCGAGCCCGTCGGCGATGAGCATGGAGTGGTTGGCTTCGGTGTCATAGGTCGCGCCGCCGATGTGCGGCGTCAGGACGACGTTGTCCATCGCGCAGAGCGGGTGGTCGACCGGGAGGTTCTCCCCCACGAAGTGGTCGAGCCCGGCACCGGCGAGATGGCCGCGCTGCAATGCATCGACCAGGGCATCAGTGTCGTGGAGCTGGGCGCGGGCGGAGTTCAAGAAGATCGCGCCCTCCTTCATCCGCGCGAGCTGCGCCGCGCCGATCAGGCCCGCGGATTCGGGAGTGACCGCCGCGTGGAGCGAGACGACGTCGGACTCCGCGAGGAGGTCGTCGAGCGAGTGGGTGGCATCGGCGGCGTACGGGTCGAACGAGATCACCCGCATTCCGAGACCTTCGAATCGCCATCTCGTCGCGCGCCCGACGGCTCCCAGCCCGACGATTCCCGCGGTGCGACCGGCGAGCTGCCAGGCGCGGAATCGTTGGTAGGGGATCGTGCCGTCGCGGAACACCGCGCCTTCGCGCACGTCGGCGTCGGCGCGGACGACCCCGCGGTTGACGGCGAAGAGCAGCGCGATCGTCATCTCCGCGACCGCGTCCGCGTTGCGGCCCGGAGCGCGCAGCACCGGGATCCCCCGGGCCGTGGCGGTCTCGACGTCGACATTGTTGGGATCGCCCCGGCACGAGCCGACCGCGACCAGCGGGAGATCCAGCACCGGGCCCTTCACCGAGTCCGACTCGACCACGAGCAGGTCGGCGCCGGTCTCCTCCACGAGTGCCGCGAGCTGCTCGCCGTTCAGGATGCGCAGCGGCGTGTGGTCGATCCAGGGGTCGAGGACGACGTCGGCGAGGCCGCGGAGCGTGTCGAGCCCCGGACCCCGGAACGGCGCGGTGACGAGCGCGGTGTGGGTGGGCACGCGGCGATCATCGCACGACGGTGACACGTGCGTCAGGTTGGCGCCGGGCCGGGCCGGGCCGCGAGTTCCCTGACTATGGTGTCAGGTTTGTCGGCCCGGACGGGCCGTGATCGAGGGGGCGCTCGTCGATGCCGATCCACTACGAGCAGGACGAGGAGCACGTCGTCCTGATCACCATCGACCGGCCCGAGGCCCGCAACTCGGCCGACATGGAGCATTTCAAGGCGTTGCGCGAGGCCTGGGACCGGTTTGCTGCCGACGACCAGGCCTGGGTGGCGATCATCACCGGCGTCGAGGAGTCGTTCTTCGCGGGTGCGGACCTCAAGAAGTACGTCCCGGAGATCACCAAGCTCCAGAAGCAGATCGCGGAGGAGGGGATCACCGAGATCAACGGCTTCCGCCTCGACGACGGGGTCCGTGCGGTCCTGCGCAACGTCCCGCTCTACAAGCCCGTGATCGCCGCGGTGAACGGCTTCTGCACGGCGGGCGGCATGGAGATGCTCGGCGGTACCGACATCCGGATCGCCTGTCCGGAGGCGAAGTTCGCGGTCATGGAGCCCAAGCGGGGGCTCTTCGCGGGCGGGGGCACCACGGTGCGCCTCCCGCGCCAGATCCCGTGGCCTCTCGCGATGGAGTTCCTCCTCTGCGCCGACCTCATCCCCGCGGAGCGGGCCTACGAGATGGGGCTCCTCAACGCGGTCGTCCCACGCGAGCAGCTCCTCGACACGGCGCGCGAGTACGCCCGCCGGATGATCGCCAACGCACCGCTGGCGGTGCAGGCGACGAAGCAGAGCGCACTGCAGGGCCTGTACCACGACGAAGACGAGGTGCAGCGCGTCCGGGCTGCGGTGCGCGCGCTGCACGACCTGCTCGCGGGAGCGGCGTCCGACGCCGAGGCCGCGGCCAACGAAGGCGGGGGAACAGAGCTCGTCGCGGCCGCGGCCGAGGTGCTCCAAGGGCTCGGCAAGGAGCTGCGCACGGCGTTCGAGAAGGAGAGCAAGCTCTCGAGCCGAATCTTCCAGACCGAGGATGCCAAGAAAGGGCCGAAGGCCTTCGCCGAGAAGCGCCCGCCGAACTGGCAGAGCAAGTGAGCGCACCGCGGTGGTGACCGATCCCCGAAGCCCGTGCCTGATCGGGACGGGTCGCTTCACCTGGCACCCGGACGATGTCGGCGAGCGGGGTGCGCCGGAGCCGCTCCAGATGTGGGAGCACGTCGCGCGCGCGGCGGCCGACGACGCCGGCCCCGGTTCGTCGGTGCTCGAGCAGCTCGACTCGATCGACATCGTCTACTGCCAGACGTGGCAGTACGACGACCCGACCGCGCGGCTCGCCGAGCGCATCGGCGCCGACACCAGGCGCTCGAACTACTCGGGGATCGGCGGGACGACGCCGCAGGTGCTCGTGCAGGACGCGGCGGCGCGCATCCTCGAGGGCGAGACCGACCTGGCGCTCGTGACCGGCGCAGAGGCGCTCGCGACGCAACGCCGGTACAAGAAGCGGGGCGAGCGCTACCCGTACTCCTTCAAGCCCGACGAGCGGCGGCCGTTCCCGTGGGAGGCACCGTTCGACCCCTCCGAGGTCGCCCACGAGCTGATGCAGGCCTGGCTCACGTTCGCGGTCTTCGACAACGCTCGACGCGCGCATCTCGGGATCCCGCTCCCCGAGTACCGGATCCGGCTGGGTCGGACGATGGCGGCCCTGTCGGAGGTCGCGGGGTCCAACCCCGACGCCTGGTTCCCGATCGCGCGCAACGCCGACGAGGTGATCGAGGCGCACCCCGGCAACCGGATGGTGGGCTACCCGTACACGAAGTACATGGTGTCGATCATGGACGTCGACATGGCGTCCGCGGTCCTGGTGGCCAGCCACGAGCGGGCCGACGCGCTGGGCGTCCCGCAGGACCAGCGGGTCTACCTGCGGGGCTGGTGCTACGCGACCGACCCGGTCTACGTCGCCGAACACCCCGACCTGTGGCGGTCGCCGGCGATGGCGGCGGCGAGCACCGAGACGCTGCGCGGCGCCGGGATCGGCGTCGACGACGTCGCGCACCTCGACCTCTACAGCTGCTTCGCCAGCTCGGTGAACTTCGCGCGCGACGCGCTCGGGATCGACGACGACGACGAGCGGGCGCTCACGGTCACGGGTGGCCTGCCGTACCACGGCGGCGCCGGGAGCAACTACATGACCCACTCGATCGCGACGATGGCCGACACGCTGCGGGCCGACCCGGGTTCCTACGGGCTCGTGAGCGGCGTCGGCATGCACATGACGAAGCACGTCTACGGCCTCTACAGCACCGAGCCCGGCCCGGTGACACCTCCCGAGCAGGCAGCCGTCCAGGAGCGCCTCGACGCCGTCCCGGCGGCGACGATCGTCGCGCGCCATGACGGGGAGGCGACCGTCGCCGCATACTCGGTCGTCCATGGACGCGACGGGGAGCCGGAGTGGGCGGTCCTCGTGTGCGACATCGGCGACGGGGCGCGTGCATACGCACGACTGACCGACGAGCACTGGCTGTTCGAGTCCGAGGTGCGCGAGCTCGTCGGGGCCCGCGTGCACCTCAGCCCGCACGAGGTCGACCTCCCGACGGGGGGGACGGGCACCCGACACGACGCCGCGGTCCTCGCGGCCTGAGCGCACCGTTTCCGAGCACGGCGACCGTACACAGGAGCACGACGACATGGCATGGGACTTCTCGACCGAGCCCGAGTTCCAGGAGAAGCTGGACTGGCTGCGCGACTTCATGGAGCGCGAGATCGAACCACTCGACCTCGCGTTCCCACACCACTACGTCTATGACAAGACACACCCGGTGCACTCCGAGGTGCTCGCACCGATGCAGGAGCAGGTGAAGGCGCAGGGGCTGTGGGCCTGTCACCTCGGGCCGGACCTGGGAGGGCTGGGCTACGGCCAGCTCAAGCTCGCGCTCATCAACGAGATCCTCGGTCGGTCGTCGTGGGGACCGAGTGCGTTCGGTTGCCAGGCACCCGACACCGGCAACGCGGAGATCATCGCCCACTACGGGACCGCCGAGCAGAAGAAGCAGTACCTCGAGCCGTTGCTCGACTCGAAGATCGTGTCGTGCTACTCGATGACCGAGCCACAGGCCGGCTCCGACCCCCAGCAGTTCACCTGCCGAGCCCGGAAGGACGGCGACGAGTGGGTGATCGACGGGGAGAAGTGGTTCTCCTCGAACTTCCGCTACGCGGCGTTCGCGATCGTCATGGCGATCACTGATCCCGACGTGCCGGTGTACAAGGGCGCGTCGATGTTCCTGGTCCCGACGGACACGCCGGGGATCGAGATCATCCGCAACGTCGGACTGGGCGGTGAGGCCGACGGCGAGGGGTCGCACGCCTACGTGCGGTACAACGGCGTGCGGGTACCGGCCGAGAACCTCCTCGGTGGTGAGGGTCAGGCGTTCGTGATCGCCCAGACGCGCCTTGGTGGCGGGCGGGTGCACCACGCGATGCGCACCGTCGGCATGTGCCAGCGGGCGTTCGACATGATGTGCGAGCGCGCGCTGTCACGAACGACCCAGGGCGAGGTGCTCGCCAAGAAGCAGATGATCCAGGAGAAGATCGCCGACTCGTGGATCCAGCTGAAGTCGTTCCGCCTGATGGTGATGCACGCGGCGTGGACGATCGACAACTCCGACGGCCACAAGGCGCGCACCGAGATCGCCGAGGTCAAGGTGATGACACCACAGGTGCTGCACGACATCGTGTACCGCGCGCTGCACATCCACGGGTCGCTCGGGACGTCGAACGAGATGCCGCTCATGGGCATGTGGGCGATGATGCCGGTGATGGGGATCGCCGATGGGCCAACCGAAGTGCACAAGGTGACGATCGCCCGTCAGAAGCTGAAGGAGTACTCGCCGTCGGAAGGGTTGTGGCCGAGTGAGCACCTGCCCGAGCGTCGAGCGGCGGCGCGGCAGCGCTTCGCCGCGCTGCTCGAGCACGAGATCGCCCAACACTGATCGCCGATCGAACGACGGAGGAACTGTGAGCGACACGACCGATTCGGTTGGATCGAAGCCCCTCTGGGAGGACGTCGACGAGACCGAGCGCACCGCCGGGCTCGTCGACGCCGACGCGCTGGCCCGCTGGATGGACGAGCGCGACCTCCCCGGAGAGGGGGAACCGGTCGAGACGACGTTCATCAGCGGCGGGTCCTCGAACGAGATCTTCAGGATCCAGCGCGGGGAGCACTCGATGGCGCTCCGCCGTCCGCCCCGCACGGTGCCCGAGGGTCGCAACGCCACGATGCTGCGCGAGTACCGCGTCCTCGAGGCGCTCAACGGGACGGACGTCCCGCATCCCGAGGCGATCGCGGCCTGCGACGACGAGAGCGTCATCGGCGCCTGCTTCTACCTCATGGGTCACGTCGACGGCTGGTCGCCGATGGGTATGGGTGCCACCTGGCCCGAGCCGTTCCACAGCGACCATGCCCAGCGCCACGGTCTGGGCATCCAGCTCGTCGACGGCATCGCCCGCCTGGCACGCGTCGACTGGAAGGCCAAGGGCCTCGAAGGGTTCGGCAAGCCGGACGGGTTCCTCGAACGGCAGGCCGATCGATGGGTCTCGCACTACGAGAAGATGAAGGTGCGCGACCTCGAAGGCGTCGATGAGGTCGCCGCGTGGCTCCGCACGCACAAGCCGCGCGTGTACGAGCCCGGCATCATCCACGGCGACTACCAGTTCGCCAACGTGATGTACGCGCACGGGGCGCCGGCCCGCCTCGCCGCCATCGTCGACTGGGAGATGACCACGATCGGCGATCCGTTGCTCGACCTCGGGTGGGTCATCAGCGGTTGGCCGGCTGACGGCCAGGACTTCGGCGATGCCGGCTACGTGCCGATGGAGGGAATGCCGACTCGCGCCGAGCTTCTCGCCCACTACTCAGAGGTGAGCGGCCGTCCGACCGACGACATCGACTACTACGAGATCCTTGCCGGCTTCAAGCTCGCGATCGTCCTCGAGGGTCAGTACTCGAGATTCAAGAGTGGCGGACTCGACAACCCGAAGATCGAGGCGTTCGGCGCGATCGTCCCCGGATTGATGACAAAGGCGGCGGACCTCGCGCGGGCCGTCGGGAGCTGACCCCGTCTAGCGTGTCGCTCTCGTGAGCACCGACGAGAGGGCGACCCGGCAAGGGACCGACCGGGTTTCACCGTACGCGGCGGTCGCCGTCGGGGCCGCGGTCGTCCTGGGTGTCGTGTATCGGTTCGTCGCGAGCTCGGAGCTCTGGTTCGACGAGGCGCTCTCGGTCAACATCGCGCGGCTGCCGCTCTCGGAGCTGGGCGATGCGCTCCGCCAGGACGGGGCACCGCCCCTCTTCTACGCCCTGCTGCATCTCTGGACCGATGTGTTCGGCACCGGGGACGTCGCGGTCCGGGCGATGTCTGGCGTGGTGTCGGTCGCCACGCTGCCACTCGCCTACTTCGCCGGACGGCGTCTGGGCGGGCGAGCTGTGGCCTGGGCGGCAGTGCTGGTGCTCGCGTCGTCGCCCTACGCAATCCGTTACGCCACCGAGTCGAGGATGTACGCGCTCGTCGCGTTCCTCGTGCTCTGGGGCTACCTCGCACTTCGTCGCGCGCTCGAATCCCCGAGCGTCGCGCGGCTCGCAGTCGTGGCACTGGTCACGGCACTCCTCGTCTACACGCAGTACTGGTGCCTC
This sequence comes from Acidimicrobiia bacterium, assembly GCA_046484625.1. GTDB lineage: Bacteria > Actinomycetota > Acidimicrobiia > IMCC26256 > PALSA-555 > DASUAO01. The sequence goes on from JAWOIO010000118.1 coordinate 46,390, forward strand.
TACGTCATCGCGGTCGTCGGGCTCGGGCTGATCGTCGCGGTCTGGCGGGGTCCCGACGAAGTCCACCGAGCGTCGGTTCGGGTACTCGTCGCGATCGCGGTGGGTGGGCTCACGTTCGTGCCGTGGTTGCCGACGTTCTTGGACCAGCTCGCCCACACGGGGACGCCGTGGGGCGATCCGGTCGTGCCCTGGAGCGGTGCAGCCGCCGCGATGATCTCGTTCGTGGGCGGTGCGGACCATGCCGAGGCGTTCCTGCTGCTGCTCCCGTTCCTGCTGCTCCCGTTGTTGGCGGTCTTCGGGCGAGCGCTGGACGAACGCCGCATCGAGCTCGACCTGCACAGCCGGCCCGCCGTCCGTTGGGAGGGCGCGGCCGCGCTCGGCACACTCCTCCTCGGGCTCACGGCGTCGTGGGCGGCCGGCACGGCGTTCGAGGGCCGCTACGCGTCCGTCGTGTTCCCGCTGTTCGTACTTCTCGTCGCCTACGGTCTCACGGCCTTCGGCGACCGGCGGGTTCGCGCCGGGGTGCTCGTCGTGGTGGTGCTCCTGGGCTTCTGGGGGGCCGCGCGCAACATCGATGAGCTGCGCACACAGGCCGCCGAGTCGACCGCCGTCATCCGGGCCGAAGCCCGGCCCGGCGACCTCGTCGTCTACTGCCCGGACCAGATCGGACCGAGTGCCAGCCGACTGCTTGCGGGCGAAGACCTACGCCAGGTGACCTTCCCTGATCTCGCTCGTCCCGAACGCATCAACTGGGTGGACTATCGCGAGCGCATCGATTCCGCAGATCCCGCGGTCTTCGCCCGACGTGTGCTGCGCGAAGCTGGGGACGCGACGGTCTACTTCGTGGCCGCGCCCGGGTACAACAACGTCGCCGGGAAGTGCGAAGACATCGCGGGTGCCCTCGCAGAGTCGCGGCCGCCCGAGTTCCGGGTGCTGCCTGACCTGGACATCTTCGAGCCACAGGGCCTGACCGTCTACCGCGCCGGATGACGGCACGCGGCGGCGAGGGATCGATGATCGCGCGGAGTCCATGACGGGGAGTGCGTCGAGGCTCCGGAGGCTCGAAGTCCTCGGATTGGCGCTCCTGTCCTACGTTCCGTTCCTCGTCTCGTCGCCCGGGAACCTCAGCGCCGACACGAAGCCATACCTCTACCTGGACCCCGGTCGCCTGCTCGCGCGCTCGGCGTACCTGTGGAGCGACAACCTCGGCACGGGCACCGTTCCCCACCAGAACATCGGATACCTCTTCCCGATGGGCCCGTACTACTGGGCGATGGACCAGCTGGGGGTGCCCGACTGGGTCGCGCAACGCCTCTGGATGGGCAGCATCTCCTTCGTCGCCGTGCTCGGCGCGCTCTGGCTGCTCACGATGCTCGGTGCCGGCCGCGCCGGGTCGCTCGTCGGCGCCCTGGTGTACATGCTGACGCCCTACCAGCTGGCATTCACCGCTCGGATCTCCGTGCTCCTCCTCCCCTGGGCGGCGCTCCCGTGGCTCGTGGGGCTGACGGCGCGGGCGCTGGCCCGACGCGGCTGGCGGGATCCGGCCCTCTTCGCCCTGATCGCGCTCGCAGCCGGCTCCATCAATGCGTCTTCGTTCCTGTTGGTGGGTCTCGCGCCACTCCTGTGGCTCGTCGTTGCAGTCGCGCAGCGGCGGGCATCGATCGGTGTCGCGGCGGCGACCGCGGGCCGTATCGCCGTGCTCACCTTCGGCGTCTCGCTGTGGTGGGCGGTCGGGCTCGCGCTGCAGGCCCGGTACGGCTTCTCCGTCCTCGAGGCAACGGAGACGTTGGCGCGGGTCTCGGGTTCGACGCTCCCGGCCGACCTGTTGCGAGGGTTCGGGAACTGGTTCCTGTCGGGATCCGACCGTCTGGGGCCATGGCTGGTGCAGGCGGCCGACTACCGCACCGAGAAGCTGCTCACCGCGGCGACGCTCGGCGTGCCACTCCTCGCACTCGCGGCCGCCGCCTGTCTGCGCTGGCGCCACCGCGCCTTCTTCGTCGTCCTCGTGGTCGTGGGCGTCCTGGCCGGCGTCGGCGCATGGCCCTACGACCACCCGAGCCCGGTCGGATCGCTCTTCAAGTCGTTGGCCAACGGCTCCGCGTTCGGTCTCGCACTGCGGAACACACCACGCGTCGTCCCCGTCATCGTCCTCGGGCTGGCGGGGCTCGTGGCCGCGGGTGTCGGGGCGCTGGCGACGCGGCCGCGGCTTCGCGTGTTGGTGGCGGGCACGGTGGTCGGCTGCGTGGTCGTGGGGTTCGCTCCCGTCTGGCGCCACGGCTACCTCGCGGATGGGCTCGAGCGTCCCGAAGCGGTGCCGCGGTACTGGGAGGACGCGGCCACGGCGCTGGATGCCGAGGGCAACGAGACTCGCGTGCTCGAGATCCCGGGTTCCCTGTTCGCCGCGTACCGCTGGGGCAACAGCGTCGAGCCGGTCACCCCCGGGCTGATCGACCGCCCGTACGTCGCGCGCGAGCTGCTGGCCTACGGCACCCCGGCATCGGTGAACCTCCTCGCGGCGCTCGACCGTCGCGTCCAGGAAGGCACGCTCGACGCGGCGGCCCTCGCGCCGATGGCCCGGATCCTCCGGGTCGGGACCATCGCCGTGCGATCGGACCTGGAGTACGAGCGATACGACACCCCGCGGCCACGCGTCCTCTGGCGCTGGCTCACGGACCCGTTGCCGCCCGGACTCGGGGCTCCCGTCGAGCTGGGCCCGACCACACCGAACCGGGCTGCCCCGGCACTGCCGCTGTTCGATGCGCTCGAGCTGGGCTCGACGGGGGCGCCGTGGCCTCCGGCCGTCGCGCTGTTCCCCGTGCTCGATGCCTCGCCCATCGTCGACACGAAGTCCGGTCGCCGGCCGGTCGTGCTGTCCGGCGACGGCGACGGAATCGTCGATGCGACAAGCGCGGGGTTGCTCGACGGCGACCAGCTCGTCCAGTACGCGGTCACCCTCGACGACCGCGAGCTGCGCGCCTCGATCGAGCGCGACGCCGATCTCGTGATCACGGACAGCGCACGGCGGCGAGCCCGACGATGGGATCTCCTGCGCGGCGACGTCGGCGCAACCGAGCGAGCAGGACAGCGGCCCCTCGTCGAGGACACCGAGGACCACCGGCTCGACCAGGTTCCCGGCATGACCGACGCCGATCGCACGGTCGTCGAGCAGCGCGGCGCGAGGGTCGACGCGACTGTCTACGGCACCGGAGCGGGATACCGGCCCGAGGACCGTCCGGCGCTGGCGCTCGACGACGACGTCACGACTGTGTGGCGCGTGCCGCCCGGTGTGTCGGACACGCGATTGGTGATCCGCCCCGACGCGCCGGTGCGGACCGATCGCATCGGCATCGTGCAGGCCACCGGGAGCGCCGATCCCGCCGTCTCGTCGGTGCAACTCACCTTCGACGGTGGCGCGCCGGTGACCGTCGATCTCGATGATCGGTCGCGCAGCCCGGAAGGGCAGGAGGTGAAGTTCTCCGAACGGACGGTGCACAGGCTGGAGATCGAGCTGCTGGGTGCCGATGGCGCTCCGGGCCCGGGTGGAGGACTCGCCGAGGTTCGCCTCGGAGACGTCCGCGTGCGCGAGGTCGTGCGGGTACCGACGAGGACCCTGGTCAGGGCCGGGAACGAGGAACGCGAGAGGCGCGTCAACATCGTGCTCACCCGCGAACGCCAGCTCGCCGAGTCCGGTCGGGGCGACGGCGAGGCGGCACTGGCCCGGTCGCTACGGCTTCCGTCCGCCCGGACGTTCTCACTCGCAGGGACGGCGCGCCCGGCACCATCGGCGTCCGACGATCTGCTCGACGCGGTCCTCGGTACGACCGCGTCCGCGACCTTCACGTCTTCGGGTCGCCTCGCGAACCTTCCGGACGCGCGAGCGTCACGCGCCTTCGACGGTGATCCCGC
>JAWOIO010000197.1:0-6562 GCA_046484625.1 Acidimicrobiia bacterium
GCCCAGGGCTCGGGGTCGTACTCCGACGTGATCAACGGGATCAACGATGCCGTGGGTAAGGGGGCGAAGGTGATCTCCATGAGCCTCGGCGGGGCCAACTTCAGCCAGGCCCTTCAGGATGTGGTCACCAACGCGGTGACCGCGGGCGTCGTGGTGCTTGCCTCGGCCGGCAACGACGGCAACTGCGCGCCGAACTACCCGGCCGCGCTCGCCGGAGTGATCTCGGTCGCGGCCACCCAACAGGCGGGTGGCTTGGCCTCCTACTCCCAGCGCGGGTCGAACGTCGACATCGCCGCGCCGGGCGACTCCATCGACTCGACGCTGAACACCGGCGGCTACGGCGTCAAGTCGGGGACGTCCATGGCCACACCGTTCGCGTCGGCCGCGGCGGCGCTCCTCCTGGCGAAGTGCCCGGAATACACCCCGGCTCAGGTCGAGACCCGTCTCGAGTCGAACACGACCGCGCTCGCAGGCATCCAGCCGGGGTCGGGCGCGCTGCGCGCCGACCTCGCGACCGCCGGCGGGTGCTGACCCGCTAGCCCGACGGCGCGCTGGGCAGCTCTCCGTCCATCCACACCGTGTTCTCGTAGCGGTTGACGATGCGTCAGCCCGCGGGGGTACGGACGAGCTGGTCGTGGTACTCGCCGCCGCAGAAGAAGTACGCGCGCGTCCCATCAGGGCGGTCGTGGCCCATCGGGTTGTAGAAGCCGGCGCGGCTCGTCGCGGTGTCGCCGGCGACGGTGACCTCCTTGTTGGTCACCAGGTGCTGGTACGCCGCGAACGTCGGGAGGATCTGGCTGAGCCACGCCTTGACCTCGGGGTACGAGCCCTTGATGCCACCGGCCGTCGTGTAGTCGAGGAAGGCGTCGGGCATGAAGACGTCGTCGAGGCGGTCGAACTCCCGGGCGTCGAGCGCCCACGCGTACGCGCTCAGGAGCGACTCGATCGCGAGGCGGTCCGTGAGGTCCTGCAGCGTCTGGTCGGCCATGGCGATGCTCCCGTGGTTCGCTCGTTCCCCGATGTCGTGGCCGCGAACGTATCCTCAGCGGTCGTGGAGCACCTTGCCCTCCTGGGCCTCGCCGACTCGGGCCACACCGCGCTGTTCGCGGCGCTCACCGGCCAGGACGTCGCCGCGGCGTCCGACAAGGTGCTCGGCATGGTCGCGATCCCCGACGAGCGGCTCCAGCGCCTCGCCGAGATGTCGGAGTCCCAGAACGTCGTGCCCGCGACCCTGCAGCTCGCCTACCTGCCGGGGCTGTCGACGGAGGCCGGCAAGGGACTGGGCAGCCGACTGCTCGGCAGCGTCCGCGACGCCGACGCGATCATGCTCGTCGTCCGGGCCGACGAGGGCCACGACCCGACCCGCGAGCTCGCCGCCCTCGAGGAGGAGCTCATCCTCGCCGACCTCGGGACGGTGGAAGCGCGCGTGTACAAGCAGAAGCGGGCCGCGAAGGGCGACAAGTCGCTGGCGGCCGAGATCGCCGCGCTCGAGCACGCCGAGTCGGTGCTCTCCGACGGCACGCCGATCTATCGGGCCGATCTGCCCGAGGCCGAGCGCGCGGCCCTCGCGCCGGCGTTCCTCCTCACCAACAAGCCGGCGCTCGTCGTGGTCAACATCGGCATCGACCAGCTCGAGGACGCCGACGCGCTCGCTGCGCAGTTCGGCGACGACGCGCTCGCCGTGTGCATCGAGATCGAAGGCGATCCCGATGTCGTCGCGGCGCAGGGGGCCGAACGGGCCGAGCTGCTCGCCGACCTCGGTGTGCCGGAGAGCGTGGTGCCCCGCCTCGCCCGCGCCGCGCTCCACCTCCTGGGCCGGCGGACATTTCTCACGACGGGCGACAAGGAGTCCCGCGCGTGGACCTTCCGCGCCGGCGCCCATGCGCCGGAGTGCGCCGGAGTCATCCACACCGACCTCCAACGAGGCTTCATCCGGGCCGAGGTCATCGACTGGGAGGAGCTCCTGGCCGTCGGCTCGTGGGCCAAGGCCAAGGAGGCGGGCACGCTTCGCGTCGAGGGCAAGGACTACGTGATGGCCGATGGCGACGTGGTGGAGATCCGATTCAACGTCTGATGCGGGAGTGCGCGCGATGCCCTGGCTGGTACGCGACGGTGAGGTGCTGGCGTCCGTAGAGGTCGCCGCGACCCGGGCTGCTCGCCGACGGGGGCTCATCGGACGCGAGCAGGTCGAAGGAGCGTTCGTGATCCGGCCCTGTCGGCAGGTCCACACCTTCGGGATGCGGGTGCCGATCGACGCGCTGTTCTGCGATCGCGACGGCCGCGTCCTGCGCGTCGTGCACGTGCCCCCGAACCGGCTCACCCGTCCGGTGCTGCGTTCCCGCTTCGTGGTCGAAGCGGCCGGCGGCGCTGCTGATCGCTGGCGGGTCGAGCGAGGCGACGTGCTGGAGGTCACCGCCGATGGCTGAGCCCACCGTGGTCGTGCCGGGGCGACTCGTGCTGGTCGGGACGCCGATCGGCAACCTCGGCGACCTGACGCCGCGCGCGGTCGAGGTGCTGGGAGCGGCCGACGTGATCGCGGCGGAGGACACCCGGCGGACCCGGAAGCTGCTGACGCATGCCGGGATCGCCGCGCACGGGCGACTCGTCGCGGTGCACGAGCACAACGAGGCGGTTCGGGCCACCGATCTGGCCGAAAGGGTCGCCGACGGGGCGCTGGTGGCGGTCGTGACCGATGCCGGCATGCCCGGCATCTCCGACCCGGGTTCGCGGCTGGTGACCGCCTGCGTCGCGGCCGGCCTGATCGTCGAGGTGGTGCCGGGCCCCAGCGCGCTGCTCGCCGCGCTCGTGGTCTCCGGGCTCCCGGCCGACCGGTTCACGTTCGAGGGCTTCCTGCCGCGAAGGGGCGCGGAACGGAGCGCGCGGCTGTCCGACGTGGGGGCGCGCGTGGAGACGACCGTGCTCTTCGAGGCACCGGGCCGGGTTGGCGCGACGCTGCGCGACCTCGCCGCGGCGTGTGGGGTGGAGCGTCGTGTGGCCGTCGCCCGTGAGCTCACCAAGGTTCACGAGGAGGTCTCTCGGGGCACCCTCGCCCAGGCGATCCGACACGCGGGCGAGCATCCACCTCGCGGTGAGCACGTGATCGTGGTGGCCGGTGCCCCCGCGGCGGCGCCGGCGACCGACGAGGAGGTCGCTGCCGCGGCACGGGAAGAGCTCACCAAGGGCGCGTCGACCCGTGCGACCGCCGATCGGTTGGCCGAGGACCTGGGTGTCTCGCGCCGCCGGGCCTATGCCGCCGTGCTCGCGGCGCGTCCGGCGCCCGGGGGCGGACCGGGGGCTCCGCGGTCCGGGGGAGCGGGATAGCGGAGTCGATCGGCGCGGCCGACGTCGTAACGTGGACGCGATGAGCACGCCGTTCTACGTGACGACCCCCATCTACTACGTGAACGACGCGCCGCACATCGGGCACGCCTACCCCACGGTCGCCGCCGACGTCGTGGCCCGGTGGCGTCGCCTCTGGGGGGACGACGTCGTGTTCGTCACGGGGACCGACGAGCACGGGCTCAAGGTGCAGCGCGCCGCCGAGGAGCAGGGGGTCTCGGTCCAGGAGTGGGTCGACCGAACGAGCGAGCGTTACCGCGAGGCGTGGCGCCTCCTCCAGATCACGAACACCGAGTTCATCCGCACCACCGAGGCGCGCCATCACCGCGCGTTCGCCGAGTTCCTCCAGCGCATCTACGACAACGGCTACATCGAGCGTGGGACGTACGAGGGCCTCTACTGCGTGTCGTGCGAGGCGTACTACACCGAGGACGAGCTGGTCGACGGCCTGTGCGCCATCCACAAGCGCCCCGTCGAGAAGGTCACCGAGGACAACTACTTCTTCAAGCTCTCGGCGTTCGAGGACGCGCTTCTCGAGCACTACACCGCGCATCCCGATTCGGTGCAGCCGGAGACGCGGCGCAATGAGGTGCTCGGGTTCATCAAGCAGGGCCTGCGCGACTTCTCGATGAGCCGAACGTCCATCACCTGGGGCGTCCCCCTGCCCTGGGACCCCGAGCACGTCGCCTACGTGTGGTTCGACGCGCTCTTCAACTACTGCACGGCGATCGGCTACGGCGACGACCGTCCCCGGTTCGACCGCTACTGGCCGGTCGACTTCCACATCATCGGCAAGGACATCCTCCGCTTCCACGCGGTGTTCTGGCCCGCGATGCTGCTCGCGGCGGGAGAGGCTCTCCCCAAGTGCGTCTTCGCGCACGGCTTCCTCCTCGTCGGCGGCGAGAAGATGAGCAAGACGGCGCTCAACCAGATCAGCCCGGCCGACCTCGTGGAGACGTTCGGCGTCGACGGCTTCCGCTACCACTTCCTCGCGGACCAGCGCTTCGGACCCGACGGCGACTTCAGCTACGAGGGGATGCTGGCGCGCTACAACGCCGACCTCGCGAACAACTTCGGGAACCTGGCGAACCGCGTGCTCAACATGGCGGTCGGCTACTGCGACAGCGTGGCCCCGTCCGATCGAGCGGAAGGCCCGCTCGTCGGGGCGGTCGCCCGCGCCTTCGACGGGGCGACCGCGTCCCTCGAGCGCCTCGACTACGCGGGCGCGTGCGGCGCGATCTGGGACCTCATCGGCGCGGCGAACTCCTTCATCGAGGACACGGAGCCGTGGAAGCTCCACAAGGCCGGGGATCCCGCGGTCGCCGGAGTGATCGGCGACTGCCTCGAGGCGCTGCGGGTGATCGCCCTCCTCGCCTCCCCGGTGATCCCGAACGCGTCCGGCGAGCTCTGGAGCCGCCTCGGCCTCCCCGGCACGCCCGAGGAGCAACGGTTGCCCGAGGCGGCGGCGTGGGGACTCGGCCCGGTCGACACGCCGCTCCGGAAGGGAGACCCGCTCTTCCCGCGACTCGAGCCGGAGACCCGCGGGCAGTGACCTGGACCGACAGCCACTGCCATGTCCAGCAATGCGAGGGCGGCCCGGACGCGGCGCTCGACCGGGCGCGCGCGGCGGCGGTGACGGGGATGGTGGTCGTCGGGACCGATGCGGCCACGTCGCGAGAGGCGATCGCGCTGGCCGCCCGCCATCCGGACGTGCGCGCGACGGTCGGCCTGCATCCCCACGAAGCGTCGAGGCTCGGCGAGGAGTGGCCCGAGCTCGTCGCCCTCGCCGGCTCCCCCGGCGTCGTCGCGATCGGTGAGGCGGGATTCGACCTCCACTACCGCCACTCCGAGCCCGACGCGCAGGAGGAGGCGTTCCGGCTCCAGATCCGTCTCGCGAAGCAGCTCGACCGGGCCCTGGTCATCCACACGCGTGAGGCATGGGCCGACACGCTGCGCGTCCTGGCCGACGAGGGGGTGCCCGAGCGCACGCTGTTCCACTGCTTCACCGGCGGCCCGGCCGAGGCGAGCGCATGTGTCGAGATCGGCGCCCACCTCTCGTTCAGCGGGATCATCTCGTTCAAGGGGGCCGACGATGTCCGTGACGCCGCCCGGGTGACGCCGCTGGACCGGATGCTCGTGGAGACCGACGCGCCCTACCTGGCCCCGGTGCCCCACCGGGGCCGGGAGAACGAGCCGGCTCTCGTCGCGGTCGTCGGGGCCGCCCTGGCCGAGGCCGTGGGCCGTCCCGTGGGGGAGATCGCCGCCCGTACGTCCGAGAACGCGGCCAGGGTGTTGGAAGCGCCGGCGGCGGCGGGGCTACCGTGAGGGGCGAGCCCGACGCGCCAAGATCCCTGTGGGCGCGGCGTGACCAGTCAGTCGGAGCGGAGGCCGAGGTCATCAGCGAGTCCAACGGCCCGCGCGGCCGCATCCACCATCGCCGGGGTCGTCGCTCCAGCGCGCACGTCGCCGACGCGGTTCGGGACTCGCCCGCACGCGCCGAGCCGCACGACGCGCTCGCCTGGCTCCCGGTCCCTGCTCCCGACTCCCTCCCCGGGGTCGATGAGTTGCTCGCGGCCCACGCCGCCTCGACGGTCACCGAGGCATCGCCGGCCGAGGTGGTCGCGGGTTCGGCGACCGGACTCCCGGGCCCCGGACGGGCCGAGCCCCACGACGACGCCACGTGGCTGCCGCTCCCGGACTTGAGCGACCTGCCGTCGATCGACGAGCTGCTCTCCCCGGGCGACCGCGTCCCGGCCCCCACCGCCCGGGACGTCACCGCCGTCCCGTCGCCCGCCCGTGCCGAACCGCACGATGCCCGCGCGTGGTTGCCGCTCCCCGACGTCGCTGACCTCCCCGAGGTCGCCGATCTCGTCATGCCGTCGGGCGATGGCTCGGGTCGGCGCGGGGATCGGCCGACCAACGGCAGCCGACCGCGCGCGGCCACCCACACCCGGCATCCGATCCGCCGCTTCGTGATGTTGGCGCTCGCGGCCATCACCGCTGGCGCCGTGTACTACGGCAGCCAGGTCCTGCTCGACGGCGGCGCCGACATCGAGGTGCGCGTCGACGGACGGCTGCTCCAGGTCGAGACCGGCGTGTCGAACATCGCCGATATGTTGGGTGAGCAGCGCATCGGCCTCGGCGACTACGACCGGGTCCTCCCGAAGGCGAGTGCCGAGGTGCGTGACGGGATGACGGTCCGGGTGCTCCGGGCGTTCCCGGT
>JAWOIO010000013.1:0-5592 GCA_046484625.1 Acidimicrobiia bacterium
GGGCTGATCGCGATCCCGATCGCCTGCGGCAGCGACTGTCCGAACGCGGTCCAGGTCATCTCAGCCAGCCGCGATGGAGTGGCCATCGGCGGCAGTCATGTTCATGATTCATCTCCGGCCGGCTCATTGGCAGGCGACGGCATCCGGCAGTTTGTAGCTGCCATTCAGGACGGATTGGCCGGGGCGATAAATGCGCATGAGGAAGTTCCAACCCTCGGGGGCATCCAGGCGGTTGGGCACATCGCCGCAGGCTTCCTTCGACCCGAAATGAACCGTGAACGTGCCGTCGGCACTCATCTTGGTGTTCGAGGCGTTGAGAATGTTGTTCACGCTCTTCATGTAGCCATCCGCGCCGTACACGGTGACGGACCAGAACGCATTGTTCTCGGGCACCTGGTAGGTGGCGGTGTGGCATATGTCGGCGGGCAGATGTCCGTTGTAGTTGATGTACGCCGCGTCCTCGTTGGGGAAAAGTCCCCACGCCCCGGCAGCGGCGATGTGGCGGGTCTGTTCATCCGCTTCTCCGCGCTTGCCCATCCAGCCGTCCGGGTACAGATCGAACTTCGCGAACTCTCTTTTGTATTCCGCGGTCAGTGCGGCCAACGATGTCTTGTCCCATTGCGGTTTCGGGAACGGGTCGGCGCTGTTGGCCTTGATGACAAACTGATCCTGCAATTTGTTCACCAACGCGATTTCCGCCGGGTCGTCTGGGTGGAACAGTTGGATGCGAACATTGATGGCGAGATACTTGGTGTCCTGGGGCAGTGTGTGCGTGCCCGAGGTGTAGATGACGCCCGGACAATAGTGATCGTTGTCAAGCAACAGCACGGAGAAATAGCGGCCCATCGGCATTTCAGGCACCGCAATGGTGGCACCCTGGGACGTGTCCACCAAGGCCAACGTGTAAAGCGTGTCCTTGTTCATCCGAACGACCGTTTGGCTGTCCAGCGGCGTGACATTGCGGAAGCTGAACATGCTGTTGACGCCGCCAGTCAGCTGCGATGCGTTGGAGAAGGTTCGGTCCGTTTCAGCTCGGCAGTACGTCTCCTGCGTCACCTCGCGTGCCTCGATGATCTCGTTCATTTCCTTCACTCCTTGTGGGTGAGGTTGGATGCTCCGCAGCCCTCGGCCAGCGGGCCGGCGAGGTCCCTCGCGTGGCCGGTGCCAGCTACGTGACGGTGTCGAGATCCCAGAGCTTGATCCCGCCGAGGATGCCCGCGTTGTTGTCGACGAGCACGGCGCGATGACCGAGGTCGACCCGCAGCTTCTTCGCGTTGCCTCCGCCGACGTAGAGGCGATCGAAGTGCAGGAGCGCGTCGAACATCTCGACGGCTTCGAGGACCCGCTTGCTCCAGCGGCGGTTCCCGATGCGGCGGCGCGTTGCGTTCCCGAGGTGGTCCTGGAACGTGCCGCTCCCGTGGAACGGCATGAGGGCCAACTCGAGGTGAGGGGTTGGCACACCGTCGAGGAAGAACGCGGTCCCGAGTCCGGTGCCGAGGGTGATCATGAGCTCGAGCGCGTTGCCGGAGATCACGGCGAGCCCGTGCATGTCGGCGTCATTCGCGACCCGGGTCGGCTTGCCGAGGCGGGCCTCGAGCAGGAGCGGTTCGTATTGGCGGGCGAGTGTCGAGTTGGGAATCAGTCGGGCGCTGTAGACGTCGGTGTCGACGACGACGGGTCCCCGGCCTGGCGGGTCGGCCACGGTCAGTTCAGGACCCCGTCGAGGAAGGCTTCGGCCTCCTCGGAGGTGAGATCATCGATGACCTGCTCGCCGTAGGGCGGGTGCGGCCGGCCGCCCCGGAGCAGTTCATCGATGGGAATCTCGAGGCTCTCATCCGGCGCGGGCTCGGGGTGTGGGGTCGACATCTCGGTGGGCAGTGTAGAGCTCCCGTCGCGCATCGGTTTGACGAACCGATGGATTGGAGCCTCCTCCGAGGCGAGCGCTTCCTGCGCCGCTACCGCCGCGGCCACCGCATCGTGCGCGGTCGCGAACGCTGCGTGGATACCATCGCCCGTGGTCTTGACGACGTGACCGTCGTGCTTCTCGACCGAGTCGCGCAGGATCCTGTCGTGGCGGGCCAACGCCGCACGCATCGCCTCAGGGTGCTGCTCCCACAGGCGCGTCGAACCCTCGAGGTCGGTGAACAGAAACGTCACCGTCCCAGTAGGTAGATCGCTCACGCCACCCCTCCAGGCCCCCGATACCTCGCCGGGATCATGGCACGGACCGGCTCCGCGTCGGCTTCAGAACACCGCGATTGGCCTGTGGGGTTCGAGGCTCAGCGTGTGCTTTGCCCTACCAGATGACCAGACTGACGGGTGCAGAAAGGAGGATGCACGCCGGTCGAAGCGGCCCCCGAAACTAGGGACGAAACTAGGGATGGCGACCGACCGGCGCGTCACACCGGAGCCCCGCAGAGTTCTCACCAGCAGTTCTGCAAGCGCCCCCGGCAGGATTCGAACCTGCGCGCACGGTCTAGGAAGACGTTGCTCGGCGTCCAGGCAGTCCCGTTGCGTCCATGACGTGTCGTTGCGTTTGCTGCGCCGTCCATCTTGTACCCCTGAGTTCGCTGGAGTGCAGGGAGTAGTAGGGATATCGGTAGGGATGAGTCTGGCGTCCTGATCGTCGTGGCCGGAGTCAGCGGGAGCGGTAGACGTCGGCGCGGTGCTCGATTCGGACCACTCGCACGACGTGGTGTTCGGTGACGATCCGGTACACGATGCGGTACGCACCCCGTCGGGCGGAGTGGTAGCCGGCGAGTTCACGCTGGAGGGGTTTGCCGACTCGCGCGGGAGCTTCGAGCAGCGGGCCGACGAGGAACTCGACGATCGCCGCGGCGACACCCTCAGGGAGTCGCGAGAGGGTGCGCTCGGCGGAGGCCGCGACTTGCAGCGACCACGCGGTCATTTCGCCAGGTACTTGGCGCGGAGCTCGTCAGCCGTGAGCGACGCGCCCTGGTCGATCTCAGCTTCTGCGGCGCGTATTTCGCGCATGGCGTTCGGGTTCGAGAGGATCTCGAGGGACTCCTCGAGTGATTCCAGGTCGTCGGGGCTGAGGATCACTGCCGCGGGGCGGCCGTTGCGGGTGAGTACGACCCGGTCGTGGCGTTCCTCGACGCCGTCGACGACCTCCGAGAGTCGCTTCTTGATCTCCGAGAGCGGGAGCGTCAGGTCCGACATGACCAGAATAGTAGTCATATCGTGGAAAGAGTCAATCGTTGTCGAGCGCCTCAGACTCGTCCCCGGCGAGGAGTGGGTTGATCGCGGCATTGGCGTCGTCGTACGTGCGTCAGGCCTCGATCTTCCCGAGCTCGTCGTGGGCGAGGGCTGCGGCTTCGTCGATACCCATCGCCGCGCCGCGGGCCCACGCGTCGGCGAAGGCTTCGAGGCCGAGTGTCTCCTCGACGCGGGCATGCGTTCGCTGCCGCGAGCAGTTGCGCAGCGGTCGCCGGTGCGCTCCGGGCGACGAGCGTCGCAGCCATGCTGATGGCGGTGCTGGTGAAGAAGTCGGCGTCTTGCTGCTGGTGCAAGAGGAGCGAGGCGCGCAGCGCTCGCGCCGCCTCGGGCATCTGACGGAGCCGAAGATGCGCGACACCTCGGAAGAACGCGCTCTGACCGGCAAGGTTCGCATTGCGGGCCCGCGTCGAGGTGACCCCCTCATCGAAGAGCTCCAACGCAACCTCGGGTTCCGTATAGACGCGCGCCAGACCGGCGTCGAACAAGCCCTGCCCGATCAGGTAGCTGTTCCCGAGCCGACGGGCCCCGGCCAGCAGTTCGTCGGCGACCTGGCGGCCGCGCTCCGGTGCTCCCCCGAGCAGGCACGTGATCGCCACGAACTGGAGCGCGTTGAGCTCGTGCCAAATGTCGCCGTGCTCGCGCGCGGCGGCGAGCGCCTCGTCGCAGTAGGCGATCGCGCGGAACCGTTCGTCGAGACGGGCCGCGATGTCCGCTGGGCTCATCGCGACGACACGTGCCGCGGCGAGCTCGATCGCCAGCGGCATCCCGTCGAGACGGCGACAGATCTCGGTGACCGCGGCCACGTTCGACGCGTCGAGGATGAACCCGTCCCGAGCAGCCGCGGCCCGGTCGGCGAACAGCTGGAGGGCGCCGGTGTCGAGCGCTTGACCGCTCGAGCGCTTGGGTGGGAGCGCCAGCGACCGCAACGGGACGACGTGCTCACCCTCCACGGCCAGCCCCTCCCTGCTCGTCGCGACGACGCGGACGCCGGGGCACTCCTGGAGGACGAGCTCGACGAGGCGCGCCGACGCGTCGAGCAGGTGCTCGCAGTTGTCGAGCACGACGAGGAGCTGCTTGGCGCGCAGGAACTCGGCGATGCTCTCGTCGAGCTCGAGTCCCGGGCGCGGGCGGACGCCGAGCGTCGCCGCGACCACTTGGACCATCGCGTCCTCGTCGTCGGCCGCCGCGAGCTCGCAGAACCACGCGCCGTCGGCGAAGTGGGGCAGCACCTCGGCTGCGAGCTGGGTCGCGAGGCGTGTCTTGCCGACCCCACCCACGCCGGTCAGCGTGACGAGGTGGCTCTCGTCGAGGGCCTTCGCGAGCGAGGAGAGCTCGCGGTCGCGGCCGACGAACGACGTGAACTGCGAGGGGAGGTGCCCGGGTATGCGTCGAGCGAGCGGATCGGCGGGAACTCGTCGCGGAGCCCGGGCGCGCCGAGCTGGTAGAGGCGTTCGGGTCTCGCAAGGTCGCGGAGGCGGTGCTCGCCATGGTCGAGCAGCGTCACGTCGGAGCCGAGCCCGTCGCGTACGAGCTCCTCGGTGGCGTGCGAGACGAGGATCTGGCCACCGTGCGCAGCAGCGGAGACGCGCGCGGCGCGGTTCACCGCGGTGCCGTAGTAGTCGTCGTCGCGCAGCTCGGCCTCGCCGGTGTGCACACCCATCCGCACGCCGAGGTTGCCGATCGGCCCCCAGTCGGTGTCGGACAGGTCACGCTGCGCCTCGATCGCGGCTCGGATCGCGTCGTGGGCGGTCGCGAATGCGGCGTGGAGCCCGTCGCCCGTGGTCTTCACGACGTGGCCGCCGTGCCCGTCCACGGCGTCGCGCAGGATCTCGTCGTGGCGGGCGAGCGCGGTCCGCATCGCTTCGGGGTGCTCCTCCCACAGCCGGGTGGAGCTTTCGAGGTCGGTGAACAGGAACGTCACCGTGCCAGTCGGTAGATCGCTCACACCGTCCCCCCAGGCCCCCGATACCTCGCCGGAATCATGGCACGGAGCGACTCAGCGTCGGACCGGGAGACTCCGTGTTGATCTGCGGGCTTTCGTGCCGGCGTCGGTTTCGCGAACCGAATGATCGCGACCCCGCGCGTCACATTCGCGACGCTCTGACCAGCGCACACGCGCCCCCGCCAGGATTCGAACCTGGGCGCACGGTTTAGGAAGACGTCGCTCCGCGTCCAGGCAGTCCCGTTGCGTCCATGACGTGTCGTTGCGTTTGCTGCGCCGTCCATCTTGTACCCCTGAGTTCGCTGGAGTCCAGGGAGTAGTAGGGAAAGGAGCAGTTTAGTGACGGGGTTGGATACAGTTGGATAGATGAGCTTATCGCGTATGCTTCAGCTCGTGTGAGTGATCGGGAAATG
>JAWOIO010000186.1:0-21077 GCA_046484625.1 Acidimicrobiia bacterium
TCCCGGTGTCGACGAGCCTGTCGGCGAGCTCGCTCAACGACGAGTCCGGGGCCAAGACCCCGCTCGCATCACTGACGACTGGCCTGCTGATCGTGCTGACGCTGCTCGTCCTCGCGCCGCTGTTCTCGGATCTCCCCAAAGCGGTCCTTGGCGCGTTGATCATCGACGCCGTCGTGTTCGGGATGATGGACGTTGCCGAGATGAGGCGGCTCCGGCGAGTCGCCCGGGCCGACTTCTGGATCGCCGTCGCCGCCATCCTCGCGGTCCTGTCGGCGGGCGTGCTCGCCGGTGTGGTCATCGGCATCGTGCTCTCGCTCGGTTGGCTCGTCTACATCAACGCCCACCCCGAGATGCCGGTGCTCGGACGCGAGCCCGGCTCGCAGGTCTTCCGCAACCTCGAGAACTACCCCGACAGCGAGACCTACCCCGGCCTTCTCGTGCTGCGCTTCGACGCCGGCCTCTTCTTCGCCAGCTCCGACGCACTCGAGGATCGCCTTCGCGAGCTCGCCCAGTCGGCCGAGACCCGTTACGACACGGTGGTGATCTCGTGCGAGGGCGTCGACTTCATCGACTCCCAGGGGTCCGAGAAGATCTCGAAGATCCTCGCGCTCACGCGCAACTACGGCGCCGAGCTCCGGCTGGCCCGGGTCAAGCCCGCCGTCCTCGACGTGCTGCGCCTCGACGGTGTGATCGACGAGCTGGGCGAGCACCACGTCTACGGCAACGTCTACCAAGCCTGCGCCGACAGGATTCCCGACGCTCCGAACACCTGACGGTCCGACGGTCTGGCGGAGGAGCTCAGCGCTCGGTGGTGCACGCCTCCACTGCCGCGTCGACGGTGGGGAAGATGTGGTCGGTGCCGATCCGGGCGGTCAGACCCGTCGTGTCGAGACGGGTGCGAAGGTCATGCTTCGCGCGGGCGACGACGAAGGTGATGCCCTGCTCGGCGAGCGTGCCGACGGTCTGTTCGAGCGCCTCGGCACCGGACGCGTCGATGTCGGTGACGCCTTCGGCGTCGAACACGAACCACTGCACCGGCGCACCGGCACCTGCGATCGCTTCACGAACCCGCGCCTTGAAGTGCCGAGAGTTCGCGAAGAACAGGCGGTCGTCGAGGCGGTAGACGAGCACGCCGGGTGTCATACGTGCGCTGGGGTGGAAGGTGACGTTCGCGTACCGCTCGAGCCGGTCGACGTACCCGAGCACGGAATCGTGGGGCTTGGCGCTGCGTGCAACGACGTCGATGATCGACAGTGCGACAGCCACGAGCAGCGCTTCGAGCACCCCGAAGATGATGACGCCGGCGAAGGTGACGACCGCGATCATCACCTGGCTTCGGCCCGTCTGCATCAGCGCACGCCACGCGGCCGGCTCGATCAGGCCGATCGCGGCACCGACGATCACGGCGCCGAGCGCGGCCTTGGGCAGGATCTCGAATGGTGCGGTGAGGAAGAGGAGCACGATGAGGACGACCGCGGCCGAGACAACCCCGACGAGCTGGGTGCGGGCACCCATCTGGTCGTTGACGGCCGTACGGGAGCCGCTCGCGCCGACCGGGAACCCCTGGCTGACGCCCGCGGTGAGATTCGCGGCGCCGAACGCGAGAAGCTCCTGGTTCGCGTCGACGTGCTGGTCGTGACGGCCCGCGAACGACCGCGCGGTGAGGACATGGTCGGCAAACCCGACGGCGAAGATCGCAACCGCGACCGGCAGCAGGTCGATGACCTTCCCGATCGACACGTTCGGCAGCGACACACCGGGAAGCCCCGACGGGATGTTCCCCACGACGGCCACGCCCTCGCCTTCGAGGTCGAGCACTGCCGATGCCATGATCGCCCCCACGACCACGATCAGGGCTCCCGGCAGTCGAGGCGCCTTCCAACGCAGGAGCAGCAGCACGCCCAGCGCCACGACGGCTACCGCGGTCGTGATCGCGTCGACGGTGCCCAGCTCGCTGGAGAACTCGCGGATCTGCTCCAGGGGATCCTGGGCGTCGATCGAGACGCCGAAGAGCTTGCCGAGCTGCCCGATGACCAGCACGACCGCCACACCGTGGATGTAGCCAATGAGCACGGCTCGAGAGAAGTAGTCGGAGATCCAGCCGAGCCGCACGAGACGTGCGACGAGCGAGATCCCGCCGACCAACACCGCGACCATCGCTGCGAGCACCGCATAGTCGCCGTCCGACGCGATCGGGGTGAGCGACGTCACCAGGAGCAACGCCAACGTCCCTTCGGGCCCGATCACGATCTGGCGCGACGACCCGAGCACGACGTAGGCGAGCACGGGGAGAAGCAGTGCATACAGACCTGCGACCGGTGACAACCCGGCAAGCTCTGCGTACGCCATCGCAGACGGGATGGCCAGCGCGGCGACGGTGATCCCCGCAATCGCGTCCGGACGGACGTCTCGCCGCAGGTACTCCCTCGAAACAGCCTGAGAAACCGGGAACGTCCGCCGCAGGAACGGCCGTCGACCGCGCGCCTTGAAGGGTGATCGGTCCTCGTACGCGTCCCCGCGAGGGGTGTCCGGTGGACCCATGCGGGGCGACACTACCGGTCGACGGCGATCGCAGGGGACGCCGTCAGACGAGGAGCCCGGCGACCAACGACCCGACGACGAGCCCGAGTCCGAGGCCGGCGGTGACGTCGAGCGGGTTGTGCGCGCCCACGTAGACCCGGCCGAACATCACCAGGAACGCGAGGAGGAACGGGAGCCACGCCCCCGACTCGGGGATGTCCACCGCCACGATGCAGGCGATCGCCACCGCGAGGATCACGTGCCCCGACGGGAAGCTCGGCCCGTGGCCGGGCACGTCGCCGCCTCGCAGCACGGCGCCCGGCTCGCTCGTCCCCGGTCGTTGACGCACGGCGAGAAGGGGCCGGGTCCAGCGGTGCACCACGCGCTCGGCCAGCAGCTTCATCAGGGCTGCGACCACCACCGCTGCCGCCATCGTCCAGCTGCGGTAGTAGCGGGCGACGGCCAGGCCGGCCAGCGTTCCCACGACGAGGTTGCCGAGCTGCATGGGCGGCCACAACGGCCAGTACAGCCAGCCCGGGAGGCCGTTGACCGCGCGGAACACCCGTTGCTCGGCATCGGGGATGTGGGGCTGGTGGGCGGCGCGGAACGAGAGGCCGAAGACGCCGGCACCCACCGCCACCCCCACGATCGCGACCCACGACACCAGGCGAACGTAGTCTTCGGCGGTGGCCGGACCCTCTGTACGCGTGACCTGGGCGCCGACCGACGTCCTGCGCCTGGTCGTCGCGTTCGTGCTCCTCTTCGTGACGGTGCTGCTCGGAGCCCTGTTCCACGACGGGATCACCGACTTCCTCGCCGACTTGCTGCGCGGGTTGGACCGGCTGCCCGAGTGGTTCGTGACCACGCTCGCGCTCGTCGCCGAGGTGCTGATCCTGGTGCTCCTCGGCGGCGGTCTCGTCGTCGCGCTGTGGCGGCGCGAGTGGCGGTACCTGTTCACGATCGCGCTGGCGCTCGTCGTGTCGGTGATCGCCTTCCTGGTCGGAGAGGCGATCGTCGACGACGGCGTCCGGCAGGTCACCAAGGTCGACGGCTCCTGGCTGCTCGTCGAGCCGAACGAGATCCCCATCGGTGTCGCGATCGTGACGGGCGTGGTGAGTGCGGCGGTGCCGTGGGTGGGTCGGCGATGGCGACGGTGGGGGTGGATCCTGGTCGCGATCATCACGGTCGTCTGGTTCATCAGCTCCGACATCGCCCTCGATGTGATCATCGCGCTGCTGGCGGGCTGGTTCGGTGGTGCGCTCGCGAGCGCCGCGCTCGGTGCGCCATCGATGCGACCGACCATCGAGGCGATCGACGCAGGGTTGCGCGCGGTGGGGGTGGACCTCGCCGAGCTGCACCGGGCCGACGTCGACGCACGCGGATCGTCGCCATACTTCGGATCGACCGTCGACGGGACCCAGCTGTTCGTGAAGGCCCTCGGTGCCGACGAGCGCAGCGCCGACCTGATGTTCCGCACCTACCGGCGGCTCGCGCCCCGTGACCTCGGCGACGAGAAGGCCGACGCGTCGCTGCGTCGCACGGTGGAGCACGAGGCTCTGGTCGCGCTCGCGGTGCGCGACTTGGGTGTGCGCACGCCGCGCTTCGTCGCATTCGCGCAGGCCGAGCCAAACGGCTTCGTCCTCGCGTACGAGCAGATCGCGGGCAAGTCGTTCGACCGGGTCGCCGAGGAGCAGATGACCGACGCTGCCCTCGCCGGGATCTGGGAGCAGCTGGCGCTGATGCGGCGGCACCGAGTGGCCCACCGTGACCTGCGCCTCGCCAACGTCTTCCTGGGCGACGACGGTCAGTCGTGGATCATCGACTTCGGGTTCAGCGAGCTCGCCGCCTCCGACCTGCTGCTCGCCACCGACGTCGCCGAGCTGCTCGCCTCCTCCACCACCGTGGTGGGAGCCGAGCGGGCGATCGGGGTGGCCGCGTCGGTGGTGGGTGGCGACGCCCTCGTGACCGCCGTGCCCCGACTGCAGCTCGGGATGCTGAGCGGCGCGACCCGCACCGCGATGAAGGCCGACCCCGGTCGGCTCGACGACCTGCGGGCCCGAGTGGAACGGATCGGGGTGGGTCGACCGCGCAGGGATCGGCACGAAGAGAAGAGTGGAGTCGAGGGGACTTGAACCCCTGACTTCTCCGTCGCGAACGTAATCAGCTCGATGAGCAACCCTGAGTGACCGTGAGTGTCCGGCGAAGAACTCCAGCGCAATGTTGGCTCGCTCAGCTTGGCCGCCGAGCTATGAAGGCGTAGCCGAAGACCTCGAACGCGCGGGCCTTGTCCTCGCCGACGGCGTCGCCGAAGGTATCGACGGCGGGGCCGACCTCGATGTCGACGAATCCGGCCTGTTGGAGCATGTGTCGCCAGCCCTCACGGGGCAGCCCACCGGCGATTCAGCCGGTCCACAAATCGATGTCGCGCAGTGCTTCGGGTGGGACGGGACGGCCGTTCGCGATGTCGGCAAACTGCAGCACGCCGCCCGGACGCAGCACCCGTCGGATCTCGTCGAATACAGCGCGCTTGTCAGCGCAGAGATTGATGACGCCATTCGAGATGACCGCGTCGGCCCAGCCGTCCGCGACCGGCAGCTGCTCGGCGAGCCCCTCACGAAACTCGACGTGCGTGGCGTCCATCTCGACCGCGGTCGCTCGTGACTTGGCGAGCATCTCAGGTGTCATGTCGATGCCGACGACCTCACCCGTCCGGCCGACCTGATTGGCCGCGATGAACGAGTCGAAGCCCGCGCCAGCACCAATGTCGACGACACGCTCTCCGTTCTCGAGCCGGCGGAGTGAGAACGGGTTACCGACCCCAGCGAACGACTCGACCGCACGATCGGGAAGCGCATCGACGACCGCCGTCTCGTAACCGAGCCGAGCCGCGAGGGGTCGCCCGGTGTGGAAATGGAATGTTGCATTGGGCTCGAGCGCGACGGCGCGGTACTTGTCCCGAACCTCCGCCCGAAGCGTCTCCGGATCGACCAGAACTTCCTCGCTTGCGACCATTCACTCAACACCCCTGCGCCGAAGACCACCAGGACCGAAACGACGCCAATCGGAACCCACCGTCGAGACGGCGGGCTACGGAACGGTCCCACGTCCGCTTCAGACTGTCCACCATCGTTGATGTCGCAGGAACACCAACAGGCCGGCGATCCAGAACGCGTAGTCGAGTGGGATGCCAACTGTGAGCGGTTCGGGTCATGGCCCTTCTCAGGGTGCGTGCACCGCGAACCCGGTGAATTCCGTGGTCGTCTTCAGGCCCGCTTCGACCTCCGTCACGACGAATGCCCGGCGGCCGAGCTTCTTCGGTGGCTTCTTGTCCACTGTCGAGGCAACCTTCTCGCCGTTGACGAACAACGTCAGCGAGACCCGATTCTTCCCGACACATTCGCCCCGAACGATGTTGACCCCGAGGGAGTCGACAGCTTCGGTGCGCTTCGTGCCCTTCGCGTTGACGATGGCCTTGCCGTTGCCGCCCTCGTCGAACCGGCCGATCGTGTAGTACCCGTCGCTGCCGACGAGGAAGACATAGCCGACGGAGCCCAACTCGGCGCGACATGCCACGCCGTACAACGCGGACTCGTCACCGCTGCTCGACGCGACCCGAGCCTCGATTGCCTGATCGGCGGACAGATCGCCGATCTCGGGGCTGAGCCACGCGTTCTCTGCGCCATCGACGGTCACGGTGAGCGTCCCGGGCGTGAACGCCGCGGTGAAACCCTGCTCCGTCACCTCGGTCACACCCGTCGGGAATCCCCACTCGGACGCCGCCTGCACCGGATCGAGGAACTGCGTCTCGAAGATCGTCTCGCCCTGCGCGACAGCCGACCCGCAGATCGTCGCACCCAGCAGGAGGACCACTCCTGTGACCCAGCCCGCTCGCGCAACTTCGCCCATCACCGACACCGTACTGCCCACATTGAGGCCACGGGCACGCGGCGGGCGAACGAGGGCGCACCAACACATCGGCCTCGCAGGCTGTCCTGCCGCGTGTGCGACCCGGCGTGACCGGAGTATGCGAGCGCCCGTAAGGCACCGACCTACAGTCGGGTGACCAGGCGCCGCCGTGAGGAGCAGTTGGTGAGTTCGACCGGTCGGGTGAGGCTTGTCGCGGCGATCGCGCTGTGCGCAGCTGTCGCCTTCGGAGGAACAGCCGCCTCTGCCCCCCGGGCCGGGGTGTGCGCGCTCCTCACGACCGACGAGCTCGCCGCCGCGCTGGGCAGCACCTTCGGGCACGGTCCTCCCTACCAGGCGGGGACCGGCACCACGTGCGGGTACGACGGCATCGGTCCCGTGCGCGGTGCGACGGTCCGCGTCGCTCGGGGCAGGCACGCCAAGGCCGCGATGACCAAGACCTTGCGCGCGCTGCGGGAAACGCTGGCGTCGGTGGACAGCGATCCGCCGGTGAAGATCGCGGGGCTCGGCAAGAAGGCGTACTACTCCCTCGATGACTTCCTCGGTGAGGGGAGCATCGAGGTGCTCGACGGCAAGGTCTTCGTCCAGGTCACCGCGATCGTGGCGCCGAACAACGACACGGCCCTCGTGTCCGAGGCGGTGCTCAGCGAACTCGCCAAGCAGGCGCTCACACGCGCCAAGTAGCCAAGCCGGCAGGAGCTCGAGCCTTCAAGTCTCCCAGGTTGCCGTCGGGCCCCGCAGTGATCCCCGACGGTCCGGAGCCGGGGGCGATGCCGGCGGAGAAGTCGGTGAACCATCCCCGCCGGGGTGACGAGCCCAAAGGAGAAGTGGAGCTGCCGAGGCAGCCCTCGCTCGCCCCTTGGAACACTTGCAGGACAAGAAGCTGCGGTGGTGGAGGTGAGGGGACTTGAACCCCTGACTTCTACGTTGCGAACGTAGCGCTCTACCGGGCTGAGCTACACCCCCGAAGGGATCGCGAGCGTACCAAACACCTTGCGGGACTCGGCTCGCGACGGACGCGCGCGATCGCGCGCCGGACTACCAGCCAGCCGTGCGACGCAGCGCGAGCGCGGGACGGTTGCCCGTGGAGTGCCGCTCGCGCAGCGCGTCGAGGCTCGCGACGTTGCTCGGCATCGGGGCCGGCGTCGCCATCGGCATGCTGCCGAGCGCGCGGGCCTGGTTGCGCGCCTTGAACTGGAGCAAGAGGTAGATGTACCCACCGAGCAGGACGTCGGCCGCGAGGTGCAGCACCCAGAACATCGGGCTGCCCGCGACGAGCGCCAGCAGGAAGGTGACCCCCGCAGCGGCGGTGAGTCCGACGAGGATGTCGCGCCGCCGCTTCTGGGTCGGCGACATCTGACCGGGGGTGGAGGGACGCACCGGGCCGACGGGCGCGTGCTGGGCGGCGGGCGCGGGCCCACCGATCGGGCCCATGATCGGCTGGAGGGCCGGGAGGTCGCCGTCGGAGGCGTGGCCGTGGCCGAGGCCCGACCGCAGCTTGCCGACGAAGTCGCCGATCCCTCCGGGCATCCCCGACTCGTTGCGGGATCGCAGGATCGGTGGGAGGAGCACGGCGCCCCACAGCACCACCAAGACCAGGATCACGAGGATTGCCACGATGTCGGAGGTTCCCCTACTCGTCGGTGCCGACCGGGTCCGGTCGACGCATGCCGCGCGCCATCAACGAAGATGACGAATCGATGACCGTATGGTAACCGGATGCGCGCCGAGATGGGCAAGCCGGGGTCGATCCCGCCCCGAGGATCGGTGCAGATCCGGTCGCCGGGTGGCCCTGGGGGTCAGTCGCTCGGGCGCCGCTCCTTTGTGTGGCCGTCTGAACGCCGATAGTGGCCGGATCGCCCCCCGCTCTTCTCCCACAGGGCGAGCTCGCTGATCGAGATGCCCCGATCGACCGATTTGCACATGTCGTAGACGGTGAGCGCAGCCACGGCGCAGGCCGTGAGCGCCTCCATCTCCACCCCGGTGCGATCGACCGTATCGACGTGCGCCTCGACCTCGACATGGTCCTCCTCGATCCGGAAATTGATGAGGACGGCCCCGACGAGGAGTGGATGGCACAGCGGCAGGAGGTGCGGGGTCTGCTTCGCCGCCTGGATGCCGGCCACCCGGGCGACCGCGAGGACGTCGCCCTTGGTGATCGCCCCACTCGCGATCTTCGCGGCCGTCTCGGGTTGCATGTCGATCCGGCAGCGGGCGACAGCGCGCCGGTGGGTGGGCTCCTTCGCGGTGACGTCGACCATGCGGGCCCGACCGAGGGGATCGAGGTGGGTGAACTCCGAAGCGGTCACGCCGCGAGAGTGTAGGAGGACCTCACCCCGGGCGCGGGGTGCCCGGCGCGGCCGGGCGGGGGCGGGGGCGCCGGTTCAACCGCCGATCTGGCTCATGGAACGGTCAGGGCGGACGAAGTCGACCTTGCCGATGTGGTGCCCGGCCCACTTCGTGCCGACCGCCGCGGCGATGACCTCCGCGATCGCGTCGTCGCTGCTGCCGTCGCGCAGGCGGGCGCGGAGGTCGAAGCCCTCGAGCGCGAAGAGGCAGGTCCGGAAGCTGCCCTCCGACGTGATGCGGACCCGGTCACAGTCGCCGCAGAAGGGCTCGGTGACGCTGGGGATCACGCCCACGTCGCCGATGCCGTCGACGTAGCGGACGAGACGCGCCGGCTCGGGGTGCGCGACGGGGCCCGCCGACTCGATGGGGAACACGGCGTGGATCCGGTCGAGGATCTCCGCGGCCGGGACGACCTGGTCCCGGGTCCACTCGCCCTGCGCGTCGAGCGGCATGAACTCGATGAAGCGCACGCCGACGCCCTTCTCCCGACCGAACGCCGCCAGGTCGACGACCTCGTCGTCGTTCACGCCGCGGATGACGACGCAGTTCAGCTTCACCGGGGTGAGCCCGGCGTCGAGCGCGGCGTCGATGCCCGCGAGCACCCGGTCGAGCGCGTCGCGGCGGGTGAGCTCGAGGAAGGTGTCGCGGCGCAGGGAGTCGATCGAGATGTTGACCCGTCCGAGTCCCGCGACAGCGAGGTCGTGCGCGACCTCGGGGAGCTGCACGCCGTTGGTCGTCATCGCGAGGTCGACGCCGAGCGGGGCGAGCAGCTCGAACAGGCGGGGGAGGTGGGCTCGCATCGTCGGCTCACCGCCGGTGATGCGGATCGCCCCGAACGCCCAGCGCTCCACACAGATCCGTGCCACGCGCGCGTGCTCCTCGTAGGTGAGGAGCTGCGAGCGGTCGGTCCACTGCATCCCCTCCTCCGGCATGCAGTAGGTGCAGCGGAAGTTGCAGCGGTCCGTCACCGACAGGCGCAGGTCCTCGACCCGGCGCTGGAAGGGATCGACGAGGGGGACGGCGGGCACCCGACCAGGGTAGGCCCGGCGCCGGACACCGATTCCGGGGATGACCGCCACGTCCGCGCTTGACATCAACCACTCTCCGTGGTTTTATGAACGCACTCCGCACAACGGCGTGGGGAGTGACAACCGAGCACCTCCTTCGGGGAGGCGATGATCCGTCGGCCAGGAACTGGTCGCTGAGGCCGACGGGGAGCCAGGCGAAACCGGCCCCTGCAACGCAGGGATGCCGGCTTGTCGTCGTTGCCAGCCATCAACGCAGCACCCCCGTCACAAGGAGACCGGTACGAACGAGTGGCTCGGGAGTCCACGGCGAGGCCCCTTCCGGCGTCCCAGCGCCGAACGTGCACCGCCCTCCTGCCCCGTCGGGGACCCCCACCGCACCACACCCGTAGGACCTTGTTCGAGGCCCTCGCGCTTCCGGCCCCTCTTGGGGCGGGCCGGAGTCGGGATGACCTTCAGCCCAGGGGGCGACGGCCGGAGGCGCGCATCACGCCTCCGGCCGCCGCGCGTCCGTGGCCGGTCGCGCCCGCGCCACTACACCTCGGGCGGAGCCGTGAGCAACATCACCCGAACGGTGTCGCCGGCCGAGACGCCATCGCCGTCGGGGAGCAGCGCCAATCCGTTCGCCAACGCGGTCGCCGACAGCACGTTGCTCGCCTGATCGCCGGTCCGCCCGACGACGTACCGGTCGTCGACCCAACGCACATGGACCCGGTCGAGGTGCAGCTTGCCGTCGGCACGACGGTGCAGGTCCTCGGTCGCGGTGGCGACGACCTCGGGCCGATGGCACACCGCGTGCCCACCCATGCGGAGCAGTGCCGGCCGGGCGAACAGCTCGAAGCTCACGAGCGACGAGACCGGGTTCCCCGGGAGCCCGAACACGGGGACGCCGCGCACCACGCCGAACGCGAGCGGTTTCGCGGGCTTGATCGCGACCTGGCGCCATTCGAGGGCGCCGAACCGGTCGAGCGCGGCCTTCACGAAGTCGTAGTCGCCCACCGAGACGCCCCCGCTCGTGAGGACGGCGTCGCAGCGACCGAATGCGTCGTCCAGCAATGCGACGATGCGGTCCTCGTCGTCGCGGGCGACGCCGAGGTCGACCGGCTCGAGGCCGGCCTCGCGCACGAGGTCGAGCAGCATCGGCCGGTTGGAGTCGCGGATCTGCCCCGGCGCCAGCGCGGCCGACGCCGCGTCGGCCTCCACGGGGACGAGCTCGTCGCCGGTCGAGAGCACCCCGACGCGGGGGCGCCGCGTGACCTCGACGGTCGCCGCGCCCACGCTCGCCAGCACCCCGACGTGCGCGGCCCGCAGCACCGTGCCGGCGTCGAAGACGAGCTGGCCCGCGGTGAGATCGCCGCCGGCCCGTCGGACATGGTTGCCGGGCTCGACCACAGCCGCGACGTCGACGACGTCGTCGGCGCCGGCGACCCGGGCGGTGCGCTCGACGATGACCACGGCGTCGGCGCCGTCGGGCATCGGTGCCCCCGTCATGATGCGGATCGCTTCGCCGACCGCGACCGGGACCTCGGGGGCGTGGCCCGCGGGGAGCTCGGCGACGACGCGCAGGCGGACCGGGGCGTCCGGGCCGGCTCCGAGCGTGTCGGCGGCACGCACGGCGTACCCGTCCATCGCGGTGTTGGCGAACGGGGGGACATCCTCTCGGGCGTGCACCGGCGCCGCGAGGACGAGCCCGAGCGCGTCCGCGAGGGCGACGGTGGTCGACTCGAGCGGGGAGACGGCCGCGAGGATCGACGCCTGGGTGTCGCCGAGTGGTGCGAGCGGACTCACTGGCGTCGCGCGTCCTCAGACGAGGCCACGGCGGCGCACGATCTCCACGAGGACCTCGGCCAGCTCGGGCCCGAGGTCGGGTCGATCGAGCGCGAGCTCGACGTTCGCGCGCAGGAAGTCGAGCTTCTGCCCGATGTCGTAACGACCCTCCGAGAACGAGACGCCGTAGACCGGCTGGTCTTCGAGGAGCAGCCCGATCGCGTCGGTGATCTGGATCTCCCCGTTCACACCCGGTGGTGTGCGCTCGATGGCAGCGAAGATCGCGGGCGTGAGCACGTAGCGACCGATCACCGCGAGGTTCGACGGGGCGTCCTCGGGCCGCGGCTTCTCCACGATGCCGCGGATGCGAAGGAGGCCGTCGCCCGCATCCTCGGCCTCCACGCACCCGTAGGCCGAGATCTGCTCGGGCTCGACCTCCATGAGCGCGAGCACCGACGCACCGTGGCGCTCATGGACGTCGAGCATGCGCCCGAGGAGCTCGGCGTCGTCGACCATGATGTCGTCGCCGAGCAGGACCGCGAACGCGTGCTCGCCGACGTGCTCGCTCGCAACCGAGATCGCGTGCCCGAGACCCTTGGGCTCACCCTGACGGATGTAGTGGATGTGCCCGAGCTCGGTCGTCGCGCGGAGCTCCTCGACCAGCTCGTGCTTGCCCTGCTCCTCGAGCGTCGCCTCGAGCTCGAAGTTGCGGTCGAAGTGGTCCTCGATCGCGCGCTTGCCCCGACCCGTGATCACGAGCACGTCGGTGAGCCCGGCCGCGACCGCCTCCTCGACGACGTACTGGATCGACGGCCGATCGACGACCGGCAACATCTCCTTGGGTTGGCTCTTGGTCGCCGGCAGGAACCTGGTGCCGAGCCCCGCCGCGGGGATCACCGCCTTCGTGACGCGTGCACCGGCCATGGGTGCCGACGCTACCCGCTGCGCTTCGCGCCGCCGCCGAGCTCGGGCTCCTCACCGCGTACGAGACGGCGGAGGTTCGAGAGGTGCCGTAGCACGACGATCGCGGCGAGCCCGCTCGACACCGCGAGGTCGAGCGCTCCGCCTCCGCGGATCGCGACGATCACCGGGAACGCCGCGGCACAGACGACCGACGCGATCGACGCCCGGTGGAAGCCCCGCGCGATCACGATCCACAGGATCGCCAGGATCGCGGTGATCAGCGGGAACACCACCGCGACCACGCCGGCCGCGGTCGCGACCCCACGTCCCCCCTTGAACCGACGGGTCACGGGGAAGACGTGGCCGGCGACCGCGGCGACGCCGAGGATGTACGCCCCCCGGTGGCCGTCGATCGCGTTCCCGACCCCGGCGGCGAGCGCACCCTTGCCGACGTCGAGGAGCAGGACCACGACGCCCGCCTTCCACCCCATGAGGCGCATCGTGTTGGAGGCGCCCGGGTTGCCGCTGCCCTCTGTCGTCACATCGAAGCCGCCGCGGCGCGCGACCAGCTTTGCGCTGGGGAACGTCCCGAGCAGGTAGGCGAAGGGGAGGAGGACGAGCACCCAGGTCACCCCGCCATTGTGGTGCCTGGCCGATCGGCACGGGAAGCGACGTGTGCGGGAAGCCCCGGGCTTCGGATAGCGTTAGCAGTCACAACCCGAGAGTGCCAACAGCTCGGGACCACGACCGGGAGCCCCCCACCGATGCCCACGTACCGTTACCGATGCGGAACCTGCGGCGAGGACGTCGAGATCTGGCAGTCGATCACCTCCGACTCCCTCACGACCCACGACGCCATCGACGGTGCGGCCTGCGACGGCCCACTCACGAAGGTGCTGTCACCCGCGGGCATCGTGCTCAAGGGATCGGGCTTCTACAAGACCGACAACCGCAGCGGCGGATCCCGCTCGACAGGCGACGCGAAGTCGGGTGGGGACTCCACCTCCGGCGACACGAAGTCCGGCGACACGAAGACGAGCGACTCGAAGTCGAGCGACTCGAAGTCCGGCGACACGAAGTCCGGCGACACGAAGTCCGGCGACACGAAGTCCGGGTCGAACGGATCGGGATCGAAGGACGCCGGCGCGAAGTCGGGCTCGAGCTCGTCCAGCGGGAGCTCCAGCTCCTCCTAGCGCCGATCCGAGCGTCACGCACGCGCCCACCCGGGGGTCACCGCCACCACCCGCGGGAAGGAGCCCCCGTTGCGCACGCGCGCCCCCCGAGCAGTCGCCCTGTGGTCAGCCGCGGTCGCCGTGGCTGCCGGGACGGCCATCCTCGTCGCCTCCGATCTCGCGACCCTGCACCGCCGGGCCTCCACGTTCGGACCAGAACGAGCCGTGGTGGTCGCGGCCCAGCGACTCCATCTCGGCACCGTGCTGGACCGCTCCGACCTCCGGGTCCGCCGAGTGCACGCCTCGCAGCTCCCGCCGGGCGTGCTCGCCCGCACCCGTGACGTCGTCGGTCGGGTCGTGACCGTGCCGCTGGTGCGCGGCGGGTTCGTCGCCGACGAGAACCTCGCACCACGAGCGCGCACCGGCATCGACGGCGCATTGCCGGTGGGCACGCGGGCGATGCGCGTCACGGTGGACGACGCGCTCCGCCCGCCGAGAGGCGCCGCCATCGACATCCTCGCGACCACCGACATCGGCCTCGGGCCGACCGATGAGCTGGATGGGCTGTCGTCCACCGTCGTCGCGGCAGGCGTGCAAGTCCTGCACGTCGAGGCCGCGCGGGAGTCAGACGGACGCAGCGGTCTCGGCGTCACCGTCCTGGTCAGCCCGCGCCAGTCCCGCGACCTCGCGTCCGCCGCCGCGCGCGGCGTCCTCACGATCGCGCTCGTTCCTCCCGAGGAGGCACGCGCCCCGTAGCATCACGCCGTCATGGGGTGGCTGGAAGCAATCGTGCTCGGTGTGGTGCAGGGGCTCACCGAGTTCCTCCCGATCTCCTCCAGCGGACACCTCGTCGTCGTGCCCGCGGTCCTCGGGTGGGATCAGCCCGACCTCACGTTCGACCTGATCCTCCACCTCGGGACGCTCGTCGCGGTGCTCTTCTCGTTCCGACGCGATCTCCTCGCGTTGCTGACCGGACTCTTCGGCGGCGGGCCCGACCCGCGCGCCGACCGCAGGATGATCGGGCTGCTGGCCCTCGGGTCGATCCCGGCCGGCATCGCGGGGCTC
Organism: Acidimicrobiia bacterium; assembly: GCA_046484625.1. Lineage (GTDB taxonomy): Bacteria > Actinomycetota > Acidimicrobiia > IMCC26256 > PALSA-555 > DASUAO01. The sequence continues at coordinate 14,726 of JAWOIO010000186.1, forward strand.
GCCCTCGGCAGCGAGTTCGAGTCCCTCTTCGCGGAACCGCTGTGGGCGTGCTTCTTCTGGGTGCTGACCGCCCTGATCCTGCTGGGCGCGGAGCGGATCATCCGGGCCGGCGTCGCCGAGCACGACGTCGACGCCCGCCGCGCCACCTGGATCGGTGTCGCGCAGGCAGCGGCGATCACCCCCGGGATCTCGCGGTCCGGCACGACCATCGCAGCGGGCGTCGCGCAGGGCATGACGCGCGAAGCCGCGGCCCGGTTCTCGTTCCTGCTCGCGATCCCTGCGATCATCGGCGCGGCCGCCACGAGGGTCGCCGACATCACGAGCGGCGAGTTCGAGATCACCGGGCCGGTCGTGGCGGGATTCGTCGCCGCCGCGGTCAGCGGATGGCTGGCGATCGACTGGTTCCTCGCGTACCTCCGTGCCCATTCACTGCGCGTGTTCGCCATCTATCTCCTGATCGCCGCGCCGGTAGCTGCCCTGATCATCGAGCTGCGCTGACATGCAGGGAACCGGCACCGTAGAGCTCGTGATCTTCGACTACGGGGGCGTCATCTCCGAGCGGTTGCTCGACGACGTCGCCGACTTCGAGATCGTCATGGGCTACCCCACCGGATCGCTCAACCGCTTGCTCTTCGGCGACATCCCCGAGGGCAACGACGGCGACCCGGTCGACGGTGCCTACGACGAGGGGCCGGTCCACGACTTCCATCTCCTCGAGATGGGCAAGCTCGGGTTCGACGACTACCTCGTGCGCCTCACGAGACGCGCACCCGAGATCCTCGGGACCGAGCTCACCCCGGAGATGTTCGTGGAATTCTCGGCCGCGTCCGCCTTACGCGTCCAGTGGCCGATCGTCCACGAGATCCGCCGGCTCAACGAGCTCGGAGTCCCACTCGCCCTGCTCACGAACAACGTGAAGGAGTTCGGGGACTCCTGGCGGGCGTCGTTCCCCGTCGACGAGCTGTTCCCGCTCGTGGTCGACTCGAGCGTGGTCGGGATGCGCAAGCCCGACCCACGGATCTACGAGCTCACCTGTGCACGCGCCGGCGCCGAACCGGACGCCGCCCTGTTCCTCGACGACAACCCCGACAACGTCGCTGCGGCACGAGAGCTGGGGATCGAGACCGTGCACGTGGGCGAGGACCCGATCGCCGTCGTCCACGAGCTCCGCTCGATCCTCGATCGCCGTGGCGTCAGGACCCGCTGACCGTCATCTCCGCGACCATCAGCGTCACCCCGGCGGCACCGCCCGGAAGCCAGGTCAGGTCGCTCCCGACCTCAGTGACGTCCAGGAGCATGCGCGGCAACGTCGACGCGATCGTCACCTCGCGCACGGGTTCGGCGAGCTCACCGTCCCGAACGATCAGTCCCTCTGCCCCCACGGAGAAGTCGCCGCTCACCGGGTTGGTCCCCGAGTGCAGACCGCTCACCGATTGCACATAGAGCGCATCCCCCGCGATCGCGAGGATCTCCTCGGGGCTGTGCGTCCCCGGGAGGAGGCTCAGCGCTCGGGCGCCCGACCCCGGCGCGGATGCGTACCCCCCGCGTACGGCGGATCCCGTCGTCGTCGTCCCGGCCCGGTGCGCGGTCGAGACGTTGTGCAGGAGCCCGTTCAGCATCCCGCCGGACAGCAAGACCACCGACCGGGTAGGGACACCTTCTGCGTCGTAGGGAGTCGCCCCGAACGCACGGTCGGCGACCGGGTCGTCGCTCAGCGTCACGCACTCCGCGGCGACCTCTTCCCCCAGCCGGTCGGCGAACATCGATCGGCCCTTCGCGACGTTCTCGGCGCCGAGGGCCGAGCCGACGATCGCGAGCAGTGACCGGGTGACCAGCGGATCGAACACGACGGGGAGCGTGCGCGTGGGCGGCTGGGAGGCTCCGAGGAGCCGCACCGCACGCTCGGCGGCGTCGCTACCGGCGATGTCGGGATCGAGGTCGGCGAAGGCGCGACCCGCCGAGAACCCCGATCCGGTGCGGGTCTCCGCGCCGTCCCCGACCATCGCGTAGGACGTGACCGCGCATGTCGTGCGGCGACTCGTCGCCTCGACGCCGTGGGAGTTCACGAGGGCCATCTCCAGCGCAGTGTCGCCGTACCGGGCGGTCTCGACTGCCCGCACCCGCTCGTCGGCGGCCCTCGTCGCCGCTTCGACCGCGAGGCCCAGCGCGACCTTGGTCTCGGTATCGGTGGTGAGGACGTCGGGGCGCCAGAGGTCGAGATCGGCAACCGGGTGCCGGCAGTCGTCCGGCGTCGGGATCCGCGCGTGCTCGTCGGGAGTCGCGAAACGCGCGTTGTCGCGAGCCTCGCTCAGCGCCTCGTCGACGACATCCGCATCGAGCGATCCGGCCCACGCGAACCCCTGCCGGCCATCGACGAGAACGCGAACGCCGACGCCGGCTCGCTCGGCGACGACGAGCGCCTCGACCGCCCCGGCGTGCACCTTGACCTCGGTCTCGCGACTGCGGGAGACGTAGGCCTCGATCTCCTCACCTGCGTTCGAGCGCTGCGCGACCGCACGGGCGACCGCGAGCAGGTCCGCCCCCTCACCGGGGTGCGACTCAGCCACGCGCCGTTCCGCCGACCGTCAGCTCGGCGACCCGAAGCGTCGGCTGCCCCGAAGAGACCGGGACACCCTGTCCGTCCTTGCCGCAGGTCCCGGCCCAGGTGTCGAAGTCGTTGCCCACGGCATCGACGAGGCGCAGCGTCTCGGCCCCGTTGCCGATCAGCTGGGCTGCCCGGACCGGCACGGTGATCTCGCCGTGCTCGATGAGGTATGCCTCGGTCACGCCGAAGACGAAGTCGCCGGTCGCGGTGTTCACCTGCCCGCCACCGAGCGCTGCGCAATAGAGCCCACGCTCGGTCCCCTCGATGATCGCCTCGGGTTCGTCGGCACCAGGGAGGATGTAGGTGTTGGTCATCCGCACCATCGGGAGGTCCCGATAGGTCTCGCGCCGCCCGTTCCCACTGCTCGTCCGCCCCTCCTTGCGTGCCCGCAGGAAGTCCCACATGTAGTCGGTGAGGACACCGTCCTCGATGAGGACGTTGCGCCGGGTCGGCGTCCCCTCGTCGTCGATCGACGCGGTCCCCCACTCGCGGCCGTAGGTGCCGTCGTCGACGAGGTTGACGATCGGCGACGCGACCTGCTCGCCGGTCCGACCGCGGAAGACGGACGCGTCGCGACCCACCAGGTCGGCCTCGAGACCGTGGCCGCACGCCTCGTGGAAGAGCACGCCCCCGGCGCCGCGGCGCAGGACCACAGGCAACCGACCGGTGGGCGCGGGCCGGGCCCGAAGCATCGTCAGCGCGCGGTCCGCGGCGGTGCGAGCGACCTCCTCGGGGTCCACCTCGTCGAAGAGCTCGAAGCCCATCGTGCGCCCGGGTGCCTCGGAGCCCGTCTGCATCCCGGTGTCGCCCACGGCGACGCACTGGACCATGAACCGCGTCCGGACCTGGTCGTCCTCGGCGAGCAGGCCGTCGGAGTTGGCGACGAGGATTCGACGGCGACTGTCGGCGTACGAGACGCCGACCTGGCGGATCGCATCGCTGCGTCCGCGTGCTGCGGCGTCGGCGGTGCCGAGAAGCTCGACCTTGCGATCCTTGGGGATCGACTCCGGCGGGATCACCACATCGTTCGGTGCGACCGGTCGGCGCTCGAGCGCGATCACCGGGTCGGAACCGCCGGAGTCGCGTGCCGCGGCGGCCGCCGCGCGGGCGGCCTCGCGCAGGCCTGCTTCGCTGAGGTCGGCCGTGTGGGCGAAACCGGTCGTGTCACCCCGGACGACACGCAGGCCTGCGCCGCGCGAGCGGCCCGACACGAGCTCCTCGACGCGACCGTCGTCGAAGCGGGCGTTCGAGCTGCGGCGGTCCTCCACGAACACCTCGGCGAAGTCACCGCCGTGGTGGAGGGCTTCGCCGAGGGTCCGCTCGAGAATGTCGGGATCGATCACGGGATCGCTAGGGTAGGCGAATGCGCCTGCACCCCGGCCTCAGCGCGACCGCCACGCTGGTCGTCACGGACACCGACACCGCCGTCGCGCTCCGCAGCGGCGACGTGCAGGTGCTCGCGACGCCACGGGTCGTGGGCCTCGCCGAGGAGGCGACCGTCCACGCGCTCGTCGAGGCGCTCGACGACGGGCAGACCACCGTCGGCTTCCGCGTCCAGCTGGATCACCTCGCACCCACCCCGATCGGTGGCGAGGTCGTCGCCGAGGCGACCCTCGAGGCCGTGGAGAGCCGGCGCCTGACGTTCCGGGTGGCGGTGAACGACGGACGGGGACTGGTCGCGGCCGGTCGCATCACCCGCGTCGTCGTCGACCGGGCGAGGTTCCTCGAACAGACGACGGGCACATGAGCGCACCACCGCCTCCTCCCGCACCAGCACCCACACCGGGGCACCAGATGGCACCGCAGCCGCGGCCACGCCGCCGCCGGACCTGGGTCGTGGTGCTCGTGGCGGTCATGGTCGCGATCCTCGCCGTCGCCGGAGCCGGGACAGCGCTCTTCATCTCGAACACGCTGCCCGCGTTCTCGGCCGCCGACGACTTCATGGAGGATCTGGTCGAGGCTCGGTTCGATGCCGCGGCCGATCAGCTGTGCACCTCGGCGAGTGGGCGCGCCGAAGCGGCGATCCTTTCGGTCACCGAGAACTTCATCGGGGGCGAGAACCTCTCGGTGAACCCCTTCACGGTCGACCGCGACGGCGATCGGGCGACGGTCGAGTACACGGTCCGCCCGCGCGGCGGGGGCGACGACGACATCTACGTCCTCCCGCTGCGCCGCGAGCGGGGCGATTGGCGGCCCTGCCCTGCCGCGGGGCGCTGATCCACACCCGGTTCGACGTCAGCCGAGGTTCGACGAACGCGGGTAGGCGTCGCCGGGATCGGTGAGCACGTTCACGACGGAGCACCCGTCGTGCGCGAATGCCCGGTCCAGCGCGGGCCCGATGTCGGAAGGCTCGGCAACCAGCTCGCCGTGGCCACCAAGCGCCTCGGCGACGCGGTCGTAGCGGGTTCCGGGCCGGAGCTCGGCGACCACGTCGTACCCGAAGATCATCTGCATGGGGTGCTTCTCGAGGCCCCAGATCCCGTTGTTCCCGACGACCGCGGTGACGTTCACGCCGTGGCGGACGAGCGTGTCGAGGTCCCCGAGCGTGAACCCGATCGCGCCGTCGCCGTAGCAGACGACGACCTGGCGCTCGGGGTGGGCCAGTGCGGCGGCGAGCGCGTATCCCGTGCCGCTCCCGAGACATCCGTACGGGCCGGGTCCGAGGAAGCATCCCGGCGTGAACGTGTCGACGTACTTCCCGGCGTACGACACGAAGTCCCCACCATCGCCGATCACGACCGCGTCACGGTCGAGTCGAGCGCGCAGCTCCCCGAAGACCCGGGCCGGGTCGATCGGGTTCGAGTCCGAGGCGAGCCGGGCCTGCTCCGTGCTCCGCTTCGCGAGCTCGTCGTCGCGCAGCGATCGGATCCAGTCCTCCCGTTCTGTCCGCACGCCATCGGCGGTCTCCGACGGAGCGACGTCCGCGAGCGTCGCGAACGCGGCGCGGAGGTCACCGGCAGCCGATCCCGCGAGCTCCACGTGACGGGCAACGCCCGCGGGGCTGTCCGCCAGGTGCACCACCGGTGCGGCGAACGCGCCGAACCCGAGTCGGAAGTCCAACGGGGTCCCGGCGACGATCATGAGGTCGGCACCCGAGAACGCCGACGAGCGAGCCCGCGAGAACGCGAGCTCGTGATCGGCCGGGACGACCCCGCGACCCATGTCGTTCGCGAACACCGGGATGCGGGCCGCCTCGGCGAACGCGCGGACCTCGGCTTCTGCGCCCGCCCAGTACGCATCGCCACCGATCATGAGCACGGGCCGGCGGGCGCTGCCGACGAGACGGGCGACGGACTGGAGGTCGTCGGGATCGGCCGCCGGTCCCGCGAGCGTGCCCGCGTCCGGCGCGGGGGGTACGGCGGCGTCCGACGGTCCCCAGGCGTCGAGTGGCACGTCGACGAACGCGGGACCCCGGTGCGGCGTGCACGCGGCGCGCAGCGCATCGTCGAGCCCAGCAGGGATCGCGTCCGCATGGTCGAGCGTCCCGGCCGCCTTCGTCACCGACGCCACGATCGGTATGTGATCGAGCTCCTGAAGAGATCCGACCCCCCAACGCGCCGAAGGTGCTCTCCCGCCGATCACGCACATCGGAGCCCCGTTCAAGTGCGCACTGGTCAGCGCGCTGATGCCGTTGGTGACCCCGGGGCCGGCCGTGAGCGCGGCGACGCCCACTCGACGCGTCACCTTGGCCCACCCTTCGGCCGCGAACGCCGCGGTCTGCTCGTGACGGGTGTCGACGAGCCTGAG
>JAWOIO010000020.1:0-31517 GCA_046484625.1 Acidimicrobiia bacterium
GCACCCGCGCCGCGATCGGCGTGCGCAGGCGCACGCGCAGCGGGGAGTGACGGACCACCTTCTGGCGCGGCGTCCCCGGCGGTGGCGGCATGGACCGGGAGCCTAGACGGCGGGTCTCCGGGCGCCGCCGCGGCGGAACGCAGTCGGGAGATCGCGCGTGGGAACGGGCGAGAGGCCCGCGTAGTGTGACCGCGTGAGCAGTCGTCCCTCGCCCGCACGCCGACGGCGCGCGGGCGGGATCGTCGCGTCGGTCCTGGCATCGGTCGTCGCGAGCCTCCTTGCCGTGGCGGGTCCGAGTGCGTCGGCCACCACCCAGGACATCTCCCCGTTCCGCGGCCTCGGTACCTGGGTCGACGTGTACGACTACGTGCCCGGCTTCCAGGAGGACGGCGGCCCGCCGCCGGTCACGGTCGAGAGCATCGACGACATGGAGCGCCTCGGCGTCCGGACGCTCTACCTCCAGGCCGCGCAGGACGATGCCCGGCTGACCGGCCCGACGGTGGATCGGAAGCTGCTCGGATCGTTCCTCCGCCGCGCCCACGACGTCGGGATCGAGGTCGTCGCCTGGTACCTGCCGAAGCTCGCCCCGGTGTCGGCCGACGTGAAGCGGATCCGCGCGCTCCACGAGTTCGAGTCGGATGGCGAGCGTTTCGACGCCCTCGCGCTCGACATCGAATGGACCCAGGGCGTGCCCGACCCGAAAGAGCGCAACGCAGCGCTGGTCCGGTTCGCCAAGAAGGCGCGGAAGGCAGTCGACGACCGGGCGCTCGGGGCGATCGTGCTGGAGCCGCTGCTCATCGAGGAGGTCAATCTCCTGTACTGGCCCGACTTCCCGTGGAAGAAGCTCCAGGGATACTTCGACGTCTGGATGCCGATGAGCTACTGGACGAATCGCGACAGGGCATCCGGCCTGCGCGATGGATTCTCCTACACGGAAGAGAACATCCGGCGCGTCCGCAAGCGCCTCGGGGATCCCGAGGCCGGCGTGCACGCGATCGGCGGCATCGCCGACAGCGCGGCGACCAAGGACTATCTCGGGTTCGTGAAGGCCGCCAAGAAGCGCGACGCGATCGGCTGGTCGGTCTACGACTTCAACACGACGACGAGCGGGGTCTGGGCGCGACTCCGCGAGTCGTGACGAGCGGCCGCTGATGCGCGCGAACGCGATCATCGCCGGTGTGAACAAGGCGGGGACGACCTCGCTGTTCGTCTCCCTGTCGTCGCATCCGGATGTGGCAGCTGCTGCGGTCAAGGAGACCCGCTACTTCCTTCCCGCGCGGTGGGGTCAGGATCTGGAGTCGGTCGATGCCTACGACGCGTGCTTCGTGGATGCATCGCCGACCGCGCGGGTTCGGCTCGAGGCGACGCCTTCGTACTTCTACGGTGGCGATGCGGTGATCGATGCCATGCGCTCGGTCTGCGGCGATGATCTCCGGATCGTGGTGGTGCTGCGCGAGCCGGTCGCGCGGTTCTGGTCGTTCTTCACGTTCCAGAAGGCGCGTCTCCGGATCCCCGAGGATCTCGGTGTCGATGAGTACCTCGCACACGCCGACACGCTGACCGACGACGACTTCCGCGTCGCCGAGAACGAGCGGTGGTTCGCGTTCCGGGGCGGGTGCTATGCCGACTGGCTACCGGTGTGGCATGCGGCGTTCGGTGAGCGCCTGAAGATCGCGTTCTTCGAGGACCTGATGGCCGAACCCGATCGGGTACTTCGAGACGCCGCGGACTTCTTCGGCATCGATCCCGATGCCTTCCCCTCGACGAGCCTCGCCTCGGAGAACCGGACCACCGGGTACCGACGGGTCGGACTCCAGCGGGTCGCGCTCGCCTTCAACGATCGGTTCGAGCGATTCCTCCGCCGCCACTACAGCCTCAAGGACCGATTGCGGTCCGTGTACTACCGGCTGAACGGGTCGGCGCGACGCGAACAGCTCCCGCCCGCCGCGCGGGCGATGCTCGTCGACCGATACGCCGAGCCGAACGCCCGGCTGGCGCGTCAGCTCGTCGAGATGGACGTGACCGACGTGCCGGCGTGGTGTGCGGCGACCGTGGGCTAGTACTCGAGCGACGAGTAGCGCATCAGCTTCTGCCACTTGTGGTTGGCACTGATCCGCCGGATCGTGCCCGACTTCGACCGCATGCTGAGCGTCTCGGTGGTGGCACCGTCGCCTCGGTACCGGACACCGCGAAGGATGTCGCCCTCGGTGACACCGGTCGCTGCGAAGAACACATCGTCACTCGAGACGAGGTCGTCAGTCGTGAGCACGCGGTCGAGGTCGTAGCCGCCGTCGAGAGCGGCGCGGCGCTCCTCGTCGTTGCGGGCCACGAGGCGACCCTGGATCTCGCCGCCGAGCGACTTGAGCGCACACGCGGCGATCACGCCCTCGGGAGTCCCTCCGATGCCGAAGAGGATGTCGGACCCGGAGTCCGCCCACGCGGTCTCCAGGGCACCCATGACGTCCCCGTCCGGGATCAGCCGCACCATCGCGCCCGCCTCACGACACTCTCGGATGATGTCGGCGTGGCGATCGCGGTCGAGCACGACCGCAGTGACGTCCTTCACCTGCTCGCCCTTGGCCTTGGCGACGGCTTCGAGGTTGGCCTGCACCGGCGCGTCGAGGTCGATGACGTCGCGAGCCTCGGGGCCGACCGCGATCTTCTCCATGTAGACGCACGGACCGGGGTTGAACATCGAACCACGCTCGGCCACGGAGATCACGGCGATCGCGTTGTTGCGCCCGAGCGAGGTGAGGGTCGTGCCATCGACCGGGTCGACCGCGATGTCGCAGGTCGAGCCCCCTGCCCCGATCTCCTCGCCGTTGTAGAGCATCGGCGCTTCGTCCTTCTCGCCCTCGCCGATGACCACGACGCCCTCGATCGGGACGCTGTTGAGCACGAGGCGCATGGCGTCGACGGCCGCTTGATCGGCCGCGAGCTTGTCGCCTCTGCCGATCCAGCGGGCCGCCGCCAACGCGGCGGCCTCGGTGACGCGGGCGAGGTCGAGGGCGAGGTTGCGATCGGGGGCTTCGCGCTGCTCCATCATGAGGTCTGAGCCTACCCGGGGGCCTCGTGGGAGCGGCATGCCGCTACGTTGGCGCCCGTGACCGCTGCTACGACGACCCCGAACGCCATCGGGACCGAGAAGTCGGCCCTGGTCACCGGCGCGGCGTCGGGTATCGGGCGTGCGACCGTCGAACGGCTCCGACGCGACCGATGGTCGGTCGTCGCGGTCGATGTCGACGCGGCTCGTCTGTCCTGGGTCGACGACCTGGAGGATCCCGGGTTGGTCGCGCACGCGTCGGACGTCGCGACGGAGACGGGCAACGCTGATGCCGTCGCCCGTGCCGTCGAGGAGTTCGGCGAGTTGCATGCCGTCGTGCTGAACGCAGGCGTCGGTTCCAGCGGGTCGCTCGAATCGCAGCCACTCGCCGAGCTCGACCGCGTCCTGGAGGTGAACCTCCGGGGCGTCGTCCTCGGGGTACGGGCGGCGATCCCTGCACTGCGCAGCGCGACGAGCGGGCCGGGCCCTTCGATCGTCGTCACCGGATCGGTCTCGGGCCTGTTCGCCGACCCGGGGATGTGGGCCTACAACGCGGCGAAAGGCGGTGCCGTGAACTTCGCGCGCGCCGCGGCGATCGATCTCGCAGCCGACGGGATCCGCGTGAACGCGGTGTGCCCGGGGGGGATCGCGTCGACCGGGATGACGATGCCGTTGGAGCGGCACGCTCCCGACATGTTCGAGGAGATGCGAAGCCACGTGCCGCTACAGCGATGGGGTCGACCGGAGGAGGTCGCGGCCGTGATCGCGTTCCTCGTATCCGACGACGCGTCGTTCGTCACCGGGGCCGCGGTCCCGGTCGACGGTGGGGTCACGGCCGGCACCGGTCAGTTCCGCACCACCGCCGGCCGCGCGTGAACACCGGAGACGACGGACCTCCGACCCAGGTGGTCCGAAGCGCTCGCCTCGCCACGACCAGCGTCGGGAGCGAGACCGGAGCGTTTCGCGCCTACGACTGGATGTTGCTGTCGACCTGCGCGCTCGTCTGGGGCTCGTCGTTCTTCTTCATCTCGGTCGGGCTCGACCACTTCTCGCCCGGGGTCGTGACGTTCGGCCGGATCGCTTTCGGCGCGGCGGCGCTGTGGTCCCTTCCCGCCACCCGTCGCGTCGCGATCGATCGCGCCGATCGAGGGAGCGTCGCGCTCGTGGGGCTCTTCTGGATGGCCGTGCCGCTCACGCTGTACTCGGTCGCCGAGCAGTGGATCGACTCCTCGGTCGCCGGGATGATCACGGCCGCGACGCCGATCTGGACCGCGATCGTGGCCTCGATCCTCTTGCGCACCGTGCCCGGACGCGTGCTGCGCATCGGGCTCCTCGTGGGCCTCGCCGGGGTGGCCGTGCTCTCGTGGCCGTCACTCCGCGGGGCCGACGCGTCGGTGGCCGGCGTGATCCTGGTCGTGCTCGCCACGGCGTCGTACGGGATCGCGAGCAACCTGGCCGTGCCGCTCCAGCAACGCTACGGCGGGCTGGCGGTCCTGGCGCGGGCGCAGCTCGTCGCGCTCGTCCTCACCGCTCCGTATGCCGCGATCGGGTTCGGGGAGTCGGGGTTCGGCGTGGGCTCCTTCGCGGCGCTGCTCGCGCTCGGGGTGCTCGGGACCGGCGTCGCCTTCGTCGCCGGAGCCACCCTGATGGGGCGGGTGGGTGCGACGCGGGGCACGGTCCTCACCTACCTGATGCCGGTCGTCTCGATCACCCTCGGGGTGAGCTTCCTCGACGAGCGCTTCGCGGGCTACGAGGCGATCGGCGTGGTCCTGGTGCTGTTGGGCGCCTTCCTCGCCAGCCGGGCCGAGCATCCGGAGGCACCGGTACCCGTCGGGGAGTGAGTCGCTCGCCGCGCGCAGCGCGCAGCGCGCGGGGCACGACGCGCGTCAGTCGACGAGCAGGCAGTAGGGCTGCTCGAGGATGTCGCGCACCTCGGCGAGGAACTCCGCCGCGGTCGTGCCGTCGACGGCACGATGGTCCCAGGCGAGCGTGAGCGTCATCGCCGACGCTCGCGTCGGACTGTCTCCCTCCCACCTCGTGGCGTCGCGGACGCGGCCGATCGCCAGAGTCGCGACGTTCGGGCTCATCACGACGGGGGTGAACGCGTCGACGCCGTAGACGCCCAGCGACGCGACCACGAACGACGCGGGGGCGTCGGTCGGGACGTCGGTATCGAGCGCGGTTGCTCCGGGGCCGGAAGCCCCTTCTGCCGGCGCGGGCGTGTGGTCGTCGGGAGCCGTCCAGGCGACGCCACCGGTGGACGCGGCGCTCGGACCCGGGAGTGAGCGTGGGTGGACGAGCGCGGTGTCGATGCCGAGCGATGCGGCGGCGATGGTCTTCAGGTTGCGCCGGTCGGCATCGTGGATCACGGGGATGTCGATCCCGTCTCGACCCGGCATGGTGATGCCGACATGCACCCGTGGCAGGAGCTCGATGGAGTCACCGCGGACGATCGCGTTCAGTTCGGGGTGCTGCACCAGCGCACGTGCGACGGCGCGCACGACGAAGTCGGTGTAGCTCGGGCGCAGGGTGTCGTCGTCCCACTCGGACAGGAGCTGTGTGCGCATCTCCACGGCCTGGTCCATCCAGGCATCCATGTGCATCGAGAGCTGCACCATCTCGTCCAAGGCGTGCCGCATGCGCTCGGCCACGGCCCGGGTCGAATGAGGAATGGTCGCGATCCGGCCGGTCGGGGCGGGGAGCGGGAACGAAGACGTTCCGGCCGGTGGAGCGAGGTGGGACGGGGGCGCGACGACGACCGGCAGCGTCGCGTGCGGCTCCGGCGCGGGGCGCGGCGGGACGGGCATCGGTTCGTCCGGGTCGCTCGCGCTCGGGTCTCCGGGGGTCACGGTCGTGGGTGGTGTGGGTGCGACCGGTTCGGTTGGTGCGAGCGGCGGCGCGGTTGCGAGCCCGGTCGGCGAGGGGGGCTCGGGGTCGGGCACCATCGTGAGCGGTGGGACGGGCGCGACCGGAGGCGCGGGTGCGGCCGGGGTGGGGACGTCGACGGTCCCGGTGGGCGTGAATCGGAACACCGGCGGGCCGGACGCCGTCGGCGGCTCGACCGGGGGAGCAGCCGGGACGTCCGCCGCCGGCGGGGCCGGGGTTGGAGCCGCCGGGGTGACGGGGTCGACCGCCTCGGGTGCAGCGGGCGTCGGTGGCTCCGGGGTCACCGGTGCGAGGTCGCCCAATGGGAGGTCGACCGGCGCGAATGCCTCGTCTCCGGTTGCGGCGGGTGATGCCGCGGCCGGTGGCGCCGGTGGTGCGACAGCCGGAGGCTGCGCGACAGGCCGGTCGTCGACCGACACCGGCGGTGGTGCCTCGAGGGTCGCCGCCACGGCGTCCCACGCGGCGCGCTGCTGCTCCTTCTTCTTCCGACGACGACCGAACCGCATCAGGACATCTGCCCGGTGAACGATGCCAGGTCGAAGTAGTCGCGCCAGACGGCGACGAGCTCGTTGCGCACCTCGAAGATCCCGGCCACCCGCAGCTCGATGGTCACGTCGCCCGGCAACCAGAAGCGATCGACGCGCTCGTTCATCACGATGTCGCCCTGCTCGACCTGGGCCAGCACCTCCCACGCGACCCGCTCGGCGGAGCCGAGGAACGGGCCGAGCATCGTGCGGATCTCGTCGTGGCCGCGCATCACGGTCATCGGGACGTTCTCGTACTCGATGTCGTTCGTGCAGAGTGCGAGCACCGCTTCGACGTCTTGCGCCTCGTTGGCGCGGATGAGGGCAGTGACCACTTCGCCGGGGGACATGCGCAGCGACCGTACCAGCACGCTCGGCATGGTCGCCGTCTGGGCGTGCATCACGACCGCGCTCCGCGACGATCCAGGTACCCTCGGACCTCATGGCAGACGCTCCTACCCACGGCTCCCCCTTCGAGACGATGTCCGGTGTCCCGGTCGAGGCCGTGTACGGACCTTCCGACGTCGATCCGGAGCGATCCGGCGAGCTCCCCGGCGAGTACCCCTACACCCGGGGGCCGTACGCCTCGATGTACCGCTCGAAGCTCTGGACCATGCGGATGTTCGCCGGGTTCGGCACCGCGCCCGACACGAACCGGCGGTTCCACGACCTCCTCGCCGCCGGGGGCGACGGTCTCTCGACCGCCTTCGACCTCCCCACCCTCATGGGTCGCGACTCCGACGACGCTCTGGCCCTGGGCGAGGTGGGGCGGTGCGGGGTGGCCGTCGACACGCTCGCCGACGTGGTCGACCTCTATGCGGGGATCGACCTGGGCGCGGTGACCACCTCGCTCACGATCAACGCGCCCGCGGCGACGCTCTTCGGGATGTACGTCGCCGCCGCGGAGCTGGCCGGGGTCCCGCGTGCGTCGCTCGGTGGGACCCTCCAGAACGACATCCTCAAGGAGTACCAGGCCCAGAAGGAGTTCGTGTTCCCACCGCGTCCGTCGATGCGCCTCGTCGCCGACACGATCCGGTTCGCGCAGTCCGAGATGCCGCGCTGGCACCCGGTGTCGATCTCCGGATACCACATCCGGGAGGCGGGTTCGACCGCCGCCCAGGAGCTGGCGTTCACGCTCGCGAACGGGTTCGCGTATGTCGAGGCTGCATGCGCGACCGGGCTCGCCGTCGACGACTTCGCGCCGCGCCTGTCCTTCTTCTTCAACGCACACCTCGACTTCTTCGAGGAGATCGCGAAGTACCGAGCCGCACGGCGCGTCTGGGCCCGCTGGATGCGTGAGCGGTACGGCGCCACCGATGAGCGGTCCATCCGGATGCGGTTCCACACCCAGACCGCGGGCGTCTCGCTCACGGCGCAGCAACCCGAGGTGAACATCGTCCGCACGGCGATCGAGGCGCTCGCGGGGGTCCTCGGCGGGACCCAGTCGCTGCACACCAACTCGATGGACGAGACGCTCGCCCTGCCGACCGAGAAGGCGGCTCGCATCGCGCTCCGGACCCAGCAGGTCATCGCGCACGAGACCCGAGTGGCGCACGTCGCCGACCCGCTCGGTGGGTCGTACTTCGTCGAAGCACTCACCGACGAGATGGAGCGCCGGGCCGAGGCGGTCTTCACGCACCTCGACACGCTCGGCGACGGCTCCATGTTCGAAGGCGTCCTGCGGGGGATCGAGGAAGGCTGGTTCCAGCGTGAGATCGGCGACTCCGCGTACGAGCTCGAGCGGAAGATGAACGACGGACGCCACCTCGTGGTCGGGGTGAACACCGCGTTCGAGGGCAACGACGACGATCCGATCGAGATCCTGCGGATCGGTCCGGAGGTCGAGGAGCTCCAGCGCAAGCGGCTCGCCCAGGTGAAGGCCGACCGCGACGACGAGGCGGTGCGAGCGGCCCTCGATGCGCTCCGGGCCGACGCCGCGATCCCCGAGACGAACGTGATGCCCGCCATCGTCGACGCGGCACGGGCCTACGTGACCGTCGGCGAGGTGACCGATGCCCTTGCCGACGTCTTCGGCCGGTACACCGAGACCCCGGTCCTGTAGCGGGTCGCGGGATGGACGCGAACCTCCTCCAGCACGCGCGCGCCGCGATCGGGTTCATGCCCGACGACGAGGGGCTCGCGCTCCACGACGCCGGTCTCGCCGGTGGCGAGGTTGGCCCGCTCCTCGAGGTCGGCACGTACTGCGGGAAGTCGGCCGTGTACCTGGGTGCGGCGGCCCGGGCCACCGGGACGGTGCTCTTCACGGTGGATCACCATCACGGCTCGGAGGAGAACCAGGCGGGCTGGGAGCACCACGACGAGCGGCTCGTCGACGCGCGCACCGGTCGGATGGACACGCTTCCGTGGTTCCGGCGCACGATCGAGGACGCCGGCCTCGAAGACGTCGTCGTCGCGGTCGTCGGCGTGTCGGCCACGGTCGCACCGCACTGGGCGACGCCGCTCGGGATGCTCTTCATCGACGGTGGGCACGCCTTCGACCTCGCGCTCGCCGACTACGAGGGCTGGTCCCCGCACGTCGCGTCCGGGGGCCTGCTCGTCTTCCACGACGTGTTCGAGGACCCCGCCGAGGGCGGCCAGGCTCCGTTCGAGGTCTGGTCGCGCGCGGTGGCGGACGGCTTCGAGCCGGTCTCGACCACCGGCTCGCTGCGCGTCCTGCGCCGCCCCTGACGAGCGTCGGGCGCCGCGATCGGGCTGGGCGGGTCCGGGTCGGCCGGCGTGGCGAGCCGCTCGGACGCTGACCCCCTCGGGCTTCTCGGCACGTTCGTTGTTGCAGGGCAACGTTCAACGTGCCGAGAAGACGGGGGTCCGGGCCGTGAGTCGGCGCTACCCCTCGTCGAGGCTGCGACCGGATCGGGTGTACTCGGCCTCGATCTCGGTGCCGGCCTCGATGAGCTCGGCCGGGGTGAGGCCGAGCGGGAGCCGGTCGCCGCGGAACAGCCCGGACGTCGGCCCGGTGCCGCCGAGAGCGTTGGCGGCGAGCACGACGGCGGCGGAGTTCCAGGTCGGCTGCTCCACGGGGTACAGCTCGCCGTCGGCGTGGAAGCGATCGTCGTCGAAGTTCATGCCGGTCCAGTAGCCGCCGTCGTCGTGACGGAGGAACTGGACCCACGTGAAGAGGTCGCGGGCGAGGTCGTCGGCGCCGATGGCGTCGAGCGCGAGGACCAGCTCGCAGGTCTCGGCGGCGGTGACCCAGGGGCGGTCGGAGACGCAGCGCACGCCCCGGCCCTCGACGACGAACGTCTCCCACTTCGAGGCAACCCGCGCGTGCGCCGATTCGCCGCGCAGGGTCCCGCCGAGGATGGGGTAGTACCAGTCCATCGCCCAGCGGTCCTTGTCGAGGAACTGCTCGGGCCGGTGCGCGATCGCGATCGCCAGCCGACCGAGCGACAGCTCCCAGTCGGGGCGCTCGTGGCCGAGCCGCTCGGCGATCGCGATCGCGCAGCGGATGCTCGCGTGGATCGACGAGCTACCCGTGAGGAGCGCGCCCGGCGAAGGCTCGTCGCCGCGCCACGCGATCTCGCCCGTCTCGGCCTGGAGGTCGAGCGCGTAGTCGATCGCGCGTTCGACGTCGGGCCAGAACTCCTCGAGGAACCCGGTGTCACCGGTCGTGAGGTAGTGGTGCCAGACGCCGTTGGCGACGTAGCAGGTGACGTTGGTGTCGAGGGCGTGGTCCTTGACGTCGTTCCCGACGTAGTAGGCGTGCCAGCACCCGACATCGTGCTGCATCGAGCGGAGCCACTCGTAGGCGCGCGCGGCCTCGTGGTGGCGGCCTCCGACGTCGAGCGCCATCGCCGCTTCGACGAGGTTCCACGGGTCGGTGTGGTCGCCCGGGGTCCAGGGGATGTTGCCGTCGGGGAGCTGGATCGCCGCGATGGCGTCGACGGTCGCCGAGACCTGGTCGGCCGTGAGGATCCCCTCGACGGACGGGATGTGGTGCGGGGGCATCAGCGATCCACCTTCTGTACGTAGACGACCAGGCTCTTGCCGAGGACGGGGTTGAGCACCCGCTCGAGCGTGTTCACCCAACGCGGCTGCTCGGTGATCTGCCAAGCGAGGAACTCGTGGTACCTGCGCACCGTCCAGTGCCGGTCGGCGGCGCCGCCGGGCGGGTGGACGTCGGTGGCGCACTGGAGCCACCAGTACGGCGAGTGCAGGGCGTGGGCGTGGTGCGACCCGCGAAGCCACGTGCCGGCCGCCTCGAGCTTCGTCTCGAGCTCGTGCTGGCGGTAGATGCGCACGTGTCCGCCGGGGACGTCGTGGTAGCGGTGGTCGAGCGCCCAGCACACCCGCTCCGGCCAGCGGGTGGGCACGGTGACCGCCATCCGGGCGCCCGGCTTGAGGACCCGGACGAGCTCACGGATCGCGCCCTCGTCGTCCCACAGGTGCTCGAGGACCTCCGAGCCGATGACGGCGTCGAAGGTCGCGTCAGGGAACGGCAGCCGCAGCGCGTCGCCGTTCACCGCGCCCCCGCGCTCACCGTGGGGGAGCTCGTCGGCGGAGAGCATCCCGCCGAGGATCCCGCGGACCTCCTTGAGCTCGGCCTCGGAGTAGTCGAAGGCGACGACCGTCGCGCCCCGGCGCCAGGCCTCGAACGCGTGGCGCCCGCCGCCGCAGCCCATGTCGAGCAGACGGGTCCCGTCGGTGACACCGAGGCGGTCGAAGTCGACGGTGAGCATCAGGCGACCGCCCCGCCGCCGTTGCCGTGCGCGGCGTGCTCGTCGAGGAGCGCGCGGTAGTGCTCGGCCGTTCCCTCCGCGGTGCGTCGCCACGTGAAGTTGGCGAGCGCCCGCTCGCGGCCGGCGCTGCCGACGCGGGCCCGGAGCGCCTCGTCGCCGAGCGCCCGGACGAGCGCGACCGCGAGCGCATCGGGCTCGCCCGGCGCCACCAGCAGCCCGGTCTCGCCGTCGCGGCCGATCACCTCCGGCACCGCGCCACCAGTCGTGCCGACGACCGGGACGCCGCACGCCATGGCTTCGACCGCGGGGAGCGAGAAGCCCTCGTAGAGCGAGGGGACGCACGCGACCTCGGCTTCGGCGTAGAGGTCGACGATCCGTTCGGTGGTGACACCGCTGACGAACTCGACCGCGTCGCGGAGCCCGAGCCGCTCGATGAGCGCCGGGATCTTGCTCTTCGCCTTGGGCTTGCCGATCACGACCAGGTGCGCGTCCTCGACGTCGGTGCGGACCTTGGCGAGGGCCTCGAGGAGCGGCGTGAGTCCCTTCATCGGGACGTCGGCGCTCGCGGTGGTCATCAGGCGCCCTGGGACACGCGCGATCTCGGGCTTCGGGCGGAACACGGCGGGGTTCATGCCGACCGGGACGACGTGCAGCGCCTCGGCGGGCACGCGCATCTGCTCGACGATGTCGCCGCGCGACGACTCGGAGACCGTGAGGACGCGCGGGATCTGCCGGGCGACCTCCATCTGCATGTCGAGGAACGCGTACCAGCGGCGCAGGGTGAACCGCCGCCAGGGGTTGGTGGCGTGAGCGAGGTCGAGCTCACGGTCCACCGTGATGGGGTGGTGCAGCGTCGCGAGCACCGGCCAGCCGTCCTCGTGCATCATCGGGAGGAGGCCCCGGCCCAGGCACTGGTTGTCGTGGACGAGGTCGAAGTCACCACGCCGGTCGCGCAGGTCCCGGCGGATCCGCAGGCTGAACGCGTACGGCTCCGGGTAGCCGGCGCCGCACATGATGGCGAACTCCTCGACGTCGATCAGGTCCCGGAACTCGTGGGGCCAGGGAACCCGGAACGGGTTGCTGGCCGGGTAGAGGTCGAGACCGGGGACCTCCACGAGCTGCGCGGGGTCGACGAGATCGGGGTAGGGCGGCCCGGAGAAGACCGTGATCTGGTGGCCGAGCTCGGTGAGCTCCTGTGCCAGCTCCCGGGTGTAGACGCCCTGACCGCCACAGTGCGGGTTCCCCCGGTAGACGAGGTAGGCGATGCGCAGCGGATCGTGCGGCGACCGGGGCGGGGCAGACATAAGGAGACGATTCTACCGGGCGAGGCCCGGACGGCCTCCACGAGACCACGTTCGGCGGTCAGCCAGCCACCCAGTGCCACATCTCGGGAGGCCCCGTGCGGGGGTGCGGCCGGTACCCTCCGGTCGTGCCGCCGCTCGACGCCTCGATGATCGCGCGGTCGGCGGTGGTGGCCGACCCGCGGTGGTCTCCCGACGGTCGGTGGCTCGGCTGGGTCGAGGGGATCGACGGCCGCGCCGAGCTGATGCTGGCCCCGGCCGACGGCAGTGCGCCGGGGCGGGCGATCACCGCCGACGGAGGTGTCACACCGACCCGCGCGACCGGGGGCGGCGCGTGGTGCTGGGTGGGCGCCGAGCAGGTCGCGGTCGTCGGGGCCGACGGGTCGCTGCGACTGGTCGGGATCGACGGCCGCCCGCACCGGACCCTCGTCGCGAACGGCCGCGCGTCGGCGCCCGCATCGGGTCTCGACGGCTCCCGGGTCGCGTTCGTGCTCGAGACCGACGCGACCTGTGACGTCGCGGTCGTCGGGACCGAGGGCGGGCGTCCTCCCAGCGTGGTCTCGCACGCCGACTTCGCCTGGGATCCGGCGTGGTCGCCGGACGGGGCGCGGCTGGCGTGGCACGAGTGGGACCTCGCGGCCATGTCCTGGGATGCCTCGCGGCTGGTCGTCGCCGACGGTCACGGGGCATCGCCCGTGGTGGTCGCCGGCGGGGCCGACGAGTCGGTCGGTCAGCCGCGGTTCTCACCCGACGGGTCCTTGCTCGCCTTCGTCTCGGACCGCGGTGGCTGGTGCAACGTCTGGGTGGCCGGAGCCGACGGTTCACGTCCGCGACCGCTCGTGGCGGAGCAACGCGAGCACGCCGAGCCGGCGTGGGGCGTCGGGCAGCGTTCGTTCGCATGGTCGCCCGACGGAGCGGCGGTCGCGTTCGTGCGCAACGAGCGCGGCTTCGCCCGCCTGGTCGTGGTCGACGTCGCGACCGGTGACCGCACCGACCTCGCCAAGGGCTGGCATCACGGTCTGGACTGGGGCGCGCCCGGCATCGTCGCCATCCGTTCCGGTGCCCGCACGCCTCCGACCGTCACCGTCCATGACCCGCACGCGGGTGCTGCGCGGCGCGCGGGGCGACGCACGGTGGCGCGCGGCGCGCCCGATGGGATGGAGGACGACTTCGTGGAGCCCGAGCCGGTCGACTGGCCGGGCGACGACGGCGAGACCCGGTTCGGTCTGCTGTTCCGACCCGTCCCGGGTCCGGTGCCGGAGGCGGAGCGGCGCCCGGAACGGCGTGAGGCGGCGCCCCTGCTGGTGGACGTGCACGGGGGCCCGACGGGTCAGTCGACCGTGCAGTGGCGGCCGTGGGTGCAGTACTTCGTCTCGCGGGGATGGGCCGTGCTCGCTCCCGACTTCCGGGGCAGCACCGGGCACGGACGCGCGTACACCCAACTGCTGAGGGACGGTTGGGGTGTGCTCGACGTCGCCGACGTAGCGGCCGCGATCGGCGTGGCCGCCGACCGGGGTTGGGGTGATCCGACCCGAGTCGCCGCCGCCGGGAGCAGTGCGGGCGGACTCACCGTCCTGCTCCTCGCGGCATTGCACCCCGACCTCGTGGGAGCCGTGGTCAGCTCGTACGGCGTGACCGACCTGGTGGCACTCGCGGCGACGACCCACCGGTTCGAGTCGCGGTACCTCGACCGGATCGTCGGCCCGCTCCCCGCCGAGGCGGCGCGCTACCAGGAGCGTTCACCGGTCCTGCGCGCCGGAGACATCCGCGTGCCCACGCTCGTGCTCCAGGGCGATGCCGACAAGGTCGTCCCGCCGGCGCAGGCGCTGGCCCTCGTCGAGGCGATCCGCGAAGCGGGTGGGACCGTCGAGCTCGAGGTGTACCCGGGTGAGGGGCACGGCTGGGCAACCGAGCCGACGATCGTCGACGTGTACGCCCGCACGGACCGCTTCCTCACCCGGCACGTCCTCGGTCGGGAGCCCGATCCCGACGAGGAGCCGACCCACCGATGAGCACAACGTTCCGTGGCCCACGCAAGGGAGCCGACCGTGCCGTGCTCCTCGCCCACGGCGCCGGCTCCGACCGTCGCGCACCCGCGCTCGTCGCGGTCGCGACCGCGCTCGCGTCGGCCGGCATCCCGTCGTTGTGCTTCGACTACCCGTACCGGATCGCCGGGCGTCGCGCGCCGGACCGTCCCGTGGTCCTCGCCGCGGCGACGCGCGCGGCGACCGCGACGCTCGCACGTCGGACCGGCCTCCCCGGCGAGCGGATCGTGCTCGGGGGGCGCTCGATGGGTGGACGGTACTGCTCGCTCGTCGTCGGCGATGTCGAGGACCCGTTGCCTGCGCTCGGCCTCCTGCTCCTCGGGTACCCGCTGCACGCGATGGGCCGGCCTGACCGCCGACGCGATGAGCACTTCAAGCGCCTGACGATCCCCGTCCTGTTCGTGAGCGGGACACGCGACTCGATGGCGCCACGCGCCGAGCTCACCCGGTCGGCGCGCAAGATCAAGGGCGAGGTGACGAAGCACTGGCTCGACACCGCGGACCACGGGTTCCGGCCGCTCAAGCGGTCCGGGCTCACCGCGGAGGCGGTGCTGGCCGATGTCGCTGAGACTTCCGTCACATGGGTGACCGGGTTGCCCTGACCGAGCAACGGATGGCTGCCCGAGAGGTGAACATCGCGTGTCGGAGGCGAAAGGAGTCGCAGGCTCGAACCCTCCGTGCGTCACACTGGAACCATGCGCGTCCACCGATCCTTTGCATTCCTCGACCTCTCGGGGTTCACGAGCTTCACGGATCTCCACGGCGACGCGGAGGCCGTCCGCCTCCTGAGGCGGTTCCGCGCCCATGTCCGCGAAGCCGCGTCCGATCACGCAGTGCGCGTCGACAAGTGGCTCGGCGACGGCGTGATGCTCGTGGGTACGAAGGAAGAGCGGCTCGTCGAGGCCGCGGTCGGGCTCATGCGCGCCGGCGTGCTCGCCGAGGCGACGGGGGGGCTCCCGCTGCGCGGGGGGCTCGCCACCGGGCCGGTGGTCCTGTTCGAAGGCGACGACTATGTCGGCAGCGCCGTGAACCTCGCGTCGCGTCTCTGCACCGCGGCGGGGCCGGGGGAGCTGCTCGCGACGGCGTCCACGGCCGGCGCGCTCCCGGACGGAACGACCGCGATCGCACGCGGGGCGCTCGACGTGCCCGGGTTCACGACCCCGATCGAGGTCATCTGCGTGGGTGACGACAGGGCGCTCGCCCTGCCACGCGACGAGACCGCGATCATCCTCCCGAAGGCGGGATAGCCTCCCCGTCGATGGCCACCTTCGACGCGTCGACGCTCACCACGTTGCGGCTCGAGCAGCGGGGGCACGTCGGCACCCTGACGCTCGATCGTCCCGACACCCTCAACGCCTTCACAGTCCAGATGTGGTCCGAGATGCGAGCGCTGGGCGCGGCCCTGCTCGCCGACCCCGGCGACCTGCGGGTCCTGGTCGTGATCGGGGAGGGCCGCGCCTTCTCCAGCGGCATCGACACGAGCGTCTTCACGGCGAACGCCTCGGCGGGCGACGGCGACGCGGGCGTCAGCGGTGCCCTCGGTGCGATGGCGGAGGGCGCCGACGAGGATCCGGTCGCGGCCACGATCCTCGGTGCACAAGAGGCCTACACCTGGCTCGCAGAGGTGCCGTTCGCGACGATCGCGGCGGTGCGTGGCTACGCGCTCGGCGCGGGCCTCCAGCTCGCGCTCGCGTGCGACCTGCGCGTCGTCGCACGGGGCACGAAGCTCGGCCTCCTCGAGTTCAAGTACGGGATCATCCCGGACCTCGGCGGTACGCAGCGGCTCCCGCGTCTCATCGGCGCCGGGAAGGCCAAGGAGCTGATCTTCACCGCGGCGAAGTTCGATGCCGACGACGCCGAGCGTCTCGGCATCGCCGAGCGGGTCGTCTCCGACGAGGAGCTCGAGGAGGAGGCCTTCGGGCTCGCGCGCGCCATCGCAGCGCAGCCTCCGCTCGCGGTGCAGGGCGCGAAGCGCGCGGTCGAGGCGGCCGGCTCTGGGCTCACCGTGCGCGAGGGGCTCCGGGTCGAGGCAGCGTCCCAATCCGTCTGCCTGCGCTCCGACGACATGAAGGAGGCCATCACGGCCTTCATCGAGGGTCGGGAGCCCGTCTACCAGGGACGGTGAGTCCGCTCGCTCCCATCGCCCCCGTTCCCCGTGCAACGGAGTCGCCGTTCCCCGTGCAACGGAGCTGGGCTCCCGTACGCTGGATGCTGATGGACCGAGGCGCGCAGGATCCCGACGTCGACCAGTACGTCGTCCGGCCCGGGCCCCCGCTCTCGGGCACCGTGCGGGTCTCCGGGATGACGAAGAACGCCGGCCTGAAGCAGATGGCGGCCGCGCTGCTCGCGCCCGGCACGACCGTGCTGCGCAACATCACCGCGGTCGATGATCTCGGCGTGATGATCGATCTGCTCGCCGCCATCGGAGCCGACGCGGTGCACACGGGCGACGAGCTGCGCATCGAGGTGCCCGACACGCTGGCTCCTGAGGCGCCGTACGAGCTCGTCAGCCGGATGCGTGCCTCCATCAACGTGCTCGGCCCGCTGCTCGCGCGCACCGGCGCGGCGCGGGTCGCGATGCCAGGCGGCGACAACATCGGGAGCCGGAAGCTCGACATGCACTTCAGCGCGCTCGAGGCCATGGGCGTCGAGTTGCAGGTCGTGCACGGGTTCATCGAGGCGAAGTGCACCGCGCTCGATGGTGCACGTGTCGTGCTCGAGTTCCCGAGCGTCGGCGCCACCGAGACCGTGATGACCGCAGGCGTGCTCGCCAAAGGCGACACGGTCATCGAGAACGCGGCTCGGGAGCCGGAGGTCTGCGATCTCGCTGCGATGCTCACCGAGATGGGCGCCCGCCTCGAGGGCGCGGGGACGTCGACGATCCGGATCGAGGGTGTCGGCTCGCTCCGGCCCGTCGAGCGCCCGATCATCGGCGATCGGATCGAGGCCGGGACGCTGCTGATGGCGTGCGCGGTCGCGGGTGGAGACATTACGGTCGAGGGGATCCGACCGGGTCACCTTGAGATGGTGGGTCGCAAGCTCACCGACATGGGCGTCGAGGTCAGTGCGGTCGCCGACGGGCTCCGCGTGCGACGGGACGAGCGCCTGCGATCCGTCGATCTCCAGACGCTCCCGTTCCCGGGGTTCGCGACCGACTTCATGCCCCTCGCGGTCGCCGCGCTCGCGACGGCCGACGGCACGGCGATCGTCACCGAGAACATCTTCGACAATCGGTTCGCGTTCGTCGACGAGCTCAACCGGATGGGCGCCGACATCCGGACCGAGGGTCGCCACGCCGTCGTCCGCGGCGTGCCGCGGCTCTCGGGGGCGCCGGTCCGGGCGCTCGACGTCCGTGCCGGGGCGGCACTCGTCCTCGCCGGCCTGGCCGCCGACGGCGACACCGTCGTCCACGATCCCTTCCACATGGAGCGCGGCTACGCCGACCTTCCCGGCCAGCTGCGAGCCCTCGGTGCCTCGGTGGAGCGGGTGTTGCGCTGAGGCTGGGACACGGAGGCGCTCTGCCGAGGGAATGCTGCGATACTGAGGGTGTTCGACCCGAGGTGGGTCGGCCCATCCGGGCGAGCCATGTGGCGACATCCGAACGAGGCATCTGAGGGGACCGAGCGATGAGCACGCCGACGACCGAAGCCGCGGACATGGAAGCCGGTGTCCTGTCGGCGATCGAAGCCATCCGTCCCGCGCTCCAGGCCGATGGCGGCGACATCGTGTTCAAGGCGATCGACGAGGAGCAGATCGTCCACGTCGAGCTCCTCGGAGCGTGCGGGACCTGCCCGGTGTCCACCATGACGCTCAAGGCCGGTGTCGAGCGGATCATCAAGGACCGGGTCCCTGGGATCGTTGCGGTCGAAGCCGACAACGTCGACAACGAGTAGCCGCCAGCCCGTGGCAGACCCCGCCGGGGTCGCCCGCCTCGTCGCCGACACGATCGCCGGTGATCGCGGGACGGTGGCCCGGTTGATCTCACTCGTCGAGAGCGGCGCACCCGAGGCGGTCGAGGTAGTCGCCGCGCTGTACCCCCGCACGGGGCGGGCGTACACCGTCGGGATCACCGGGGCCCCGGGGGCAGGGAAGTCGACCCTGACCGACCGCCTCATCGCCAGGATCCGCCGCGGCGGCGACGAGGTCGGCGTCCTCGCCGTCGACCCCACCAGCCCGTTCACCGGGGGCGCGATCCTCGGTGACCGGGTCCGGATGCAGGACCACGCCACCGACCCCGGCGTGTTCATCCGCTCGATGGCCACCCGTGGACACCTCGGGGGTCTCACGCTCGCGGTCCCGCAGGCGATGCGGGTGCTCGACGCGGCGGGCAAGCCGTGGGTGCTGATCGAGACCGTCGGGGTCGGCCAGGTGGAGGTCGAGATCGCCGATGCGGCCGACACGACGGTCGTGGTCGTGAACCCGGGCTGGGGCGACGGCGTCCAGGCGAACAAGGCCGGGCTCCTCGAGATCGCGGACGTGTTCGTGGTGAACAAGGCCGACCGCCCCGGCGCCGACGGAGCGACCAGGGACCTGCTCCAGATGCTCGAGCTGTCGGGGGAGCGGGCGTGGGTGCCGCCGATCGTCTCGACGATCGCGACCGAGGGGTCGGGCGTCGACGACCTCTTCGACGCGATCCTGGCGCATCGGATGTTCCTCGAGGCCGACGGTGCGCTCGAGCAGCGGCGGCGAGCGCGGCTCGCCGACGAGGTGCGAGCGCTCGTGCTCGCACGGCTCGCCGCGGAGACCGACGCGGTGTGCTCGGGCCCGGAGTTCGCCTCGCTCGTCGCTCGCGTTGCCGACCGTGAGATCGACCCCGCCGCCGCGGCCAGGGCGATCCTCTCTTGACGCGTCGTCACTTGCCTCGACCGGGGTGAGCGACGCAGCCCCACCGGACAGGGGCCGAATACGCTCCGGGGATGCCCGACCAGTCCCCTGATCACCCACCTGGTGACGAACGGCCCTTCGTCGCCGTCGACGTGCGTGACGACGGCATCGCCGTGCTGCGGCTCGATCGCCCTCCCCTCAACCCGCTCTCGCGAGCCCTGCTCGCCGACCTCACGGGCGCGGCACGCCGAGTCACTGCCGACGACGCGGTGCGCGCGGTCGTGGTGTGCGGATCGCCGAAGGCCCTGGCCGCCGGTGCCGACATCGAGGAGTTCGGCGACCCCGCGGCCGCACGGTCGGTGACCACCGCGTTCCGCGATGCACTCGACGCCGTTGCCGGCATCACCGTCCCGGTCATCGCCGCGATCAATGGCTACGCACTCGGTGGGGGACTCGAGCTCGCGCTCGCGTGCGACCTCAGGGTCGCGGGCGACTCGGCCCGTCTCGGCCAGCCCGAGATCCTCCTCGGCATCATCCCGGGTGGTGGCGCGACCCAACGCCTCGCCCGGCTGGTCGGGAGCGCGCGAGCGAAAGAGCTGATCTGGTCGGGCCGGCAGGTGCGGGCGGACGAGGCGCTCGCGATCGGACTCGTCGACCGAGTGGTCCCGGCCGACGACGTCGAGACGAGCGCGATCGAATGGGCGGCTGGCTTCGCCACCGGGCCGGCGGTCGCGATCCGGCTGGCGAAGCGTGCCGTCGACGCGGGACTCGACGGTCCGCTGGCGGAGGGGCTCGACCTCGAGTCGGACCTCTTCGTCGACGTGTTCGAGTCGGACGACGCGGCGATCGGGATCCGGTCCTTCCGCGAGCAGGGCCCGGGAAGGGCTGAGTTCACCGGTCGTTGATGCCCGCGGCGAACATCGTGCGGCTCAGAGGTGCTCGAGCAGCCGGCGGGAGGCGACGCCGGGGTCCACGGTGTTGACGGCGAGGCCGGTGCCGAGCTCGAACCCGGCGACGATCGAGATCCGCGGCACGACCTCCGCCCACCAGTGGTAGGGAAGCGCGTCGTCGCTGGGTGCTGTGTGCACGACGACGTTGTAGGCAGGCGCCGCGAGCGCTCGCGCCATCGCCGCGAGGATGTTGCGCAGGACGATCGCGACCCCGAGCACCTCGCCGTCGGTCGCGCGGTCGAACCGTGCCCCGGTGCCCAGCGCAGCGATGCGCGTCTCGAACGGGGACGCGGCAGCCGTCGGGCACCACGCGCGGACTTCCGTCCCGACGACGATCCCGGTCCCTGCGTCCAGCGCCTCGGCCTGGTCCTCGAGCAGGAGATCCTTCCCGGTGGTCCCGAAGCGCTCGACCGCGACAGCGACTGCCGGCGGCACCAGGTCGAGCGCGAGGAGCTGGGCGTGAGGATGCGCGATCGACGCGCCCGCGGCCTGCCCGTGGTTCACGAGGACCTGGACGTACTTGCTGCCGGTCTCGGCGTGGACGCGGGCCCGGTCGCGGAGCATCGTGAGCACCTGCATCGCCTGCTCGTCGTCGAGGTCGTGGAAGGCGTGCCGGTGGTCGGGAGACAGGATCGCGACCTCGTGCGCGCCGGTCGCGCCGGGTCCCGAGCCGTCGCCACCGACGATCGGGTACAGGTTGGGGACGACCCGCACCGACCACCCGGAGGTGTCCGGCGCGCCGTCGCCGACCCTGGCGACCTCCGGCGGCGTCTCGTGCTCGTGCTCGGGGCAGAACGGGCATCCGGGACGGTTCTCGGGGTCGTCGTCGACGTCGTCCGGAGAGGGATCGTGGGTGTCGGGTCGGGTCGCCCGACCGGGAGCGAGGAGCACGAGGCGGCCGGTCAACGCGTCGTGTCGGAGCTCGGCCACCGTCGCGAGGGTAGGCGTCCGACTCCTTCGCCGGACGCTTCCCGGCCGGGCCTAGCCTGGCCGGATGTCGACGACGCGACTCGTGATCATCGGCGGCGGACCGGCCGGCAACACGTGTGCCTCGGTCGCCGCCACCCTCGGCGCCGAGGTGACGCTGGTCGAGCGCGAGGTCGTCGGCGGTGCGGCGTACCTCTGGGACTGCATCCCCTCGAAGGCTCTCATCGCCACCGGCGGCGAGCTGGGCGAGCTCTCTCGCGCCCATGCGATGGGGCTCCAGGCCGAGGGCACGCTCGACGTCGACGCCCTGAAGCACCGCATCGAGTCGATCGAGGGTCACCTGAACGAGTCCCTCGTCGAGACCCTCGCGTCGCAGCGGGTGCGGGTGGTCAAGGGCACGGGGCGCTTCCTCGATCCGCACAGCGTCGCGGTCGAGACCACCGACGGTGTCGAGCGCCTCGAGGCCGATGTCGTCGTCGTCGCCACGGGCTCCCGACCGCGCGTGCCCGACTTCGCCCCGGTCGACGGCGAACGGGTCCTCACCACCCGGCACTGCTACCCGCCCCCCGAGATTCCCGACCACGTCGTCGTGATCGGCTCCGGCGTCACCGGCGTGGAGTTCACCCACATGTTCGACTCGCTGGGCTCGAAGGTGACGCTCCTCGTGTCGCGTCAGCAGGTGCTCCCGATCAAGGACGCCGAGGTCGCCGCGATCCTCGAGGAGGCCTTCCTCGATCGCGGGATCGCGTTGTTGAAGGGGGCGCGCGCGTCCGCCATCGAGCGAGTCGACGGGACCGTCCACGTCTCGTGTGAGGACGGACGGATCGTCGAGGGGTCGCACGTCGTGCTGGCAGTCGGTTCGATCCCGAACACCGAGGATCTCGGCCTCGAGCAGGTAGGGATCGAGGTCGACGCGAACGGGTACGTCGCGGTGAACCACAACTGCCTGTCCACGCTCTCGCACGTGTACGCGATCGGCGACATCTCGGGCAAGCTGCCGCTGTCGTCGGTGGCTGCGATGCAAGGACGCAAGATCGCCGAGCACCTCATGGGGATGCACAACCGCCCGCATCGGAACCTCGACTACGAGAAGGCGGCATCTGCGGTGTTCACCGAGCCGGAGATCGCCGACGTGGGCCTCGCCGAGGCGGAGGCGTTCGCTTCGGGCAGCAAGATCCGGGTCACCAAGGTGCCGTTCAGCTCCAACGCGAAGGCGCTGATCAAAGGTGACCCGCGAGGGTTCGTCAAGATCATCTCGGACCCGGCCACCGGGGTCGTCCTCGGCGGCTCGATCGTGGGGCAGAACGCCGCCGAGCTCATCGGAGTGGTCGCGCTCGCGGTGACGAACAACCTGACCGTCACCGACATCGTCGACAGCCTGCTCGTGCACCCGACTCTCTCGGAGTCGCTCGCCGACGCGGCGTCCTGATCAGGCGAGCAGGTCACCCTGCCAGACCGTCACGAGGTCGCCCTCGATCGTCACCCGGTCGGGGCCGGGGTCGCCGACGCGCACGCGCACGACCCCGGACCGGCGGCTCACCTGGTGACCCACGAGCTCGGCGCGCCCGAGCCGGTCGGCCCACCAGGGTCCGAGGCTCGTGTGTGCGCTCCCCGTGGCGGGGTCCTCGGCGATGCCGTGGCGGGGCGCGAAGTACCGGCTCACGAAGTCGAACGACGGGTCATCGCTCCGCGCGGTGACGGTGACCGCCTCGACCCCCGGTACCGCCACGAGCCGCTCGAGGTCAGGGGCCAGGGCACGGACGGTGCGCTCGTCGGCGACCTCGACCACGTGGTGCAGGTCGTTGCTCCCGACCGCCGAGATCGATGCCCCGATCGCGGCTTGCAGGCCCGTGGGCGGCTCCACGAGCGTCGAGCGCGCGGCGGGGAAGTCGACGGCGACGGTCGCCGTCGCCGAACCCGCGATCCGTCTCGCGGTCAGCCCACCCTTCCATCGCGTGGCGAACCGCGCCGGACGGTCGAGGTCCAGCCGGCCCGAGGTCCACAACGCGTGGGCGCTCGCGAGGGTGGCGTGCCCGCACAAGAGCACCTCCTGGGTCGGCGTGAACCACCGCAGTGAGAACACGTCGCCATCGGCCGCGACGAACGCGGTCTCGGACAGCCGCAGCTCGGCCGCGATCGCCTGCATGCGGGCCTCGGGGTAGGCCTCCGGGTCGTCGACGAGGCACACTCCAGCCGGGTTCCCGCGAAAGGGCTCGGCGGTGAACGTGTCGATGCAGAGGAGCGTGGCCACGGAATCGCCTCCGGGTGGGTCGACCGCCAGCCGCTCGGGCGGCGTCAGTCGATCACGACGAGCACATCACCGGTACCCACGGTGTCGCCCGGACTGACCCGGATCTCCCGGACGGTCCCGGCGCGCTCGCAGCTCAGGTGGTTCTCCATCTTCATCGCCTCGAGCACGAGGATCTCGTCGCCCACCTCCACGGTGTCACCTTTGGACACGATGATCTTGACGATGGTCCCCTGCATGGGGGCGGAGACCGTCCCGTCGTTCGAACCACCACCTGCACCACTCGCCGCCGGCTTCGGTCGCCGCGCCGCGCCCCCATCAGGGGTACCGCCGGCACGTGTCGAGACCATCGGGGCATCGGGGAGCCACACCTTGACCGAGAAGCGCCGACCGTCGACCTCGACGGGGACGCTCCGCGCGACCAAGTCGGCATCCGCCTCGGGGGCGGCCGATACCGGGGTCGCCGCCGCGTCGCCGCTCCCGGCGAACGCGTCGGCACCGAAGTCGGTCTCGACCCACTTGGTCGAGTGGTTGGCATCGGCGAAGTCGGGGTGCGCGACGAGCACTTCGTGAGCCGCGATCGTCGTGCGGATGCCCTCGACGGACATCTCCGAGAGCGCACGGCGGATGCGGGCGATCGCGGCCGGCCGGTCCGGAGCCCAGACGATGAGCTTGCCGACCAGGTTGTCGTAGTACTGGGAGATCGTGTCGCCGGCTTCGTAGCCGCCGTCCCACCGGACGCCGGGTCCGGTCGGCAGGCGCAGCGCCGTGATCGTCCCGGGCGACGGGAGGAACCCCTTGGCCGGGTTCTCGGCGTTGATCCGACACTCGATCGCGTGCCCGCGACGCACGACGTCGTCCTGGGTGAACGAGAGCGGGTCACCCGACGCGACACGGAGCTGCTCGGCAACCAGGTCCAGGCCGGTGACCTCCTCGGTGACGCAGTGCTCGACCTGCAGGCGCGTGTTCATCTCCAGGAACCAGAAGTCCCCGTCCTCGTAGAGCATCTCGACCGTCCCCGCGTTGACGTACCCGCAGGCGAGTGCCACCTTCACCGCGGCCTCACCCATCGCGGTGCGCGTGGCATCGTCGAGGCCGGCGGCCGGTGCTTCCTCGATGAGCTTCTGGTGGCGCCGCTGCGTCGAGCAGTCGCGCTCCCCGAGCCAGACGGCGTTGCCGTGCGTGTCGCAGAAGACCTGGATCTCGATGTGGCGGGGGTTGGTGAGGTATCGCTCGAGGTAGGCCTCCGATCGGCCGAAGTAGGCCTGGGCTTCGCGAGCCGCCGCCTCCAGCGCGCTCGCTGCGCTCTCGGCATCGGGGCAGACCCGCAGCCCCTTGCCCCCGCCCCCGTACGCGGCCTTGATCGCGACCGGCCAGCCGAATTCCTCACCGAAGGCGACGATCTCGGCGACGTCCTCGACCGGATCCAACGTTCCGGGGACCGACGCCACGTCGGCGGCTGCCGCAGCCTTGCGCGACGAGATCTTGTCGCCCATGACCTCGATCGCCTCCGGCGGAGGTCCGATCCATGCGACG
This sequence comes from Acidimicrobiia bacterium, assembly GCA_046484625.1. Classification (GTDB taxonomy): domain Bacteria; phylum Actinomycetota; class Acidimicrobiia; order IMCC26256; family PALSA-555; genus DASUAO01. The sequence continues at coordinate 24,982 of JAWOIO010000020.1, forward strand.
CCGAGCTCGGAGATGGCCCGGGCGAAGTCGGCGTTCTCGGCGAAGAACCCGTAGCCGGGATGGACGCCGTCGGCGCCACTCGCGGTGACGATCTCGAGGATCCGCTCGGTGTTGAGATAGCTCTCGGCGGCGGTCTCGCCCCCGAGCGCGTAGGCCTCGTCGGCGAACCGGACGTGGAGTGCGTCACGATCGAGGTCCGAGTACACCGCGACGGTGGCCACCCCGAGCTCTCGGCAGGTTCGCATCACGCGGACCGCGATCTCGCCCCGGTTCGCGACCAACACCTTCGAGAGCACGGCCCTTCTCCTCGTCGTGGACGCCGTATCCTACGGGCGATGGGCGATGACCCCGCCACCTGGGGGTCCGCGGTGCCCGAGGGCTGGACGGTGCGCCGTTTCGCCACGATCGACTCCACCAACCGGTGGTTGCTCGACGAGGCCCGCGGCGGCGCGCCGGCAGGGCTCGTGGCCGTGGCCGACCACCAGGACGCCGGCCGGGGCCGTCGGGGGCGGCCGTGGGAGGACGAACCCGGCGCGGCGCTCCTCGTCTCGGTGCTGCTCCGACCCGACCTCCGTCCCGACCGGGTCCACCTGGTGGCCATGGCGGCCGGCGTCGCGATCGCCGAGGCGGTGGAGGCGACCTGCGGGGTCATCGCCTCGCTGAAGTGGCCCAACGACCTCGTCGTCGACGACCGCAAGCTCGCCGGGCTCCTCGCCGAGGTCGACGTGGCCCGCGCCGGTGAACCACCGGTGGTCGTCGTCGGGATCGGGTGCAACGTCACCCAGACGTCGTTCCCCGCCGCCCTCGCTGCCACAGCCACGTCGTGTGCCCTGGAAGCAGCTCGGTCCGCCCGGCCCCCGGTCGTCACCCGTGACGACCTGCTCGACGCGTTCCTCGACCGGCTCCGGGATCGCCTCGGTGCGCTCGCCGACGTCCCCGGCGCGTACCGCGATCGGCTCGGCACCCTGGGCCGGAGCGTGCGCGTGGACCTCGGCGAGTCGATCCTCGAGGGCACCGCGACCGACGTCGACGACGACGGTCGCCTGGTGGTCGAGCCCGTCGGTGGCGGCCCGGAGGTCACGGTCGCCGTCGGCGACGTCGTGCATCTCCGCCACCACGGGCCCGGGGAGTCGGGCTCGGCGGCGCCGGGCTCGGGGGGGCCGGGGGATCCGGGGTCGAGCGACCCGGAGTTGGGTGTCTAGGGATCGAGGTCGCGCGCGACGAGCGACGAGAAGGCCTCGGCGAGCCGTACCGTGATCGGGCCCGGAGCGGCCGGGAACGTGATCCCGTCGACGTGCGAGATCGCTTGCACCTCACGGGTGCTCGAGGTGAGGAACGCCTCATCGGCACCGGCCAGCGCGTCGGGCATCAGCGTCGCTTCGACCACCTCGACGCCGGCGGCGGGTCCGAGCTCGAGCAGCAGGGCCCGTGTGACGCCGAGGAGGCACCCGGCGGATCCAGGAGGGGTACGGACGCGCTCGCCCTCGACGACGAAGACGTTCGAGCCGGTTGCCTCGCACAGCTCGCCTCGGGTGTTCAGGAAGATCGCCTCCGACGCGTCGTGCGCGTGGGCATGGGCGAGCGCGCGGACGTTCTCGGCGTAGGAGATCGTCTTGAGCCCGGCGGTCGCGCCCCGCTCGTTGCGCGGCCACGGCACCGTCACGACCGCCTCGGACGCGGGCCACGGCCGCATCTCGCTCGCGGCGACGATCACGGTGGGTCCGTCGGTTCCCCGCTCCGAACCGAGTGGCGACAACCCACCCGTCACGGTGATCCGCAGACGCGCGTCGGCGAGGTCGTTCGCGTCGAGCACTGCCGTCGCGGCGTTGCGCAGTGCGGTGCCGTCGGGAACGTCGAGGCCGAGCCCGGTCGCCGACGCCGCCAGGCGTTCGAGGTGTCGGCGCCAGGCGAAGGGTGTGCCGCCGTACACCCGGAGCGTCTCGAAGACGCCGTCCCCGACGAGCAGGCCGTGGTCGAACGGAGAGATCTTCGCGTCTTCGGCTGCGATGAGTCCTCCGTCGAGCCAGACGACCGGTCCCGCGTGCGCCATGGTGCCGAGGCTAGGCGTGCGGATAGGGCTCGGACCCACCCACATCCTGCGCGCCCGCGGCCTCGAGCAGCCGGGACGCCTTCAGCTCGGTCTCGCGCCACTCGTCGGCCGGGACCGAGTCCGCGACGATGCCGCCGCCGACACCGAGGCTGGTGTGCCCATCGGCGATGGTGAACGTGCGGATCGCGACCGCGAGATCGCCCGTCCCACGGTCGGCATCGATCCAGCCGATGGCCCCGCAGTACACGCCGCGCCGCACCGGCTCGAGGTCCTCGATCGCCTGGAGCACGCGGGGCTTCGGGGCGCCCGTCACCGACGCCGGTGGGAACGTGGCCCCGATGAGCCCGCCGAGGCCGACGTCGTGCCGCAGCCGGCCGCGCACGGTGCTCACCAGGTGGAACAGCCCGGGATGGGCCTCGACCGCACAGAGCTCGGGCACCTCGATGGTGCCGTACTCGCACACGCGTCCGAGGTCGTTGCGGGCAAGGTCCACGATCATCACGTTCTCGGCCCGGTTCTTCGCGCTCGCCCGCAGGGCGTCGGCGTCGCGTCCCGTCCCCTTGATCGGACGGGTCTCGACGACGCGGCCGTCGCCGTCGTCGTGCCACGCGAGGAAGCGCTCGGGCGACGCGCTCACGACTGCGACCGGATCCCCATCGGCCCGGGGCAGGACGAGGAGAGCGGCGTGGGGCGCCGGATTGGCCCGCCCCAACGCGTTGAAGAGCGCGATCGGATCCGCGCCGCGGCTCCACTCGAGCCGTCGCGTGAGGTTGACCTGGTAGCAGTCGCCGGCCTCGAGGAGGTCGATGATCGACCGAACGCGAGCGCGGTACGCCGCGCGACCGAGGCTGGAGCTGGCGGCCCCCAGCGGCACGGGCTCGCCCGGATCGCCGGCCTGCTCCAGGACGTGCTCCAGTCGGGCGCGGGCGGCGCCATGGCCCTCGACGCGGGTCTCGCCGCGGTCGACGACCAGGCGGGCGTCGTACCGGGCGAGGAGCAGGTCGGGGATCTCCCGGACGTCGGCGCGCGCGGGGGTGATCCGCTCGATCGCGTGCCCCAGGTCGAACGACACGAACCCGGCCCACCAGCCCCGGTCGAGACGATCGAGGGCGGCCAGCGCCTCGGCGCCGTCGGCCGCGAGGATCTCGGCCGGCTCGGCTGCGATGACGGTGGCAGTCCCCACCTGCAGGACGACCGGTGCGGCGGCAGCCCCGGGGATCGCGCCGGTTGCGCGAGGTGCGGGAACCGAGTGGGCCGGGGTCACGTTCGGGGAGGGTACGCGCTCACCGCGGCCGCACCGCCTGAACTGCCGGGCGGGACCGCCGGGCCCCGAGCGGGATGATCGACGGGATCTCGGTAGCATGGGAGTCTTCATGGCACGGAACCGCTCAGCTCTTCGCGCCTTCGTCAGGCGGCTGGTGGTCGCGCTCGTCGTCGCGACCCTCTTCATGGGCGGGGCGGTGTTCGCGGTCAACTACGTCATCGACCGCAAGCTGGACGACGTCGCCCGGGTGGACGTCTCGCTGGCGACGGCGGCACCGGAGGGCGCGAACTACCTGCTGATCGGGTCCGACACGCGGAGATTCGTGAGCAACTCCTTCGATGAGGAGGCCTTCGGCGACGAGTCCGAGGCCGGCGGGCAACGTTCCGACACGATGATGGTGCTCCACGTCGAGCCGGACGCCCAGCGCACGTTCGTCGTGTCGTTCCCGCGAGACCTCTGGGTCGACATCCCCGGTGTGGGCAACTCGAAGATCAACGCGGCGTTCAACGACGGGCCCGACAAGGCGATCGAGACGCTGCGCTCCAACTTCGGCATCGAGATCAACCACTACCTCGAGGTCGACTTCAAGAGCTTCCGCGGGATCGTGAACTCGATCGGGAGCGTCCCCGTGTACTTCCCGTATCCGGCGCGCGACGAACAGACCGGGCTCTACTCGCCATTCGCGGGTTGCGTGCGCCTCGACGGGAATGCTGCGCTCTCGTACGTCCGGGCGCGTTCGCTGCAGTACTTCAGCAGCGAGAGCGACCGCTGGGTCGACGCCGATGCCGTCCCCGACATCGACCGGATCGCCCGGCAGCAGGACTTCATGCGCAGGCTCGCTGGACTGGCCGTCCAGAAGGGGCTCAACAACCCGCTCACCGCGAACAAGATCACCGACCGCGTCCTCGAGAACCTCACGATCGACAGCGGCCTCACGAAGGATGACATCTTCGCGCTCATCGAGGCGTTCCGCACGATCGATCCCGACGACCCCGGCTCGCTCGAGTTCGAGACGCTGCCGTGGACGAACGGTCCCAGGCAGGGTGGTCTGTCGGTCCTCTATGTCCAGCAGCCCGAAGCCGACGCGGTGTTCGCGCGGCTCGCCGACTTCAGCGGGTCCGAGGGACCGGCCGGGGGTCGGGTCGAGGTCGTGCCATCCGACGTGAGGCTCCGGGTCAAGAACGGGACCGGGGTGCCCGGTGAGGCCGCGGCTGCGCTGAAGGAGCTGAAGACCTTCGGGTTCCGGGGGGCGGGGACGACGAACGACCCCCGCGGAACGGTGGAGGTGACCGAGGTCCGCTATGCGCCGGGCGCCGAGGACAAGGGCAAGGCGGTCCTCGAGTACGTGAGCCCGAGTGCGCGGCTCGTCGAGGACCCGGATCTGAAGGGGGCCGATGTCGCCCTCGTCCTCGGGACGAACTTCGAGTCCGTCGTGACCCCGGTCGACCCGTCATCCGCCACGGCGCCGACGACGGTGCCGGGGGAGCTCCCCGAGCCCGGGACTCCGGCCGAGCCGGAAGCGATCGCCCCGGCGCCGATCAGCAATCAGGACCTGCTCGGCGAACCCGCACCTCGGGAGCCACCGTGCTGAGCGATCGCGTCCGGTGAGCAGAGTCGGCGTCGTGGGCGCGGGCTACGTCGGCATCACGACGGCCGCGTGCCTTGCGCACCTCGGCCACTCGGTCGTCTGCGCCGACATCGACGCGAATCGCGTCGAGCGCCTGACCAAGGGTGACGTCCCGATCCTCGAGGAGGGGCTGCCGGAGCTGGTGCGGGCGGGGCTGACCAGCGGGCTGCTCACCTTCGAGGTCGGTGCGGTTGCGGCGGCCCGGGACGAGGAGTTCGTGTTCCTCTGTGTCCCCACCCCGCACGGCGACGAGGGAGCGGTCGATCTCACCGTGGTCGACGCTGTCACCCGCGAGATCGCGCCGAGCCTCCGCTCGGGAGCCGTCGTCGTGAACAAGTCGACGATGCCGGTCGGGTCGACGCGCCGGGTCGAGCGCCTGCTCCGGGAGGCCGGCGCTCCGGCCGACGTCCACGTCGTGTCGAACCCCGAGTTCCTCCGCGAAGGTACGGCCGTCGCCGACTTCCTCCATCCGCACCGGGTCGTCGTCGGTGCCGACGACCCGGCTGTCGCCGTCCGGGTGTTCGAGCTCTACAAGGGCGTCCAGGCGCCGGTCGTCGTCACCGACGCCGCCTCGGCCGAAGTCATCAAGTACGCGTCGAACGCGTTCCTCGCCACGAAGGTCTCGTTCGTCAACGCGATCGCGAACCTGTGCGAGTCGGTGAACGCCGACGTGCGCAACGTCGCACTGGGGATGGGATACGACCCTCGCATCGGCTTCGAGTTCCTGCAGCCGGGTCCGGGATGGGGAGGGTCGTGCTTCCCGAAGGACACCGCCGCACTCCTCCACGCTTCACGGGCCGCCGGGGTCGACTTCAGCCTGCTGGCGGGGGCGATCGAGGTCAACGCGGTCCAGCAGGAACGGATGGTCGACAAGGTGCGCGATGCCTACGGGGGCCCCCTCGCGGGCGCGCACATCGCCGCCTGGGGGCTCACCTTCAAGGCGAACACCGACGACCTGCGCGACTCCCCGGCGATCGCCATCGCCGATCGTCTGGTGCGCGCCGGCGCCGAGGTACGGGCGTACGACCCGGCCGTGTCCGATGCGATGCAAGCGGGTCTCCCCGGCCTGCAGATCGTCGCGGACGCGTACGAGGCGTGCGCGGGCGCCCCTACATCGTGCTGGGCGCGGGCCTGCTGGGTTTCCTCGGCGGCCGGTTCATGCCCGACAAGTTCGCCGTCGGCGGCGGCCATGGTGCCAGCAACAAGTCCTTCGGTCCGGCGGTGATCGACGACGACACGCCGCCGCCGGCCCATACCCGCTTCCGCCCCGGCCGGCTGGCGGTGTTGTTGGTGCTGTTCATCGCCCTGTGGCTGGCGGCCATGGCCCTGCTGCTGGAGCCGGAACTGCGCACCATGGGCGAATTCTTCACCAAGGCGGCGCTGGTCACCTTCGGCGGGGCCTATGCGGTGCTGCCCTATGTGTACCAGGGCGGGGTGGAGACCCATGGCTGGCTGACGGGGCCGCAAATGATGGACGGCCTGGCCCTGGGCGAGACCACGCCCGGCCCGCTCATCATGGTGGTGGCCTTCGTGGGTTTCGTGGGGGCCTGGACCAAGGAGATCTTCGGGCCGGACCTGCTGTTACTGGCCGGCTT
>JAWOIO010000215.1:0-5958 GCA_046484625.1 Acidimicrobiia bacterium
GCCCAGATCGTCGAGTGCTGGTGGCAGCTCCGCGGCGAGGCCGAGGAGCGCCAGGTCGAGATGCGCAACGGGTACGCGCTGCAGCACAACGTCGGCGGCCGCGGTTCCGGCGTCTCCGTCATCAACATCCTCACCAACGTCGCCTCCTAGCCGGACTGTCGGACTGTCGGACGTGCTGCGCTACGAGGTCGGCCGGGATCAGGTCGGGCGCATCACGCTCGACCGTCCCGAAGCGAAGAACGCGCTCACGATCGAGATGCGCGACGGCATCGTCGATGCCGTACGCTCGGCCGCCTTGGTGACCGTCGATGCCGAAAGGTCCATCCCGGCACAGAACGCGTCGCCCGTGCCGGTGATGAGCAGCGCGCGCACATCCGAGTCCTGGCGGGCCGAGCGCACGGCATCGACGATGCCGTCGCGCATCTCGATCGTCAGCGCGTTCTTCGCCTCGGGACGGTCGAGCGTGATTCGCCCGACCTGATCCGGGCCGACCTCGTAGCGCAGCACGTCCGACAGTCCGACAGTCCGGCTAGGAGGCGACGTTGGTGAGGATGTTGATGACGGAGACGCCGGAGCCGCGACCGCCGACGTTGTGCTGCAGCGCGTACCCGTTGCGCATCTCGACCTGACGCTCCTCGGCCTCGCCGCGGAGCTGCCACCAGCACTCGACGATCTGGGCGACGCCGGTCGCGCCGATCGGGTGGCCCTTGGCGAGGAGGCCTCCGGAGGTGTTGATCGGGATGCGGCCGCCGATCGCGGTCTCGCCCTCGAGCGAGGCGACGCCGCCCTTGCCCTTCTCGACGAACCCGAGGTCCTCGATGTCGAGGATCTCGGTGATCGTGAAGCAGTCGTGCACCTCGGCGCTGTCGATCTGCGTCGGCTCCACGCCGGCCATCGCGTAGGCCCGCTCGGCTGCGAGCTGGGTCGCCTTCATCGACGTGAAGCTGGACTTCTCGTGCAGGTACGGGTGGTCGGTCGCGACCCCGAACCCGGCCACGTACACCGGCTTCTTCGTGAACCGCTCCGCGATCTCCGCGCTCACGAGCAAGACCGCGGCCGCGCCGTCGGTCTGTGGGCAGCAGTCGAGGAGGTGCAGTGGCGAGCAGACCGCGGGGGAGGCCATCACCTCGTCGATGGTGATCTCGTTCTGGAAGTGCGCATACGGATCCATCGCGCCGTTGTGATGGTTCTTGACCGCGACCGACGCGAGCATCTCGCGGGTCGTGCCGAACTCGTGCATGTGCCGCGTCGCGAACGGTGCGAACAGCACGGGGGCGGTCTCACCCCGGGTGAAGATCGGGTGCCCGGCCGCCGCTCGGGAGAGCAGACCCTCGTCGGCCGACTTGTCGCGCATCTTCTCGACGCCGATCACGAGCACGACGTCGTGGACGCCGCTCGCGACGGCCATCGCCCCGACGCGGAACGCGTCGGAGCCGGACGGGCACGCGTTCTCGATCCGGGTGCAAGGGATGCCGGCGAGCCCGATCGCGGTCGGGATGGTGTTGCCGCCGATGCCCTCCTGGCCCCACAGCGTCCCCCGCTGGGTGGCGACGAACGCGGCCTCCACGTGGGCGGGCTCGAAGCCTTCGTCGACGCTCTCGACTGCGGCGGCGAAGGCTCCCGCCGCCATCTGCTCGTAGCTCTGCTCGAACAGCTCGCCGAACTTGATGAGCCCCGCGCCCACGACCGCGACCTTGTTCCAGCTCATGACGTCTGCTCCGTCGACGGGTCGTGCGCGGCTTTGGTGGTCGTGTTGTCGGCGCGCACCTTGTAGCCGTAGACGGGTACGCCGCGCTCGTGCGCATAGCGGCGCAGCACGAGCTCGACGTCGGCGCCGATCTCGATGTCGCTACCGTCGCCGACGCACTGGAGCATGACCCGGGTGCCGTCCTCGAGGTCGACCACTGCGATCGGCAGCGGGGCGACGAACGGCGCCGGCATCGTCTGGTTCACGACGAAGGTGTGCACGGTGCCCCGGCGCGCGAGCGGCTCGAGGACGAACTTGGCGCTGCCGCACGAGATGCAGTGGGGGTGGATCGACGGCGGGGTGTTGATGGTCCCGCAGTCGACGCATCGGGCGCCCAGGAGCCCGAGCATCTCGTCGATGCCGCGCACGAACTGCGCGCTGCCGGGCGGCACGCCCATCTGGACCGTCTCGCCCGACGGCACGAGCTGCTTGCGACTCTGGATCGTGGCCGCGTACGTGGTGGGCGTCCCCCGCGCGAGCGCGCTCGCGACGGCGGCCGCGCCGCGCACGGGTGTCTTCACGGAGATCTCGACGCCGGTGGCGCGCCCTCCGCCGAACCCGATGATCATCGTGGTGCCGACCTCGGCGAGGCTGCCGATCGCGCCGAGCAGTGCCGCGGCCGCTCCGGTGTCGCCGACCTCGCCGTACACGGCGGCGGACGCGAGGTCGTCGCCGGCGATCCCGAGCTGCTTCGCGACGGACGCGCCGAGTCGGCCGTCGGGGTCGGGAAGCGACCACGCGTGCGGGCTCGACCCGCTGCCGGTCAGCTGCTCTGCGACCTCGCGCACGGTGGGGAGGAACATCTCCTCCCGGAACAGGCGCGGATCGTAGAGGTCGCGGGTGGCGGTCTCGTCGTCGCCGCGGTACCGATCGAGGAACGCGTAGGTGCGGCTCACGCGCTCCTTGAGCTGGGCGGTGCCACCGTGGGAGACGAGCACGATCGCCGCGGCGCCCGCGCCGGCTCGGGCCTCGAAGCCGGTGCCGAGCCCGGGGACGAGTGCGTCAGAGACGACGACGAGCGCGACGCGCGCGCTGCCCGCGCCGACCGCGTCGGCGGCCCCGAGGAGGGCTTCCATTCCCGAATGGGGTGACCCGGCGCAGAGGATGCCGCCGGAGCGGTGGGAGAGCCCGATGGCCCGGGCGAGCACTGCATGGCTCGGGCCCTCGGCGAACGGGGGCCGCGCGGTGCCCCACCACAGCCCGTCGACGATGTCGGTCTGGAGGCCGGACGCCTCGAGGGCCCGGTGGGCGGCCTCGGCGGCGAGGGTGAGGACGTCCTCGTCGGGGGCGCAAACTGCTGCCTGGCCGCGGCCCCCCTTGCGGCTCCACGCCGCATGGACGTCGGACGCCGGGAGGCGGAACCTGGGTGCGGCCGCGCCGACCGCGAGGATCTGCACGGCGGGGTTCATGGACGCGATGTTACCGGCGGGGCCCCGGTGCCCTCCGGGTGTGGCTCCGGGGCGTCGCCCGCGGACCACCCGCGCTACGCCCCCGCGCGCTCAGCGCTGCTTGGGGACGAAGATGCCGATCCCGTCGGGGAAGGCGAGGCCGGCTGCCATGGTCTCCGGCGGCTGGGGCTCCCCGTTCACGAAGGTGATCCTGCGCACGCTGCCGGTCCCGGACCCGGGGCCGATGCCCCGGTCCGAGATCACGAGCCCGATGTCGGCGTAGTAGAGGGTGCCGTCGGGGGCGACGCCCAGCCCGAGTGGGGTCCCGGTCGAGAACGGTTCGGCACCGAGGACCTCACCGGCCGGGGGCTCCAGGATCGTGCGGTAGTAGGCGCCGGTGACCCCGTACTCGTTGATGACCCCGGTGAACACGCTCGACACGAACCACCCGCCGTCTGCTCGGGCGTCGACTCCTCGGCCGGTACCGCCTCGGCTCGTCGCTCGTCCGCTGGTGGGTCCTTCGTCCCTTTCCCGGGAGGCGGTCCGGGGTGATGCTCGGGTCCGGAATCAGAACCCGGTGAGAGGTGGTGGCTCATGTGGACGAAGGGCCGTGCGGCGGGTGTCGTCGTGGCGGTCGTGCTCGGGCTGGCGCTCGTCGTCGGGGCGGGCCCCGCCAGTGCCGCGAAGAAGCCGAAGTCGTGCACGCTGTTGAAGGCGGCGCAGATCTCGGAGGTGCTCGGAGCCGACGTCAGTGGTCCTGGCGGCGCGGGGACCCTCGACATCGCATGCGACTTCGATGTCGGTCCGGGCCTCGGTGAGCCCGGCGGCGGGATCCTGATCGTGCAGTACTACGAGCGCGGGCCGATCGCGAGCAGCGTGTACTCGGCGATGAAGGACGGCGCCGAAGGGCTCGAGCCCGGCGTGCGGGTCCCGGGCACGAAGGTCTGGTTCACGCCCACGACCGGCGCGTGGGTGAAGAGGAAGGGGCAGGTCGTCAACGTGTCGCTCTCGTACACGTTGTCGGACCCGCCGGCCGAGGCGACCCAGGACGTGGTGGTCGAGTTGGCGGAGCTCGCCGCGAAGAAGCTCTGAGCGTCCCGCCGGGGATGTAGGGCTCGGGATCGCGAGCCGTGGCCGGTACGATCGACAATTCCGCGCGCGGAAGCGCACGGGTGAACGGCGGCGTAGCCGAGTGGCTCAGGCAAGGGTCTGCAAAACCCTGGACGCGGGTTCGATTCCCGCCGCCGCCTCCAGACATCAGCGCAGGTCAGAGGCTGTTTCCCATCCGAGTGACGCATCTCGCAACGGCGTGTCAGGCCACTTGCGAATCAAATTTGCGAATCACTCGGAGGCCTCGATGCGAGGACACATCAGAGCCCGCACCGGAACCCGCGGCACGTCGTACGAGCTGCGCGTCTACGCGGGGATCGAGGAGAACGGTCGACGGCGCTACATCGTCGAGACGTTCCGCGGCACGAAGCGCGACGCGGAGCGGCGCCTCACCCAGCTGATCGCCGCGGCCGACGCCGGCCAGACCGCGTCCACATCGAAGGCGCGGCTCCACGAGCTCGTCGACGCCTGGTGGGAGGCGTGTACCGGCCACCTCAGCCCGCACACCCGGATCGGCTACCGCGGGATGCTCCGGCGCTATGTGCTGCCCACCTTCGGTTCGCGGCGCATCGACAAGCTCAAGCCGCTCGAGCTCGAGCGCTGGTACGCGCAGCTCGTGGCCGGCACCACCCCGATCTCCGACCGGCAGCTGTCGCCGCTGACGGTACGCAAGATCCACACGCTGCTCTCGGGGATCCTGTCGACGGCCGTCCGCTGGGGTTGGCTCCCGGTGAGCCCGCTCGAGCGTGTGCGGGCACCCAGAGCCGTCCTGAAGACGATGCGAGCACCGGAGCCCGAGGAGATCGCGCGTGCGCTCGATGCCGCACTCGAGTTCGACGACGAGCTGCACCTGTTCCTCCGTCTCTCAGCCGCACTCGGGACGCGGCGCGGCGAGACAGCCGCGCTTCGTTGGTGTGACGTCGACCTCGATGCCGGCGACGTCCACGTGCACCGCGCGCTCGCACCGGTCGAAGCGAACCCGAAGCAGGTCCTGGAGAAGGGCACCAAGACGCACGCGAACGCGCGCCTGTCGATCGACGAGGAGACCGTCGTGATCCTTCGTCGCTACCGGGCCCGCGCCGTCGAGATCGCGCTCGCGTGCGGCGTCGCGCTCGACGACGACTCCTACGTGTTCTCACCCGAACCCGATCGGATCGTGCCCTGGCACCCCGACCACTTCGGGAAGCAGTGGGAGCGGCTGCGTAAGAAGGTCGGGCTCGACCACGTCCGGCTGCACGACTGGCGGCACTTCCACGGCACCGAGCTCGCGTCCGCCGGCGTCCCGATGACCGTCGTGCGCGATCGTCTCCGCCACTCGAACATCCGCACAACGTCGATGTACGCGCACAGCCGCCGCGCGCTCGACCGCCAAGCCGCCGACGCGATCGGCAACGCATTGAAGCGCGCGCGGCAGTGAAGCGTCAGAGGCTCTCGGCGAGAGCCTGGAGACGCGCGACGAGTCGGAGACGTTCTGATTCCGACTGGAGCTGGACGAACCCGAACTCCGCGTACCACTCCGCGGCCGTCTCGTGGAGTGCGTCGACCACGAGGAGGCTGGCCGCGACGTAGCGGTTTGCTTCGAGCGCCGTCGTCACCGCATGGCGCATCAGGGCCTCGCCGATGCCGTGACCGCGCCACTCGAGGTCACGGCCGAGGCGGGCCAACAAGAAGGCAGGCACCCCGCTCCTGGGTTGGCCCTTCCCATGCCGGTCC
>JAWOIO010000032.1:0-7048 GCA_046484625.1 Acidimicrobiia bacterium
GCATTCCTGCTTCGGAGGGTACCTTGATCACACCACCGCACGCTGCGCCATCGAACTCGGTTCGTCGCTCTACAGGATCCCGATCGGCCGTCTGGATGGCGCAGTTCTCTTTGCTCGTGCTCATGGTCGTGCTCTCCTCATGCGGCGCCGTCACTGACTCGGGGACGACCACGCCTCCAGCAACCACACCCACCATCGTCTGGACTGCGGTGGACATTGGGGACGTCGGTCTTGGCGGGCAGGTCGAGCCCATGGAGGCGACCGACGAGGTCGTGGTTCGTGGTGCCGGCGCCGATATCTACGGCACCGTCGACAGCTTCCACTTCCTCTACACCGAGATGAACGGTGACGGCGTCATCTTCGTACGTGTTGCGGACGTCGAGCTCGTAGATCGATGGACCAAGGCCGGCGTCATGGTGCGAGCGAGCACAGAGGCGGACGCGGCCAACGTCTTCATGCACCTCAGCCCGAGTAGCGGCACGGTCCTGCAAACTCGGTCGGTGTCGGGCGCCGAGACCACCGAGGCAGGCTACGACCATGACGTGCGGCCGCCGCAATGGCTGCGGCTCGAGAGGTCGGGCCGCACCTTCCGCGGCTCCTACTCGGTGAACGGGTCGGATTGGATCCGCCTGGGGGAGACGGAAGTCGATCTGCCCCAGACTGCGCTCGTCGGTCTGGCCGTCACGAGCAAGGACCGCGGCCGTTTGGCGGAAGCGGTGTTCAGCCAGGTTGAGGTGCTAGGGCACGTAGCTCCGCCCGTCGATACGGCACCGACACCCCCGGGCACCGCACCGACCGATCCGGCCAGCCCCCCCTTCCGGCCGGTGACCGCAGCTCGGTGCGCTATGCGTTGGACGCCGCGGTCGTGGAGAACCCGGAACGCGGCTGGTACGTGGAGCGGCCGAGCGACCAGTACGGTAGCGTCTCGTCGGATGGCTTCCGACTCAGCATGCTCTACGTCAACCTCGCCGACTACCGGTCCCAGCCGACGCTTCCTTCCTCGGTGCTGAGCCGTCTTCAGACGGACTTCGACCGTGCGCGCAGCAGCGGCATCAAGCTCGTCGTTCGCTTCGCGTACAACAGGTCCATGGACGCTGATGCCCCGATCGACGTCGTGCTATCGCACATCGACCAGGTCGGTGACGTCGTGCGTGCCAATGCGGACGTCGTGGCGGCGTTCCAGGCGGGCTTCATCGGCGCCTGGGGCGAGTGGCACGCTTCGACCAACGATCTGCTCGATCCCCGGAACTACGAGCGCATCGTCGCCGCGCTCTTGGACGAGGTGCCGCCTTCGCGGATGATCCAGATTCGCTACCCTCGTTACGCGCGGGCCCTGTTTCCCGATCGGTTCGACGAGCTTGGGTACGCATTCGACGGCAGTGACGCGGCGCGAATCGGTCTGCTCAACGACTGTTTCGTGACGACGTCGACCGACACGGGAACGTTCGAGTCCGAAGCCGACTACGTGCACGCCGCCTCGATCAGCCGCTTCACGGTGATGGGCGGCGAGACCTGCGACCGTGGCGGGCTCAACGATCGAAACGCCTCCGGAAACGCGATCGCCGAGATGGCTCGGTACCATTGGGATTACCTCAACATCGAGTTCTGGCGACCGATCATCGATCGGTGGCGGTCGGAGGGGGCCTTCCCGGAGATCTCGGCCCGGCTCGGCTACCGGTACGAGTTCGTAGAAGCGTCCATCCCGACGATGTTGCTTCCGGAGTACGGCCTTGGCTTGGCGATCACGGTTGCGAACACGGGGTTCGGAAAGCTCTACAACCCGCGTCCAGTCCAGGTGGTGCTGGTACCCGTCGGCGGTGGCGACCCCATCGTGCTCACGGCCACCGAGGACGCTCGCACCTGGCTGCCCGCCCCAGGGGAAACCGAGACCCTGCTGTTCGAGCAGGCCGTGCCGACCGGTGCGAGGCCTGGGTTCTACGACGTCTACCTCTGGCTCCCGGATGCGGCCACGGGCCTGCGTTCCGACCCGCGGTACAGCATCCGCGTCGCTAGCCAAGGGGTGTGGTCGGCAGCAACCGGCATGAACGACCTTGGCTTGCTGGTGGAGATCGCGAACCGCTGAACGTCTGCAGGTAGGCTGCTCATGCGCCGCCGAACGGCGGCGCATGAGCAGCGCGAACCCCCATGGCCTCGGCGTAGTTTCGCGCGGCGGCCTGTAGGGTGAACCGATCGAGTTCGCTCGCATCGACCGCCGGCACGCGTCCGGTCAGCGTGTCGTCGATCGCGTCGGCCAGCGCGGTGACGTCACCGACGGGGACGAGCCGGCCAAGGCGCCCGCCAGCGAGGATCTCCTCGGGTCCGCTCGGGCAGTTCGTCGAGACCGTCGGGCACCCTGCCGCGAGGGCCTCGATCAAGACCGTCGGCAAGCCCTCCCAGTCGGACGACAAGGCGAAGACGTCCGCAGCACCCAGGTACGCATGTGGGTTCATCACGAAGCCCGGCAAGGCCACGTCGGCGCCGATTCCCTCGGCCGCGATGAGCTGCTCGAGCGCCGGTCGTTCCTCCCCTTCGCCGAGGATGAGTAGACGGACGTCGCGCCGCTGGCGCACGAGCGCGAAGGCTCGAACGAGCAGGGCGAAGTTCTTCTGCCGCGTCAGCCTGCCGATGCCGAGCACCGTGGGTGGTTTCCCGGCGCCGAAGAACGGGTGATCGGGCGTCTCCCTTGCCGCGACGGCGTTCTCGGGGAGCAGGACCGGGTTGTAGATTACATGAACGGCGTCCGGTTGAAGCGGCAAGCGACGCAGCAGACTCGCCTTCACCCCCTCCGAGACCGCCACGATCTTGGTCGCTCTGGGGTACGTCCACCGCATCGCGAGCAAGAGGGCGCGACCGGATGTGGTACCGAAGTTGTGCTCGTGGAGCTCGTTGTGCTCCGCCACGAGTAAGGGGCGTCGGTACCGGGCCAAGGCGGCAGCCCACACGGCGATCACGTTCGCATGATTGAGGGCGCTGAGCAACGCATCGGGGCGTTGCTGCCGGAGATAGCGGGCGAGCGGGAACAGCGCGCTCGCCGTGCGGCGCGCTCGCAGGTCGACGACGCGCACCCCTTCGGGAACGGCAGTCAGGTAGGGCCCGGTGGCGCCAGCAAGCACGAGGTCCACCTCGTACCCCTCCTCGGCCAGCCCGCGCGCGAGGTTCAGCGTGACGCGTTCGGCCCCACCGCCATGCAGGCCCGGCAGGAAGAGACCCAGTCGGGTGGCGTTCTCGCTGTTCATCGGGTGCCCAACCGTGCGTCTGGGGGAAGCAGCGCGAGGTGCGCCTGCCAGAACCGGTTCGAGATCGTGCACAGGTCGTAAGCCTCCTCGATGCGGGCCCGAGCGCGCGCGCCGAGCGCGCTACGTTCGGCAGCGGACAGCGCGGCCATCTGCGCGAGTGCCTTCGCGAATCCGGTGACGTCCTCGGGCGGAGCCAAGAAGCCAACACCGTCCACGATTCGCGGCACGTCGGAGACCCGCGTCGCGACGATCGGCTTGGCCATCGCCATGGCTTCGAGAACGGCGTTCGGGAGGCCCTCCATCGCCGACGGGAGCACGAGATAATCGATGCCGGCAAGCGCCGCGGGGACGTTCTCACGTGCGCCGAGCAGCATGCAGGCACGGCGGAGCCAGGGGTCGGCTTCGATTCGGGCACGGACGTCGGGCATCAGTGGGCCGTCGCCGACGAACACCACATGGTCCGGACGCGAGGCCTCCGGCAGCGATCGCAAGGCGTCGAGGAGCACGTCGATGCGCTTGACCGGCACGAAGCGGCCCAGGAAGCCGGCGACCGTGGCCGAATCGGTGATCCCCCAGGCGGCCCTGGCCCGGCGCCGCGCCTCAGGTGACGGCTGGAAGCGATCGAGGTCGACGCCACCCATGACGACCGTGATCCGGTCCCGGGGGACCCCCGTGGACACCAGCCGCTCGGCGATCGCCTCGGCGTTCGGGAAGAAGTGCCGCGTGATCCCGTCGAGGAACGGTCGCAACAGCCGATGGGCGCGCGTGCCCTCCGTCATGAGCGAGCGGTCGGAGTGGACGATCACGGGAACGCCGGCCAACCAAGCGGCGAGCCGCCCCCACGCGCCCGTGGACGAGTCCAGCACCGTGTGCACCACGACGGGGCGGGTCTGTCGGAGGTGGCGGACCAGACGCGTGAAGAAGGGCACGAAGGCCAGCGCGCTGCGGTCGATCAGGGTGTGCGCGACGCCGGACGCGGCGTAGGAGGAGGCGATCTCGGGCGATGACGTCGGCAGGAACGTGATGGCTTCGAGGTCCAGGTGACATGCGGCAGCCGGCCGCCGCGCGATCAACGCCGCGAGCTGGCGTTCGGCGCCACCAAGGCTGAAACTGCTGATGACGAACGTCACCTTCGGCGGACGGTCTGACAAGCAGCCCTCCAGACGCGCTGAGCGTGGTGTCTTCAGCGCGTCAGTAGGATACCCCGGCTCAGCGAGCGTTCCGGTACCGATGATCGTGCTCGCGAGCCGGCGACCCGACTAACGACCCGACAGCACGATGGCGAGCTGGAGGTCGTTCAGGCCGCTGTCGGCCTTCCACGTGCCCAGGTTGGCGAACCGAACCGAGTACGCGGGTTGTTGGCGTAGTGAGGCGGACGCGTCGGGCAGGAACAGGTGCACGTCGTACGTGCCGGCCGCGGCTTCGCGTGGCAGTTGCACCGCGAGGTCGAGGGTGCGCGTCTCCGACGACAGAGGCAGCAGCGGCCGAGCGTCGTCCGCGACGCGCACGGTCACCGCCGGGCCGCCGTCGTGCGGGACGAGCACGACCTCGAGAGGGCGCGGGTTGAAGAGCTTCCCGAAGCCCACGTTCTCGATCGTGAGGCTCAGGTCGAGGACTCCGCCCGCGGTCACCGCCGAGGAGGCCGTGGCCCCGACGAGGACGAAGCGGTATCCGAGGCGTCGTGCGATCTCGTCGTAGCAGCCCTCGGCCTGCCAACGTTCGAGGACGGTGCGGTAGAACTCGCGGTTCATGTAGTCCCAGTTGTAGGTGCTCAGTTCCGCAAGCGCGCTGGCGCAGCCGTTGCGCTCGTGGATCCCGCCGATGTCGCACGTCTCGCCACCCATCGGGGCCGTTCGCGCCACCGATATGGTGAACTGCCGGTCGGTCTCGTTGAGGTAGGTCCCGCCGTCGCTACCGTTCGCGAGGAAGCAGTCGTTCAGCATACCCACGCGGCTGGCGTCGTCACCCGAGAATGCCCGTTCTGGCGCGCCCGCAGATGGGAACATCTCGCGCGCGTAATACGGGTAGCGAATCTGGACCGAGCGCGACGTGGGGGTCGCGTCGAGCAGGGCGTCGGTGATCGGCCTTCGGTTCGCGAGGCTGGTCAGGTCGTTCGTGCTCGTGTGCCACTCACCCCAGGCCCCGATGAAGCCGGCCTGCACGACCGAGATCACGTCGGCTTGGTTCCGGAGGATCGGCTCGAGTTGGGCGATGTGCTGCAGGACGATGTCGACCGGTGCGTCGGGACCAAGGGAGCGGTTGTACGCGAAGCGAAGCACGATCTTCACCCCGGCGGAGCGTGCGGAGGAGAGGTCTGCGTTCAGGCTGTCGAGGAAGGCGGCGGGCAGCGCTCGATCGCGGTATTCATCGAGCCGCACGTAGCGCATGGCCAGCGTGTCGCCCCCGGCGGCGGCGGCCGCGTAGTTCGCGTTCGACGGCTCGACGTACCACCCCCGGTCCGGGTTGGGGACGATTCCGGGGTCGACCCGGTAGCTCGCCGCGACCCGGTCCGAAGGCGGCGTGGGGCTCGGCCCCGGCCCTGGTTCTGGCTCGGGGACCGGTGCAGTGACGGGCGAGCTCGGCCTGCCGGTGACGCGCAGGTCGGAGAAGCGCCCCGAAGAGGGTTCGTCGGCGGTGTGGCTGGTCACGGCGAGACCGCCGAGGAAGGTCTCGGGAAGGTCCACGACGACGCGGCCGAGTTCGTGCCACGCCTCGCCGTCGGCCGACACGTAACCGACGATCAGGGCGGCTTCGCGCTTGAGGCGGAGCCACCAGGGTGCCGTCGCTAGGGCGTCGTGCATGGTGATGCCACCAGGGAGGGTGTCGATCGTGGCCCCGTCCTTCTCGAAGCGCGCCTGGAGCACGGCACCGCGGGCAGCCGTGAGCGGAAGGAAGACGTTGCGGTCGCCCGACTCGAGCCCTTCGCGCATCATGAGGCCCGCCTTCGCCCATACTGCCGTCGCATCGACCGCGTCGACGCGAACGATCAACTCCGCGTCGCCCGTCAACTCCGTGTACACGAAGTGGAAGGCGTCAGCCGTCGACCAGACGTCTTCGCCTGCGCTGACGATGAGGATCGACCCATCGCCCTCGCTTCCGGCGCTGCCCGGCGCACGGACGGCCCCGACGTCGACGCTCGTCCACTCGGCCTCCATGATCGGCAGCTCGGACGCCGGACCATCACCCGGCGTGCCCGCTAACGACCCACAGGCCGCAAGCGCTGTGACGAGGACCGCTGCAGCGATCGCACGGGCCGCGTCGTACGTGGTCCAGCCACGGTGGCCAAGCCTGCCGGTCGGTGCGTTCTGATTGTGCATCCAAACCATCTCTCTTGGTCGGGATGCAACCTGCTGTTGCATCCGGCCGGTTGCATCACTGGCTCCCCGTGTCCCTTGATGCCCAGATGGGGATCCACGGTTCATCGCCTCCGGAGGTTTCGCAAAAAACCATCCGCGGGTGGGTGCTTGACCGGTCGAACGGCAATGCGTACAGCAGTTGACTCGACCGGTTGCGCCACTGGCTCGGCATGTTCCAAGCGCCCACATTGCGGAACACGCGTCATTGCCTTCGAGTCGCCACGGCACTCGGCCGAGGTTCAAGGGCCAATGTACGGAACTGAGGCGCGCGTCGCTGTCGGCTTGGCCACACCAAGTCGGAGGGCGTCGTCGCGACCGTGATGGGCAACTTCCGCCACACGCGGCCCACGAGGGTGCAGGTTAGGCTGAGAAGGTGCAGGAATCGCGTGGTGCAGGGTCGGGGTACGGCACGGAGACCAGCGACGGGTCGCGGCTCCGTGTCCTCTTCGTGACGAC
>JAWOIO010000116.1:0-9509 GCA_046484625.1 Acidimicrobiia bacterium
GTCGGGAAGAACCGCCTGCACCTCGACGTGAACGTCCGCGTGATCACGGCCGCGATCGCCCGAACCGTCGAGCTCGGCGCCACCGCCGTCGGCGACGTGGTCGAGGAGGACGACGGGAGATTCCAGGTGATGCAGGACCCGGCCGGGAACGAGTTCTGCCTCGTCGAGTGGGACCGTGATCTCCACGAGGGGCCGAAGGGCTGATGCAGCGCCACACCTACTCGATCGATGTGGATGCGCCGCGCGAAGAGGTGTGGGAGCTGTTCTGGTACCGGGCGGACGACCGCCCGCAGCCACGCGACGTCGCCACGCGCATCGACATCCTCCATCCCGGTGACGAGGTCGGCGAGGGTCTCGTACGTCACTGCCACTTCCCCGTCCCCCGCGTCCTCGGCTCGGGTGGGGTCGGCCAGTCGTGGGAGTGGCTCACCGAGGTCCGACCCCCCGAGTCGTGGCGCTACGACGCGGTTGGCAAGCCCCTGTGGTCACGAGCCACGGGGCACACCCGGCTCGAGGACCTCGGCGACGGGCGCACGCGGGTGCACTTCGAGGAGACGTACGAGGCGTTCAACCCGTGGTTCCGACGGCTCGGCCTCGAACGCTGGGTGCACCGCCGGATCTCGCGCGACAACGACACGATCCTCGCCGCACTCGAAGGCGGGCTCGCGTGGCACCGTCGCCGTCGCGCCCGCGCCGCTGCGCCGGCGGCGCATCCTGGGGTGGACGGCTCCTAGTCCGACCGCTCCGGGGCATCCCGTTCGTCGCCCCGCACGCGCGCCCATACGTGTTGCACCTGCGCACGCACGTCGGCTCCCGGAACCCGTGCGTCGGGCTCGAACACGCGGGCCCCGCCGAGCCGCCATGCCGCCGCGACCTCGTCGGCCGGCCGGCCGGTCACGACCGACGCTGCGAGGACGCACGCGCCCGTGGCCACGCGATCGCCCTTGGGGACCGCAACCGGTCGTTGTGCGAGGTCGGCGAGGAGCTGCGCGAACGCCCGAGAAGGCGTGGGGTCGCCGATCAGGGACAGGGTCCCGCCGATCGGGACGTCGGCCGCACGCAGATCGTCGACGGCGTCGAGCACCGCACACGCAACACCTTCGAGCACCGCCCGGGCGATCAGCTCCGGACCGATGTCATCAGCGATCCCGATGAGCGCACCGTTGAGCCCGGGCCGCGCGGGGGGCACGAACACCATCCCGCCCGCTCCGAGCGGCGCGTGGAGCGCGAGGCGGTCGAAGTGCGCGCGTTCCACGCCGAGCAGGCGAGTGAACGAGCCGATCGCCGCGTCGACGTCGAGCGTCGGTACGCACGGGAGGAACTGGGCCGCGCCGGCGTACCCACGCACGGAGCCGGTCGGGTCCTCGGTCGGGCGCTCACGGAGCGCGAACACCGCGCTCGGCGAGCCGAGCGAGATGCCGACGTCGTGAGGAGCAAGACCCAGGCCCACGGCCGCGCTCATCACGTCGCCGGTACCGGCCGCGATCAGCACGCCGTCACGGTCGCTCGCCGGCTCTCCCGGCGCAATCACTCTCGGTAGGCATGCACCCCAGTCGCGCTGGTCGTCGACCAGCGCGAGGAGGTCGGTGCGCCAGCACTCCTCACGCGGCGACCAGAAGCCCGTCGTCGATGCGGCGCCGCGATCGGTGACTGCCCGACGACCGAGTCGGAAGGTGAGCCAGTCGGGCGGCGCGAGCACCCCGGCGACGCGTGCGAACGCGTGCGGTTCCGATCGACGCAGCCAGGCGAGCTGCGCGATCGTCGCCGCGGCGTCGGGAACGGAGCCCGTGACCACCGACCAGTCCGCGGGTCCGAGGCGATCCACGAGCTCGCGGGCGTCCGGCTCGGCCGCCCGCGCACCGGGGAGACGGGCCGGGCGCAGCAACCGACCGTTCCCGTCGACCGGGACCAGTCCGGGCACGGTCGCGGCGACGGCGATGCCCGAGATCCCGAGCGCGCCGCCCGCGTCGTGGCGGGCGTCCACCAGCGCCTGCCACCAGAGGTCCGGGTCCTGCTCGATCGTCGAGACGGCGTCGACGGGGACCGAACCCCGGCCGGTCCCGTAGACCCGACCGTCGTCGGTATCGCGCAGCTCGACGGTCGCGCCACGCGGTGAGGATGCGACGCCGAGGACGAGCGGCACGGACGAACCCCCCTTCGGCCAGGACCTCTCGGGTCACGGTGCCGATGCCACCCGACATTAGGTGCTGCTCCCCACGCCGGCGGGGCGCGTCGAGGCCCGGTCGGTGCGCGAGGACGCACGAGCGGCGCGTAGATTCGCGCCCATGACGAGCCCTCCACCTCCCGACAGCCCTCCACCTCCCGACAGCCCTCCACCTCCGGACAGCCCGGCCCCCGCCCCGCCCCCGTCGGGATGGTCGGCGCCGCCGGCCTCGGCGCTGGAGCAGGTCAGGTCGGCGTACGGGCGCCGCGCCGAGTCCGACTACGTGTTCACGGGACCGGGGATCAACGTGGTCCTCACGATCCTCACGTGCGGCATCTTCGGCCTCTACCTCTTCTACCAGCTGATGCGACGGGACCGTGATCACCTGCGCCGCCGGTACGAGCTCCTCGCCGGGGCGAATGCGTTCGCCTGGGAGCAGGCCGAATCGCAGGGGCTCGCCGAGGAGCTGCGTCCCGTCTTCGAACGCAACGCGACGCAGCTGCAGACGATGCAACGCCAGACGACCGAGTTCCGCGACCCGGTGATCTGGGTGGTGATCGCATTGCTGGCGTCCGGTCTCGCGCAGATCGTGGGGTTCGTGTTCATCGACCAGGACCTCGACACGCACGACCGTGCCGAAGGCGCCCTGGAGGCGGACCTCGCCACGATCTACGAGCGGCTTGGATGGTCGTTGCCCGTCCCCGACCCGTCTCGGGTCAAGGGAAAGCACAACTACGTGGGGCGGATCGTCGCGACCATCCTGACGTGCGGCATCTACACCCTTTGGTGGCTCTACGACATGCAGGTCGAGGGCAACCGGCACGTCGAGGGGAACTGGCCGTTCGACGACGCGCTCGCGGGCGCCGTCGACGCGCTTGCCGCGGCGTAGCGACCGCGCCGCTCCCTCAGCCGGCGTCGGGGTCGTCGGGTCCGACGAAGGAGTCGAGCTCGGTCACGATCGTGTCGACGTCGGCCTGGGCGCGCTCGATCCGCTTCCGGCACACCGCCAACAGCTCGCCGGCCCGTCGGACCCGATCGGCGAGGACGTCGACATCGAGGTCATCGCCCTCGAGCTCGTCGAGGATGACCTCGAGCTCGGCGAGCGCCTCGGCATAGCCCGGTTCGTCACCACTCATCTCGTGCCTCTCTCATCCGGCCGCTCCCCGGATCCCGGTCCGACCGGCGCCTGCTCCACCCTGCTGTGGACCGTACCCTCACCCGTCTCGGTCTCGAGCACCTCCCCTGGCACAGCGTCGACCGCGCGACGGATCGCCTTCCCCTTGCTCGTCCGGGTGATGGTGTACCCGCGTTCGAGCACGCGGCGCGGGTCGAGGGCGCGGAGGCGATCCTCGGCTGCCTCCAGTCGGCGACCCCCGTCGCGGAGGCCGCGGGTGGCCGACGTCGTGATCGTCCGCTGCACGACGAGCACCCGAGCCGACGCGTCGCGAGCGCGGCGGCCGCCTGCCTCGACGGTCCGACGGCGATGCCCGTCGATGGTGCGGCGCTCACGGTCGAGCACGACCGGAACGGTGCGCTGCACACGAGCGGAGCGAGCCCGTAGGTCCCGACCCGCGACCGTGCACACACTCCGAGCGCGCAGCGACACGCGGTGGGCGATGCGACCGAGGGTCGCGCTGAAGTCGTCGACCGCTTCGAGGAGGAGGCCCGCCGCGGCGGTCGGTGTCTTCACGTAGGTGTGCGCGACCGCGTCGGCCACGGTGCGGTCGACCTCGTGACCGATCCCGGTGACGACGGGGATCGGGCACTGCGCGATGGTGCGCGCGACCAGCTCGTCGTCGAACGCGCCGAGATCACTCCGGGCACCGCCCCCGCGCGCGACGACGATGACGTCGAGGTCCAGCGCACCGAGAGAGCGGAGGCCGTAGACGATCCGTCGGTCGGCGCCGTGGCCCTGCACCCGGACGTCGACGTGCACGACGCGGAACGCGTGCGCCGATGCCTCGAGCTCAGCGACGAAGTCGTGGTATGCCGCGCTGCCGCCGCTGGTCACCAACCCGATCCGCAGGGGGACGAGCGGGAGCTCGAGCGCCTGCTGACGCTCCAGGAGGCCTTCGGCCGCGAGGGTCCGGAGCACCCGGGCCCGCTCGGCAGCGAGCTTGCCGACCGTGAACACCGGGTCGACGCGGTCCATGATGAGCTGGAGTCGCCCGCCGGCCGGGTAGAAGTCGATCCGGGCCCGGATCCGGACCTCGACGCCGTCGGCGAGCGCGACGTCGGCCTCGCGCAACGTGCGGTTCACGCCCTGGCGGTCCTTGCGGAACAGCGCGACCGAGAGCTTCGCCCGCACATGCCCGCGGCGATCGTCCTTCTCGACGAGGTCGAAGTAGGCGTGGCCGTTCGCGGAGACCCGGTACTGCGCGATCTCGCCGCGTACCCACACCTTGCGCGGGAACGCGTCGGCGAGTGCCTGCGCGATCGCCGAGTCGAGCTCGCCGACCCGGTAGGTGTCGTCCTCCGGCACCCGCTCCTCCGGCACCGGCCCGTCAGGCGGCCGCGCGTCGGGCACCTAGGCGCACTGCTTCAGCGTCAGCTTCTTGGAGGTCGTCATCAGCTCCACGCTCGGTTGCTCATCCGGCGGCAGGCCCACGAACGCTCGCATCGCAGTGGGGCGCAGGGGCATCGGGTTTCCTCGTCGACGGGAGCGATGGACCGCCCGAGTATCCCATCCCCGGTGCCCGGAGACGGTCACTCGGGCTCGCCGTCTCCCTCGACCGAGATCTCGAGCTCGATCGCGAGCCGGGTGAGCTCCGCGCGACGGCGCCGGCCGGTCTTCTCGCGGATGCGATCCAGATGCGACTGCACGGTGCGCATCGAGATCCCGAGCCGGTCGCCGATCTCCCGGTCGGTGCAACCGCTCGCGAGGTGCCCGATGACCTCCTGCTCACGCGGGCTGAGCACCGAGGCCAGGCTCGACCGCGCCGCCGGGAAGAACACCTCCCCAGCGTTGACCCTCTCGACGGCAGCGATGACCTCGTCGGGCGTCTCAGCCCCTCGCATGAAGCCAAGGATCCCCGCCTCCCGCGCCATGTCCGCGTACTCGGTGGTGCCGAGGCAGAGGACCGGGCGACCGTATTCGAGCGCCGCGAGCATGCGGGCCTTCGGCCTGACGTGCATCGGACCGAGTCCGAGGATCATGACATCGAAGTCCGGGGCGTCCCGGAGCTCCTCCGGCGCGCCGACCGTGGCCACGAGCTGACAATGCGATCCGTCGAAGATCGACGGGAGGAGCGTCCGCCCGAGCGGGTTCGACACCACGATGGCGATGCGGATCACCGGATGGGAGGGTTCGACCAGCGCAGGCCGGGTTCCGGACGCCACCTGCACGAGCGCCCAGGTCAGTGCGTCCGGTTCGACCTCGCCGCTCACGAATTGCAGAGCGCCGGCGTCGAGGGTGCGTCGCTCGTGCTCGGGTGATCCCATCGCGATGACCTGATGACCGGCAGCGGCGAGGACCGCGATCCCGTCGTAGCCACTCTGCGACGCGACCACGACGAGCACGACGTCGAAGTTCGCCGGCTCGAACGCGTCCAGGTCGCCCGCGACGACGCCCATCTGGACCAGGTCGATCTCGGGCGTCGCGTCGAACACGGCCTCCATTCCGCGCCGGGTGATCGTGTGCGGGACGATCGCGGCAAGGCGGAGGGGCGCGGGCGACCTGGCTGCGTTCACGATGCGCACCGTACGGATGGCCTGGGACGCGACCTCACGCACGAACGCCTGTCGCTTCGCCCCATGTTCGGCCCTGCCCACGGTAAGAGGGACGAATAGTGGCGCGCTGACCTCCCGGCAAGGAAGGGGTACTTCTCCCCACATCGCTCGGGACCGAGGAAATACGGACAAGACATCGACGCCTCGGCCCGGCCGAGCGACCGTCAGCGCAGGAGGTTCGGGAGCACCTGCTCGCAGTAGAGCCGCAGGCTCTCCCAGCCGGCCTCGATCGGCATCCCGCCCACCAACGGGTGGAGGTTGATCGCGCCGGTCTCGGTCGCCCGGGCCACGCACTGCTCCGGCGTGAGGACCTGGTAGATCCCCTCGGCCCGGAGGTCGTCGACGGACTTCGCGTGGGAGTGCACCGCGGACGTGATGTCGGGCGTCTGCCACGATGCGTACGTGCTCGCCTCGTGCAGGAAATGCTCGCCGAGCTCGGCCCAGACCCGATCAGGGTCGTCGGCGACATGGACCATCGCCGTGTCGGCCGACGGCATCATGCAGAACCCTTGCGTGCCCTGCTCGGCGCACTGCTCGTAGTAGTAGGCCTCGATCTCCGGGAGGTGCGCGGCCGGGAACATCGGGAGACCGAAGCGCGCGGCCCGCCGCGCGGCCGGCTTGCTCGTCCCACCGACGAGCAGCATCGGGTGGGGCTTGGTGACCGGTGTGGGCGTGACCCGCACGGTCGTGCCCCGGTACTCGAACGGCTCCCCCGTCCAGGCCTTGAGCAACGCGTCGATGCCCTCGTCCATGAGCGCGCCGCGCGCGGACCAGTCCTTGCCGTGCGCCGCGTACTCCGACGGGCGATACCCGAGACCGACGATCGTGGTCATCCGTCCGCCGCTGGCGAGGTCGAGCACCGCGAGGTCCTCGGCGATCCGCAGCGGATCGTGGAGGGGGAGGAGCAGCGCCGACAGCGAGATGCCGATGGACTTGGTCCGCCCGAACACGAGCCCGGCCATCACCAGCGGTGACGGACTCCAACCGTTCTCCGCACCGTGGTGCTCCTCGAGCGTGACCATCGCGAAGCCGTGCTCGTCGGCGTACCCGGCCATCTCCACGAACGCCTGGTACCGCGCCGACATCTCGTCGGCCTGCACCCCGGGCTGCACGCAGTTGAAGCGAGCCATCGACATCACGGCCATGGATCGATCCCCTTCTCGGCGAACCCGACGGGCGGAGTCAGCCGGCTCGGCCGGTCAACCAGCTGGGAGGATGATCGACTGGAGCTCGGTGTAGGGATCGATGCCCTCGGGCCCCAGCTCGCGACCCATGCCCGACTGCTTGAAGCCACCGAACGGCGCATTGAAGTCGAGGATCATCGACGAGTTGATCGCCACGACACCGGTACGGACCTGCGCTGCGACCGCGGCACCGTGCTCGGCATCGGCGGTCCACACCGATCCGCACAGGCCGTAGTCGGAGTCGTTGGCGATCGCGATCGCGTGCGCCTCGTCGTCGTAGGGGATCACCGACAGCACCGGGCCGAAGATCTCCTCGCGGGCGATCTTCATGTCGTTGGTCACGTCGGCGAAGACGGTCGGCTCCACGTACCACCCGGTGTCGAGGTCGGCCGGACGGCCGCCGCCGACGACCGCACGGGCGCCGGCCGACTTCCCGGCCTCGAGGAACCCCTCGACCCGGTCGCGCTGGCGCTCGGCGACGAGCGGCCCGACCTGCACCGTCTCGTCGAGCGGGTCGCCCACCTTCAGCGCGCCGACCGCGGCGCCGAGCGCCTCGGTGACCTCGTCGTAGCGCTTCCGGCTCACGAGGATCCGGCTCTGCGCCCCGCAGACCTGCCCGTTGTTCATGAGCCCCGACATCACGAGGTTGCCCATCGTGGCGTCGTCGAGGTTCGCGTCGTCGAGGACGATCGCAGCCGACTTGCCGCCGAGCTCGAGGGTGAAGCGCTTCAGCTGGCCGCCACACACCTCACCGATGTGGCGACCGACGGCGGTCGAACCGGTGAAGCTGACCTTGTCGACGCCGGGGTGGGTGAGGAGGTGCCCGGCGGCTTCACGACCCGCGGCCACGATGTTCACGACACCGGGCGGGAGGTCGGCCTCGATGACCGCTTCGGCGAGGAGGTACGCGTCGAGCGGGGTCTCCGGTGCCGGCTTCAGCACGATCGGACAGCCTGCCGCCATCGCGGGACCGAGCTTGAGCGCCGAGATGAACAGGGGCACGTTCCAGGGGATGATCCCGACCGCGACACCGACCGGCGCGCGCCGGACCAGGACGGGGGAGCCGAGGGCGCCGTCGCGCCGGTCTTCCCACGGGTACCCGGAGGCGAGCCCGGCGTAGGTGTCGAGCACCATCGTCGAGGAGAAGACCTGGCCCATGATCGACCAGCTCTTCGGGGACCCGTTCTGGCTCGAGATGAGATCGGCGATGTCCTGCGCGCGCGACTGCAGCGCGCCCGAGAGGCGCTTGAGCCCTTCGGCGCGCTCCTCGGGGGTCATCCGCGGCCACGGCCCGTCGTCGAACGCCCGGCGGGCGGCGGCGACGGCCGCGTCGAGGTCGGCCGGGGAGGCGTCGGGGACCGAGCCGATCACCGCTTCGGTGTGGGGGGAGATCACCTCGATCACGCCCGAGCCCTGCGGCTTCACCCACTCGCCGCCGATGAACAGTTGGTCGCGTGCGTCCACGTCTGGTCTCCTCGTCCTGGTGGCCCGGGTCCGGGCCGGCCCCGGGCCGCTTCGTCCAAAGGGCCCGCGGTCGAACGCTAGCGCGGACCTGACGGGGCGTCAGCCGGGCCGATCGCAACGGGACCGGCGGACGTCCCCGGCGCCCGGCCCCTGCGCCTACTGCTTCGCCTTCGTCGTCGTGGTCACGGCGACGGGCGCGGGCGCGGGCGCGGGGACGAGCAGCACCTGCCCCACGAGGACCTGGTTGAAGTCGGTGATCCCGTTCGCGGCCGCGAGGGCGTCCGGCAGGACTCCGTACTTGTTCGCGATGGCGAAGAGGGTCTCTCCCCGGACCACCGTGTGCTGGACCGGCACACCGGTGGTGGTCGTCGCCGCGTCCTGGGCCGCGACCACCTTCCGGACGACCGTGTCGCCGCCGGTGGCCCGGCCCAGGACGAACGCGAACACGACGACGACGCTCGCGATGAGCAGTGTGGGGATCGCCGGCAGCGCGCCCATGGAGCCCCCCGGCGACCAGCCACCCGAGCCGCCGACGCGGCGATCGCTCGCGCCCGGACCCCGCTGCGGCCGGGCCGAACGGACCGGGCGGACCCACTCGCCGTGCTCGTCGAAGGTCCCCTCGGGCCCCCACGAACCTGCTCCCACGGCCCCAGTCTGGGGCGAGCGATGCGATCGGGCAAGGCCGACCTCAGGCCCCCCTACGCGCGGGGCAGGGATCCGGCCATTGGGAGCGCGGGGGACGACGGGTGCTCCGCCAGCCACCGCAGGAGGGCATCGCCCGCGACCGGACGGCCGAGGAAGTAGCCCTGCCCGGCGTCGCAGCCCATGCGGGTCAGCGCGGACCACACGTCGGCGTCCTCCACGCCCTCGGCCACGACGCGGATCCCGAGGTTCTGGGCGAGCTCGGTCGTGGATCGCACGACGATCGCATCCCCGGCGTCGTTCGCCATGCCGGCGACGAACGACCG
>JAWOIO010000224.1:0-11209 GCA_046484625.1 Acidimicrobiia bacterium
GCTGGCCAAGCCGCGCAACCGGCGAGCCTCGCTCGCCTATTGATGGCCAGCGGCGGCTAGTTCACCGGGCAGACGAATCCCGGCGGCTTGACCACCAGGAGGTCGCACTCGATCCGGTCCAGCAGGCGCTCGGCGGTGCCGCCGATGAAAACCTGCTCGAGGCGGCTGCGCGAGATGCCGCCCATGATCAGCAGGTCGATCTCCAGGTCCTGCACCAGCCGCGGCAGCTCCTTCTCCGAACGTCGTCGCCTGAGTCGGCCGCGACGCGCGATCCCGTGCCCGGGGAGGGATTCGAACTCCCACGCTTACGACCGCAGAAGTTGCGAATTCGAACTAGATGGTTGTAGGTTCAAACTATGTCAGACGCGGACGAGTTCGCCGAAGCCGTGGTCTCGTTCGTTCGCGGCTTCGGTCTGCACCGCCCGGAACGCACACCGTGCGGCTTCAATGCCGGCGTCGCGGAAGCGCACGCGCTGGCCGAGCTCAGTGGGGGCGCGCTGCGTCAGTCGGAGCTCGTGCTGCGGCTTGGGCTCACCAAGAGCACCGTCAGCCGCCTGGTCGACAACCTGGTCGACCGTGACTGGGCCCAACGACACACTGCGGAACATGACGGCCGCGGCGTCATCGTGATGCTGACCCCAGCCGGAGATGACGCGGCAGCTCGTCTGCGCGAGGCACGGACCCACCGCATGCAGTTGCTGCTGGATGCGGTACCGGCGCGACGGCGTCAGGAAGCGATCGAGCTGCTCGAGCTGCTCGGGGAGGCAGCGCGTGTGACCGACCCCCGGCATGCCTGAGTCCGTCGCGTCGCCGCCGACGCCGCGCCGCTGGCTGCTTCCTGTCATCATTGCCATGGCGTCGACGATTGGCGGAGGCGTTGTGGGCGCGGTCGTCGTATCGAGCGGCGACGACGGACCGACCCGTCAGGAGACGGTCGCCGACCGAGGCGCGTCGGTGATGCCGTTCGACCTGTCAGCCACGACACACGTGTTCGATGCGACAGACGACGGTGGCATTCAGACCGTGATTGTCGACGACCCGACCGATCGCGATCAGATCACACTGATCCGCTCACATCTACGCGAAGAGGTCGAGCGCTTCCGTGTCGGTGACTTCGGTGATCCCGCGACGATCCACGGCCACGACATGCCCGGCCTCAGTGTGCTCGAAGCGAAGCCCGAGGCACTTGAGATCTCGTATCGCGAACTCCGCGCCGGTGCCGAGGTCACCTACCGCTCCGATGATCCCTCGGTCATCGCGGCGCTGCACGACTGGTTCGCCGCTCAACTCTCGGATCACGGAAGCGACGCACACGACTGATCCTTTTCGCCGTGTACGCATCTGCACTACATGCGCGTACATGTCAGGGTGGCCGGATGCTCGAGTCTGCAGGTCGGAACCGCCGCCGTCACCATTGCGCCATCGAATACCGTCGTTGCAGACGTCAGTCTCGGGAGAGATCACCTCCACACTCCAGCGTCCTGTCGCCGGACCGGTTCGCTGGCTAGGCGAAGAGCTCGCGACCGCCGACGCCGCTTCGGCGTCCATCTCCGGCTGGACATGGCTGTAGACGTCGAGCGTGATGCCTGTCGTCGCGTGACCGAGGCGTTCACTCACGACCTTTGGATGGATGCCGGACTGGAGCGCGAGGGTCGCCCAAGTGTGGCGAAGATCGTGAAGTCGGATCGTGCGCACGCCGGATCGCTTCGCTGCCGAGGTGAACCCGCGCGAGAAGCGGTTCGGGTGGAGCTCGCGACCTGCTTCGTCGCAGAACACGAGGTCATTGTCGACCCACGCCTCCCCGAGCGCGAGGCGCTCGGCGCTCTGGCGTCGGCGGTGTTCGCGGAGCGCGGCGACGGTCGCGCCGTCGAGCGAGAGGCTGCGCCGCGACCGGGCAGTCTTCGGCGGCGCCCAGACGAGCTCGTCCTTGACGATCGTGAGCGACTGGTTCACCTGGAGGCGGCCGGCCTTCAGATCGAACCGTCTTCGGTGCGAGGCCGCCGCCGTACCGGTGCCCGTCGGTCAGCAACGAGGAATAGAGGTCTTCGATGTCGAGCGGCCGCAGGTCCTGGAGCCGAACATGGCCGAGGCGCTCGGTCACGCGACTCAGACCCTGCTCGTAGTCGCGCAAGGTCGAGGAGCGGATCTTCGACGCCATCGACGGGAGCCAGCGCTCGACCCACTCGGCGACCGTTTGGGGATCGCGTCCGACGTAGGTGCCTCGCCCGAAGTCGCGGACCACCTCGGCGAGGGCCTGCTCTGCCGCCTTGCGCGTGGGGAACCCACCTTTGGTGCGCTGGCGTCGGCGATCCGTTGCCGGGTCGCGGCCGACGTCGACAACGTAGGCCCACGTCTTGCCCCGTCGGTGGACATGTCCTCTCATGCCGGGCAGGGCGTTAGCAATCCGTTAGCGTGACGCCTCCTGGCGAGCCAGCGAAACGACGCCGACCCGCGTTTTCGCAGGTCAACGGTGCCCGGGGAGGGATTCGAACCCCCACGCCCCTTGCGGAGCCGGCGGGTTTAAGCCGCCTGCGTCTGCCGTTCCGCCACCCGGGCCTCGGAGGAGGGTACGTCGGGCTCCCGAGGAGCGGGGGCGGGCGGCTCGGGTGTCGCGGTCGACGCCCGCGTCGCCTCGAGCAGCGTGGTGCGGAAGCGCAGGGCGGCGTCGCCTTCGAGGCGGTTCACGACCATCACGCCCTCGACCATGTCGATCGCGACCTCTTCGGCCCGCCGGCCAGCCAGGACGACCGAGACCACCGCGCCGCCCGGGTAGCGCCGGACCGTGCGGGGAACGCCCGGCGTCCGCGGGGGGCAGCGGAAGGCCGGGACGACGAGCCCGGCCGCCCGCGTCGCGGCGCCGAGGCGCCGGGCCGCGTCGGCGAACCAGGCCACCGGCGCCCCGCCTCGGGCAGGCGGGGACGCGGGTCGGGAAGCCTTGCTCGGTGCTCGTGATCGATCGGGTACTCCACCCATGCACTGAGGATGACAGGGGGGTGTGACATCCATCGGCCGGTCCGTCCGCACCCACTCGGTGACCGAAACGGCCCCCATGAGGGCCGGTTCCGTCACGAGAACGGGACAAGGGGCGCTTCCCGTCACGAGAACGGGACACGGCCGGGGCTCTAGCGTGCCGGGGTGGCACCCTGGCGCCGGCTCCCCTCCCGCACGAGCCCCCACGACCGGGAGATCTGGCGGCTCGCGCTGCCGGCCTTCGGGGCCCTCACGGCCGAGCCGTTCTACGTCCTGGTGGACACCGCCATCGTGGGCCGGCTCGGGACCCGCCAGCTCGCCGGCGTCGCCGTGGCGGCGGCCGTGCTGGTCGCCGGATTCGCGATCTTCAATTTCCTGGCCTACTCCACCACCTCGGCGGTGGCCCGCCGCATCGGGGCCGGGGACCGTCGCGGCGCCGCCGCGCTCGGGGTCGACGGCGCCGCCCTCGCCCTCGCCCTCGGCGTCGGGCTCATGGTCGTCGGCCTCGTCGCCTCGTCGTGGATCGTCGACGCCATGGGGGCGTCGGACCGGATCTCCCCCTTCGCGCTCGAGTACCTGCGCATCAGCCTCGTCGGCGCGCCGTTCCTCCTCCTCGCGCTGGCCGGCACCGGCTATCTGCGCGGTGTCCAGGACACCCGAACGACCCTGGTCATCGCCGTCGCGGCCAACGTGGTGAACCTCGCCGTGGAGGTGCTGTTCGTCTTCGGCTTCGACTGGGGGGTGGCCGGATCCGCGTGGAGCACGGTGATCGCGCAGATCGCAGCCGCGGCTGCGTACGGGTGGATCATCATCCGCTCGGTCCGGCGGGAGGGGGCGGGGCTGAAGCCGACCCGAGCGGGTGTCCGACAGACCGCCGTGGTGGGCGGGCCGCTCATCGTGCGCACGGCATCGCTGCTCGCGGTGTTCCTCGCGGTCACCAACCTCGCAGCCCGAATCTCCGACGATGCCGTCGCGGCCCACCAGATCGCGTTCCAGGTGTTCCTCTTCCTCGCGCTCGCGCTCGACGCGCTGGCGATCGCCGGCCAGGCCGTCATCGGGAAGCACCTCGGCGCGGTCGACCCGGCGAGGGCGCGTGAGGTCGCGAGACGCATGATCGAATGGGGGATCTTCGTCGGCGTGGTCTTCGGCATCGTCCTCGTCGCGGCGCGCACATTGCTCGTCCCGGTGTTCACCGACGACACGGGCGTCCGCGACCTCGCCGTCCAGCTCCTGCTCGTCGTCGCCCTGCTCCAACCGCTCAACGCCGTGGTGTTCGTGCTCGACGGCGTGCTCATCGGTGCGGGCGACCAACGGTTCCTCGCGGTCGCGATGGTGGCGGCGACCTTCGGGGCGTTCGCACCCGCTGCACTCGGGATCACGCTGGCCGGGGGCGGCATCGTGGCGCTCTGGAGCGCGCTCGCACTGTGGATCGGTGCCCGGGCCGTCGGGCTCGTCGGCCGCTACCGGGGGCCACGATGGCAGGTCACCGGAGCCATCCGTACCTGATGCGGCGAACCCGATGCCGGCGTCAGGTTGCCCGGGGCACCACCCGACGGGTTCACTGGCCTGATGGACCCCATCCCCGGCACGCCGAACCTGGGCACGCCGAACCTGGGCACGCCGAACGCGGCCACGACGGGCGCGCCCGGCGTGGAGTGGGTGCACGCGCCGGACCGGACGCCCGGGACCGACCTCGTACCGATCGCGCCGCCTGCACCGGAGGAAGCGGACGAGCACCGCAGCGACGTCGACAGCTGGGGCCGGAGCGAGCGGATGCGCGGCCTGGCCCGCCGCCTCTACGACCCGGTGTACCGACGCTGGTTCCGGGCCGAGTGGGAGGGCCTCGAGCACCTACCCCAACAAGGTGGTGCGCTCCTCGTCGCGAACCACGGTGGCGCCATCCCGTCCGACGCGCCCGTGATCATGCACGGGATCGAGACCGAGCGGGGGCGACCGGTGTACGGCCTTGCCGACAACCTCTTCCGCTCGCTCCCGGTGGTCGGGACCCTCTGGTCGCGCGCCGGCGGCGTGCCCGCCCACCCCGACAACGCCTACCGGCTCCTCCACGACCAGCAGCAGCTCGCCCTCGTCTTCCCCGAGGGCACCAAGGGGACGGGAAAGCTCGCCCGCGACCGCTACCGGCTCCAGCGCTTCGGTCGGGGCGGGTTCGTGGAGATCGCGATGCGCGCCGGGGTTCCGGTCATCCCCATCGCGGTGGTCGGCAACGAGGAGGCGATGCCCGTCCTCGCCAAGAGCAACCGGCTCGCGAAGCTGCTCAACGTCCCCTACGTCCCCGTCACGGCCAACATGTTCCTGTTCGGACCGGTCGGCGGGCTCGTGGTGCCCCTCCCGGCGAAGTTCCGGCTCCGGGTCCTCCCGCCGGTGCACTTCGAGGTCGCGACGAACCAGCCCCGCTACAACCGGGGTCTCGTGCTCGAGCAGTCCGAGATCATCCGGGGGCGGATCCAGGATGCGCTCCACGACATGCTGCGCGAGCGCCGTAGCGTCTGGTTCGGGTGAGCACCGTGGGGCGACGCATCCTGGTCACGGGCCTCGGAGCGTACTGGGGCAGCCGCATCGCACAGCTGCTGGAAGCAGACCCCCGGGTCGAGGTGGTCGTGGGAGTCGACACCGACGATCCTCGCCTCCCGCTCGAGAAGACGGAGTTCGTCCGAGCCGACTCCTCGTACTCGATCCTCCACCGGATCGTGCAGGCGACCCGGGTCGACACGATCGTGCACACGCACCTGCTCGTCGACTCGACGCTCGCCAGCAGCCGCACCACCCACGAGATCAACGTGATCGGTACCGGCAACCTGGTCGCGGCCGCCGGGGCACCGGGCAGCACGGTGCGCAAGCTCGTGGTGAAGTCGTCGACCCTCGTGTATGGGTCCAGCTACGCCGACCCGTTCTTCTTTCGCGAGGACACCCCGCGGACCGGCAAGGCCCGCACCGAGATCGAGCGGTCGCTGCTCGAGGTCGAGCGCACCGTCGACGACTTCGCCCAGGACAGTCCCGATGTGGTGGTCACCGTCCTGCGGTTCGCGAACGTGCTCGGGAGCAACGTCGAGACCACGTTCACCCGCCTTCTCCGACTGCCGGCCGCCCCCGAGGTGCTCGGGTTCGACCCCCGGCTCCAGTTCGTCCACGAGGACGACGTCGCCGGCGCCCTGGCGCACGCCACCCAGCACGACGCGCCGGGCGTCTACAACGTGGCCGGTGACGGCGTCGTGCCCTGGGGGGAGGTGTGCCGGATCGCCGGGAAGCGTCGCGTGCCGCTCCCGCCGCTGCTCACGGGGCTCGCTGCCCGGCCGCTGAAGACCCTCCGGATCGCCGACCTCCGCCCTGAGGTGCTCGCGCTGCTGCGCTACGGCCGGGGCGTCGACAGCGCCCGTTGGAAGAGCACCGGGTACCGCTTCGAGCACACCACGCGCAGCGCGGTCGAGTCGTTCGTGCGCGCCCTCCGCCTCGAGTCCACCCTCGGCAAAGCCGAGGACTACGAGTACGAACAAGACGTGGAGACGTTCTTCCGCCACTCCCGAGCGGTCGTGGATCCCACCGACGACCGAGGGGTGGCGACCACATGACGCTGCACGTCGAACGACGCGACGGGGTCGCGGTGCTCACCCTCGATGATCCCGAGCGCCGCAACGCGCTCAGCGCCGAGCTCGTCGACTTGATCGTCGAGGCGATCGCGCAGTGCGAAGCCGACGACGCGGTCGGCGCGGTGGTGGTCACCGGCGTCGCGCCCGCGTTCTGCTCCGGGGCCGACACGAAGGCGCTCTCGTCGATGAGCGCCGACGGCGGACGCGGGGCGGACTCGGTCCGGGGGATCTACGACGGCTTCCTGGCCGTTCGTCGCTGCACGCTGCCGACGGTCGCGGCCGTCAACGGCCCGGCCGTCGGTGCGGGGTTCAACCTCGCGCTCTGCTGCGACGTGCGCCTCGCCGCCGAGTCGGCCCGGTTCGACTCCCGGTTCGCGCGCATCGGGCTCCACCCCGGTGGCGGGCACCTGTGGATGCTCGAACGAGCCGTCGGGCCTCAGGCCACCGCGGCCATGGCACTGTTCAGCGAGCGCATCGACGGCGCGCGAGCCGCCGAGCTCGGCCTCGCCTGGCGCTGCGTTCCCGACGACGTCCTGGTCGACGAAGCCGTGACGTTCGCCGCGCAGGCCGCTGCGGTGTCGCGACCGCTCAGCCGTGCGATCAAGGCGAGCCTCGGTGAGGCTCCGTGGCAGCCCGACTTCGAGTCGGCGGTCGAGACCGAGCTCGCCCGCCAGCGCACCTCGTTCGCACAGCGCGACCCCGCGTGATGTGTCCGAACCGGCGCCGTCCGCGAAAGGCGGTCAGGCGTTGGTGAGGAACGCGGCGAGGATCTCGTCCTTGCGCGCCTCCCATTCCTCCACCGTGATCGCGAAGCGGACGTGGTCCTCCCAGACGCCGCGGATCTGGAGGAAGCGGGCGGAGACCCCCTCGTCCCGCATGCCGAGCTTCTCGGCGACCCGTCGGCTCCGCTCGTTGCGGGGCACGATCGCGGCCTCGACCCGATGCAGCCCGAGCTGCTCGAAGGCATACCGCAGCACGACGGCGACGGCCTCGGGCATGTAGCCGTGGCCCGCGTGGGCCTCGTCGATCCAGTACCCGACGTTCGCCGACTGGAACGGGCCCCGCTGCACGCTCCCCAGGCTCACCTCGCCGATGAGCGGGCCCTTGTCGCGCAAGAAGATCCCGAACCCGTACGCGGCATCGAAGTGACGCTGGCGATCCCACGATCCGCACCGGGACTTGAACGCGTCGGCGTCTGTCGTGGGGTCGGGGGCTCCGGGCTCCCCGAGTGGCTCCCACGGCTCCAACCAGTCCCGGCTGCTGGTGCGGACCGCGTGCCAGGCCTCCCAGTCGCTCGCCTTGAGCGGCCGGAGCTCGACGCGCGGGCCTCGGAGCACCTCTCCTCGACGCATCGCGCGAAGGCTACCCACCACGGCGTACCCTCGCCCCGTGACGGAGACGGGCGCGGACGCAGCCAGCCCGCCGACCGACGAGGGCACCCCGGATGCCCCGCTCGTCTGGCTCGACCTCGAGATGACCGGGCTCGAGGTCGCTCGGCACGTCGTCGTGGAGATCGCCCTGCTCGTCACCGACAATGACCTCGAACCACTCGACGAGGGCATCGACATGGTGGTCCACCAGCCGCCCGAGGCACTCGAGCAGATGGACGCCTTCGTCCGCAAGATGCACACGAAGTCGGGGCTGCTCCCCGAGATCGCGGCGTCGTCGATCTCGATCGACGACGCCCAGCGCGCGGCCCTGGAGTACGTGCGACGCCATGTCCCCGTCGCTCGGACCGCGCCCCTGTGCGGGAACTCCATCGGGGTCGACCGGCGCTTCATGCATGCTGCGCTGCCCGAGCTCGACGAGTACCTCCACTACCGGAGCATCGACGTCTCGTCCCTGAAGGAGCTCTGTCGTCGGTGGTACCCCGACGCCTACCGAGGCCGGCCGGCCAAGCAAGAGGCGCACCGAGCCCTCGGTGACGTGCGCGAGTCGATCGCCGAGCTCCGCTACTACCGGGAGGCGATGCTGCGGCCCCCCGACGCGCCGACGCCGCCGCCGGCCTAGAAGGCGACGAGGACCGGCGCCCAGCTCTCGAGGAGCAGTCCGACGACCGGACGCGCCGCGGGACCCGCAGCGAGCCCACGAGCGACGTCGGCGGCGGCACGCGCCACCCGGCGAACGTCGTCCTCGGGCAGCGTGGCCCGGCTACGGCCGGCCGCCACCTCGACGACGCGGGCGGCCTCGGCCGCAAAGCGCCCGGCCTCTCGGCTGCAGCGGGACCGCCGAGCGACCTTGTCGATGGCGATGGTGGCACGCCACCAGTCCACCTCGTCCAACAGCGCATCGGAAT
This sequence comes from Acidimicrobiia bacterium, assembly GCA_046484625.1. Classification (GTDB taxonomy): domain Bacteria; phylum Actinomycetota; class Acidimicrobiia; order IMCC26256; family PALSA-555; genus DASUAO01. Next base: position 8,872 of record JAWOIO010000224.1, read on the forward strand.
CGAGGGCGCTCGCGACCTTCTCGACGTCGGCCCCCGACAGGCGGCTCAACGACGCCAGGAAGCGTCCGACCTCGGTCGTCTCGTCGTACACGCCCCGGACAACGTCATCCATCGCGGGAGTCTTGACCCCCAGCGCGCGGAAGTGGTGGATTTCCGGGCTACGGCCCGTTCCTCACGCCAGGGAGCGGGCCAGCCCATCGAGGATGTCGGCCTCCGAGACCAGCAGATCGTCGAGGTCGAGCACCCGGAACAGCGACACGAGCACGACCACGCCGCCCACGATGACGTCGACCCGGCCCGGATCGAGGCCCGGATTGTGGCGGCGCTCGGCGATCGGCTCGAGCGCCAGCGTGCGGAAGATGTCCTCCGCCGCCGCCCGATCGAGCCGAAAATGGTGGATCCGGTCGCGGTCGTACTCGGCGAGGCCCTGCTCGATCGCCGCCACCGTCGTGATCGTCCCGGCGAGTCCCAGCACCGTCGCCGCCTCCCGCAGCTCCGGGACGGCGCGGAGCGTGTCGGCCAGCTCGTCGCGTGCCGCCGACACCGCGTTCGACAGCTCCTCGGGCGAAGGCGGATCCGACGCGAGCCACTGCTCGGTCACGCGCACGCACCCCATGTCGATCGACGCAAGGTGCTCGGGTCCATCGGTACCGACCACGAGCTCCGTGGATCCGCCGCCGATGTCGACGACGAGATACGGCGCGGGCGCGTCGAGCCCCGCGGTCGCGCCGAGAAACGACAGCCGGGCTTCCTCCTCGCCCGAGAGGAGCTCGGGGGTGACCCCGAGCGCATCGGTCGCAGCGTCGAAGAAGTCGGCGCGGTTCTGCGCGTCCCGCGCAGCACTCGTCGCGGTCGCGCGGACAGTCGCGACGTCGAGCTCATCGAGCGCCCTGCGGTAGTCGCGGAGGACCTCAGCGGTTCGCTCGATCGCGTCGGTGGCGAGGACTCGCGTCGCGTCGACCCCTGCGCCGAGGCGGGTGATGGTCATCCGGCGGTCCAGCGTCGTCAGCGGAGCGTCGGGGCCCGCGCCATCGTCGATCTCGGCCACGAGCAGCCGGACCGAGTTCGTGCCGATGTCGACCGCGCCCACCCGGGTCATCCGGGCGGATCCTCCGCGAGGCGCGCCCCGACCCAACGACCGACCGGGTCGTCGCCACCGGCGAGAGTCCACGCGTAGTGCGCGTGGAGACACTTCACACCCGTGTGAGTCCCCCCCACGCCACCCGTCGGGCGGGGCCCGACGTGTCCGGCGGGGATCGTCGCGTCGCGTTCTGCCGCGTACCGTTCGTGGGCGTCGGCGAGGACGTCGGCCGGGATGACGGCGGCGGCGGCCTTGACTCCGCCGGCGGCCTCGATCCGGGAGACCGCCGCGACGAGCACGGGATCGACGAGCCAGAACCGGGTCGGCATCGGACGACCGTCGCGGGTGAACGCGGCGTTGCGCAGCACGACCGGTGCACCGGTGGAATCGCGCACCTCGACCTCGAAGTCCGCCGTCGGATCCCGGCCGAGGAGCGCGCGCACGGCGTCGACATCGGACGCGGACGCGGACTCCATGGATCGAGTCTACGAACGGCCGCGCCCCGGATCGCCCTGGCTACTGACCGGATCCCGAGGGGGGGTCGGTGGCCGGGGTCGTCGGTGGCGTCGTCTCGGGGACGAGGACCCACGGCGTCTCGCCCGGACGGATCAGGCCGTACTGCTCACGCGCGACGCGCTCGATCTCGGCATCCGACTCGAGGCGCAGGCTGTCGGCCTCGAGCGTGCGGGTCTCGCGCTCGAGGACGTCGAGACGGGTCTCCGCGGCGGAGAGCTCGGCGCGTTGCCGCACGTAGGTCCGGGTCGGGTAGACGAACGCCACCACGAAGCCGATCAGGAGGACCGCGAACACGGCTGTGGCCAGCCGCGAGCGGCGGCGGCGGACGGTCGGAGACGCGCTGCGCCGCGCGGGCGGCTCCGAGACCTGGCGGTCCCGTTTCGGCTTCGCCGACCGACCGACGTTGCCGGCACGCACCCCGGCGCCCGGCTTCGTTGCCCGCGACGTCGTCGGGCGCCGCGCCGCGGCGGTGTTGCGCGACGCTCGGCTCGACGTCGACCGTCGCGCCGTCCGGGCCGGTGCGACGCGCGCACGGCTGGGGCGCTCCCGTCGCAGGGTGTCAGGCACGGTCGACCCCCGAGGGAGATGCGCCGGCGAGCGCGGCACCGCCGAGGTAGGCGGCGTTGGCGCCGAGGCTCTCCTCGATGCGGAGCAGCTGGTTGTACTTCGCGACGCGGTCGCTGCGTGCCGGCGCGCCGGTCTTGATCATCCCGCAGCTCGTCGCAACCGCGAGATCCGCGA
>JAWOIO010000247.1:0-9284 GCA_046484625.1 Acidimicrobiia bacterium
GGCCGTTCGCTCCGCCTTGATGGGCTCGCTCCCTGACGGCCGGGGATCCCGGCCGTCAGGGAGCGAGCCCATCAAGGCGGAGCGAACGGCCGACGGCCGGCCGTCAGGGAGCGAGCCCATCAAGGCGGAGCGAACGGCCGACGGCCGGCCGTCAGGGAGCGAGCCCATCAAGGCGGATCTGTCGGACGCTCGGTTCCTCGTGCAGGGCACGCTCTATCCCGACATCGTCGAGTCGGGCGGCGGTGACAACGCCACCATCAAGTCGCACCACAACGTGGGTGGCCTGCCCGACGACATGAAGTTCGATCTCGTCGAGCCGCTGCGGAACCTCTTCAAGGACGAGGTCCGCGCGGTCGGAGAGGAGCTCGGGCTCCCGGAGCACATCGTGTGGCGTCAGCCGTTCCCGGGGCCGGGGCTCGGTGTCCGGATCATCGGCGACGTCACGGCCGACCGGGTCGACACGCTGCGCCAGGCCGATCACATCGTCCTCGAGGAGCTGCGGCGGGCCGGCCTCGAGCGGGAGATCTGGCAGAGCTTCGCCGTGCTCCCCGCGGTCCGGACCGTCGGGGTGATGGGCGACGGCCGCACGTACGAGTACCCGATCATCATCCGGGCCGTCACGTCCGACGACGCCATGACGGCCGACTGGGCCCGCCTTCCGCACGACTTGCTCGAGCGGATGGCGTCGCGGATCATCAACGAGGTGCCCGGGGTGAACCGGGTCGCCTACGACATCACCAGCAAGCCCCCCGGCACCATCGAATGGGAGTAGAACCGGCATGGCAGGACCCCACGGCATCGATCTCGACACGCTCCGCGCCAACGCCCAGGCGATCGTCGCGCCCGGGAAGGGCATCCTCGCCGCCGACGAGTCGAGCGGGACGATCAAGAAGCGATTCGACTCCATCAAGGTCGAGTCGACCGAGGAGCACCGGCGCGCGTACCGCGACCTCCTCTTCACCGCCCCCGGAATCGAGGACCACATCAGCGGGGTCATCCTCTTCGACGAGACGATCCGCCAGTCGAGCGCCGACGGCACCCCGTTCCCGAAGCTGCTCGCCGACAAGGGCATCATCCCCGGCATCAAGGTCGACACCGGGGCCAAGGCGCTCGCGTTGTCCGACGGCGAGACCGTGACCGAGGGGCTCGACGGGCTGCGGGAGCGTCTCGCCGAGTACCACGAGCTCGGCGCCCGGTTCGCGAAGTGGCGTGCGACGTACACGATCACCGACGAGCTGCCGTCGCAGTACTGCTACGAGGCGAACGCGCACGCGCTCTCCCGTTACGCCGCGCTCTGCCAGGAGGCCGGGATCGTGCCGATCGTCGAGCCAGAGGTGCTCATGGAGGGCACGCACACGATCGCGCGCGCCGGCGACGTGACCGCGGAGGCGCAGGCAGCGCTGTTCCAGGAGCTGCACCGCCAGCGAGTGCTGTTCGAGGGAGTGCTGCTGAAGCCGAACATGGTGCTCGCGGGGTACGCCGCGAAGGAGCAGCCGTCCGACGCGGAGATCGCCGAGTGGACGCTGCGCTGCTTCTCGTGGTCGGTGCCGGCCGCGGTGCCGGGGATCGTGTTCCTCTCGGGCGGCCAGTCCGACGAGCAGGCGACCAGCCGGCTCAACGAGATGAACCAGCTCGGGCCGCACCCGTGGCAGCTGTCGTTCTCATACGGCCGGGCGCTGCAGGCCCCGGCGTTGAAGGCGTGGCAGGGCAAGGTCGACAACGTCGCCGCCGCGCAGGCCGCGTTCATGAAGCGGGCGAGGCTGAACGGCGCCGCCGCGTCCGGCTCCTACTCCGCCGACATGGAGCAGTCGGCCTAGCTCATCTTTGTGCGTCAGCAACCCGCTCTGACAGCGGACTGCTGACGCCGAAACGTGGGGAGGGGCGCTCGACGAGCGCGAGCGCGAGGAGCCCGACGGCGACGACACCGAGCTGCCATACGGCATCGGTCGTCGAGACGATCGCCAGTCCCGCCATGGTGAGCGCGAGGATCCCGAGGCGAGGCCACAGGACCACGCGGCGCACGCGCCAGAGCGCGAACGCGGCGGCCGCGACGTAGAGGGTCACGCCCGTACCGAGCGCGGCGGTCACCTCACCCGTGGGGACATCGCCGGGGTGGTGCACGATCTCCTCGACCGCGATGGCGAACCCGATGATCCCGCAGACGAGCGGGAAGTGCCCCAGGCTGAACGCGTCGCGAGCGGTCGCGCCGAGCATGTCGGGGGACGTCGAGGCGAACCCTTCCTCGAGGGCGTCCTTGAGCCAGGCGAAGTAGGTCCACCAGAGGAGGCACGCGACCGCGAGCGCGGCGGCCGTGACGGCGACGAGTGACCCGGTGCGCTCGTCGGCACTGACGGTGGTCGCGGCGACGATCAGCGATTCACCGAGCGCGATGATCACGAACAGCCCGTGGCGCTCGGAGAAGTGCGCGACGTCGATCTCCCATTCGAAGCTCGACCCCGCCGAGCCTGCCGCGACGAAGTCGGCGACGATCGCGCCGAGCCAGATCCAGTAGCGGCCCGGGGTGTCGACGAGCGCCCCGGTGACGACGAGTGCGAGGCCGATCGACGAGAGGCCCGTCCACAGGTAGATCGCCCGGTGCTGCATGTCGGCCCGTTCGAGGTCGACGCGCACCTGGAGGCCGAGCCCGAGCACGCGGACGAGGACGTACGGCACGGCGAACCAGGCGGCTTCGTCACCGAACGCCCGTGTCACCGATGCGGCCATGACGAACGCCAGCGCCGTCGCGACGAGGGTGATGACCCGCACCGCGGTGTGGCTCGTGTCGGCCGGGTTGAGGGTCCACGTGAACTGGGTCCATGCCCACCAGATCAGCCAGAACAGGAGCAACGAGCGCGCGACGCCCTCGACCGTGAGGTCGCCCGCCGTGAGCACGGTCACCTGCGTGACAGCGAACACGAAGACGAGGTCGAAGAACAGCTCCACGAACGTGACGGACTGCGTCTCCGGTGCGCGCAGGCTGCGTTTCGCCATCAGTCGTCCTCGTCGTCGGGTTCGTCCGGGTCGACGTCGACGCCAGCCGCCGAGAGTCGGGCGAGGAGGCGGTCGCGCACGGAGTCGCCGCGCTTGCGGGCCCGTTCGCCCAGGATTCGCCACCCGTGGCGCGACGAGTACAGGAGCGGCGGTTCCTTGAGCCGCCCGTAGCCGTATCCCGTGACCTCGGCGAAGAACAGCTCGTGGTCGCGCATGAGCTTGCGTTCGAACGTCTCGCACCGGAGCCACGCGATGCAGTCGGCCACGACCGGGAGCCCGTCGACGACCTCGAGGTACTCCTCGGCGATGTAGCGGAACCGCCGCCCCGGATACGAGAAGTACTGCCCCTGGTCGATCTGGTCGCCCGCCAGGATCGACACGCTGAACACCCCGCTCGCCACGATGAGCGGGTGCGTATCGTGCTTCGGCGAGACCGACGCCATCACGACCGGCTCCTCGAACGCGACCTGGCTCACCCAGTGCGATGTGTACGCGCGCGTGACCCCGTCGTGGGTCGCCGCGACGACCTGTACCCCCTTGACCATCTGGCCGAGGGCGCGCTTGAGCTTGGGGTCGATCAGGAGCCGAAGGTCTGGCTCGGGGTGCCGCCGCCAGCCGCCTTGGCCGCGGTGTACTTCTTGAGCACGCGTCGGTGGTGACGTGCTCCTGGCCGGAACCAGCCGCCGGTGCGGATCTTCTTGACCCGCTTCTCGAGGTCCTTGAGGCGCTCGAACATGTCGTCCTCGGGCTGACCGTTGGCGAGCTTGTCGTAACGCTCGTGGATCTCGTCGAAGCGACGGGTGATCTGGCCGTACTCGTCGTCGAGGCGCTTCTTCCAGTATTCGAGGTCCTTGGCCATGACGGGTCCTCCCGTTGCGATCGGAGTCGCAAGATCCTACGACGATGCGCTCACCCGCGCGGTAGAGCGGTGCGACGCGATCAGGCCGCCTTGCGCGTGCCCGGGATCTCTGACTCAATGCCGATGGGCCGCTCGACTGGCGAGTGGTCCGAACCAGGAGGGCTCCATGAATCGCAAGCGAGGGGCGGTTGCCGCATCGGTCGTCGCGGCCGTGATGCTGAGTGCCGGGGTCGCCGTCGCCGCACCGCTGACCGAGTCGCAGTGGAAGAAGCAGGCGAACGCGGTGTGCAAGCAGGCGAACAAAGAAATTGAACCGATCCAGCAGGAGGCCTTCGCCGGCCTCGGTGAGGACGAACGGCCGTCGCCGGAGCAGCTCGTTGCTTTCGCCGCGCTGTTCGTGCCGGTCATCGAGGACGCCCTCGCCTCGATCGACGCGCTCGACGAACCCGAGTCGCTGAGGAGCGGGGTCAAGAAGTTCAAGGTCGCCGTGACCGAGGCCCTCACAACGATCGAAGCGGATCCGGTCGGGATCTTCGACGGCGACACCGATCCGTTCACGAAGGCCGACAAAGCCGCCAGGAAGATCGGCCTGAAGGCCTGCTCCTGATCAGGGTGTTCTCGTGACGGATTCGGCCGTCATGGGGGCGAGTCGCGTCACGAGAACACGGGTTCCAGACCGGCTGCCAGTCGGTCGCGCCTGAGCCGGCTCCCGCGGGCACATCGAACACCTGTACGGTCACTTCCCGGCCGCGACCTACGATGGGTCGACCATGGCCGAACCGTTCATCGACGATCCTGCGCCGCTCGGTGAACCTCCTCCGTCCGACGACGACGCCGGGCCACCGCCCTCGCAGGTTCCGGCGGTCGACCAGGCCCGGCTCGACGCCCTGCTCGCGGGGCTGAACCCGGTCCAGCGCGAAGCCGCGACCGCACCCGACGGGCCGGTGCTCATCGTGGCCGGTGCCGGTTCGGGGAAGACCCGCGTGCTCACCCACCGCATCGCCTACCTGATCGCGTCGCGGCGGGTGTCACCGTTCGGGTTGCTCGCGATCACGTTCACGAACAAGGCCGCGGGCGAGATGAAGGAACGGGTGAGCGAGCTCGTCGGCCCGGTCGCCCAGAAGATGTGGGTGAGCACGTTCCACTCGGCGTGTGCGCGCATCCTGCGCCGCGAGGCGACCCGCCTGGGCCTGCGCCCCCAGTTCTCGATCTACGACCAGTCCGACGCGGTGCGCCTCACCGACTACGTGCGCCGGGACCTCAACCTCGATCCGAAGCGCTTCCCGCCCCGCCAGCTCCACGCCCGCATCTCGGCGATGAAGAACGAGCTCATCACACCGACCATGGCGCTCGAGAGCGCGGCCTCACCGCCCGAGCGGCGCATCGCGGACGTGTACGCCGAGTACCAGAAGCGGCTGCTCGACGCGTCGGCCGTCGACTTCGACGACCTCCTCGGGCTGGTCGTGAAGCTGTTCCGTGAGCACCCCGACGCGCTCGCCCGCTGGCAGCACCGGTTCCGCTACCTGCTCGTCGACGAGTTCCAGGACACCAACCTCGCCCAGTGGGAGATGGTGCGGATGCTCGGCGAGGACCATCGCAACGTGACCGTTGTCGGAGATACAGATCAGTGCCTCCCCGCCGGCACCCGGATCACGATGGCCGACGGGTCGCGCCGACCCATCGAAGTCATCGAGGCCGGCGCCGAGATCCTCTCCTGCTACGGGAGCGGTGACTTCCGTCCCGCTCGCGTCGGCCGCGTCCACCGGTCGTTCTCGTGGGGTGGAGTCACGATCCGACTGGCGAGCGGCCGGGTCATCACGTCCACCGCCGAGCACGTGCACTTCGCCGGCTTCGTTCCCGGGCGCACGCCGCAGCAGCACATGACGTACCTCATGTGGCGCGCCGACAAGGGGTTCCGGGTCGGGACGTCCCGCACGTACACCAGAGGCCAGGAGCAGAGCGTGCTCGGGCCGGCGCAACGCAGCCGTGCCGAGCACGCCGACGCGCTCTGGGTGATTGCCGCACACCGGACCGAGGCCGACGCCCGCTGGCACGAGGCACTGCTCGCGGCGCGCTACGGGCTGCCGACGGTCCCATTCGTGGCACGACGCCGGCCGGAGTCGACGAGCGCCGGGCTCGTCGCTCGCCAGGACCTGATCGACGGGCTCTTCGACGAGCTCGATACCGACAAGGGCGGGCTCGGGCTCCTTGCCGACGAAGGGCTGTCGTTCGAACAGCCGCATCACGTGGCGCAGACCCGCACCGCCGCATCGTCGGGGAGGCCCCGGCGTCGTCTCGGCATCGTGCTGTGCGGGGACCGGCGGGGTCGGAGCCCGCTCCACCGCATCTCGCTGTCCGGGTACGACGACGAGGGACGCGCTGCGCTCGAGTCGATCGGGCTGTCGGTGCGACCCGCCCGGCGCGGCTCCCAGGGTTGGCGCTTCGAGACGGCCCACAAGGACATGGGTGCGCTCGCCGCGATCGTGGAGCAGATCCAGGGTGTCCTCGAGGTGACCGTGCGGTGCACGGCCCGACTCGCGGCGAACGACGACGTCGCCGTGATGAACTCCCTGCCGTTCACCGAGGCGTCGGCCGTCCGCCCGGGGATGGTGATGGTCGACGAGGACGGCCAGTTCGACGTCGTCACGTCGGTGGAGCCGGCGATCATCGATGCCCCCGTCTATGACCTCGACATCGAGGGGACCCACAACTTCGTTGCCGAGGGCATCGTCACGCACAACTCCGTGTATCGCTTCCGCGGGGCGGACTACCGGAACCTGCTGCGGTTCGAGGAGGTGTTCCCCGAGGCGTCGGTGGTGGTGATGGAGCAGAACTACCGCTCCACGCAGCGCATCCTCGACGCCGCGAACGCGGTCATCGCGAACAACGCGGCCCGCAAGCCGAAGCACCTGTGGACCGAGGAGGTCGCGGGCGAGCTGCTCACCCGCTACCAGGCCGAGGACGAGCGTGACGAGGCGGCGTTCATCACCCACGAGGTGACGCGCCTCACCGACACCGAAGGGCAGCGCTTCCGCGACATCGCGGTCTTCTACCGGACCAACGCGCAGAGCCGCGTCATCGAGGAGTCGTTCGTGCGGGCGGGGATCCCGTACCGCGTGGTGGGTGGCACGAAGTTCTACGACCGGCGCGAGGTGAAGGACGCGCTGGCGTACCTCCGCGCGCTCGTGAACCCCGACGACGAGGTGAGCTGGAAGCGCATCGTCAACACCCCCAAGCGGGGGGTGGGCGACACGTCGATCGGCAAGGTCGAGGCCTACGGCCAGGGCGCGCACCTCACGTTTCGCGACGCGCTGCGCGAGGCCGCCGCCGCCGGGGTGAGCGGCAAGGCGCTCGGCGGGATCCGGGACCTGCTCGAGCTCATGGTCGCGTTCGAGGGCTTCACCGCGGACGGGGTCGGCGCCACGCTCCAGAAGGTGCTCGAGCTCACGGGCTACGTCGCCGAGCTCGAGGCCGAACGTTCGATCGAGTCGCAGGGGCGCATCGAGAACCTGGCTGAGCTCGTCGGGGTGTGCCGGGAGTTCGACGAGGCGCTCGACAAGGGCGACACGTCGGGGCTCCCCGCGATCGCCGGAGTCGGCACCGCGCTCGAGGGAGCTGCCGACGCGCCCGTCGCGATCCCGACCGGCCTCGCCCGGGTCCAGGCCTTCCTCGAGGCGATCTCGCTCGTCACCGACATGGACGCAGCCGACGGGTCCGAGGAGAGCAGCGTCACCCTGATGACCCTGCACACGGCCAAGGGCCTGGAGTACCCGGTCGTGTTCCTCGCCGGCATGGAGGACGGAGTGTTCCCGCACGTGCGCTCGCTCGGCGACCCCGAGGAGCTCGAGGAGGAGCGGCGCCTCTGCTATGTCGGGATCACCCGGGCCCGCGAGCGGCTCTACCTCTGCCACGCGTGGAGCCGTACGCTGTTCGGCTCCACCGACTACTACCCGCCGAGCCGGTTCCTCGCCGAGATCCCCGAGGAGCTGGTCCACTCGATCGGCGAGAAGGCGATCGGCTCACGAGCGGGTGGAAGTGGTCGACCCACCGCGAGTCCCGCGGCGCACCGCGACGCGGTCGTCGACGCGGCGGTGCGGTGGGGTGGCGAGGCGCCGGGTGCGCGTGGCGCGGAGCACGTCGGGCTCAAGATCGGCGACGACGTGCGCCACGACAAGTTCGGGGAGGGCGTGATCCTCGACATGGAGGGCAGCGGCGACAAGGCCGAGGTCGTGGTGAACTTCCGCGACGTCGGCGAGAAGCGACTGCTGCTGGCCTGGGCGCCGCTCGAGAAGATCCCCGGGTAGCGGGGCCGTCAGCGCGAGCCGCTCGGCGCGGGCTCGCGCTGGCGCAGGTCCACGAACACGGTCTCGGCCGGCTCGTCGGGGGCAGGCTTGGCGATCGTCACCACGAAGCGGTCGAGATCCGTGGACGCGAGCCGGTCACCGTTGCAGGCGACGTAGGCGCCCTTGGTCGCCCGCCACTTCACGATGCAGGAGCGGGTGCCGGGACGGACGATGTCGAGGGCGACGAGCTGCCCGCCTTCGAGGTCGAGCCAGAAGCCGTGCTCGCCGAACGGGTTGGCGATGTAGCTCGGGCCACCTTCCTCGGTGCGAGCCGTGAGCTCGGGTTCGAGGCCGAGGGCGATCGGGCCGGTGGCCTCCGGGTCCTGGTCGGTCCCGCCGGTGGCGAGGAACAGCAGCCCGGCGATCGCCAGCCCCGCGAGCACCACGAGGCCGGCGGCGAAGACGAGGACGCGGCGGTCGTCGGGGGCAGCAGGCACGGTGGCATTCTCGCCCAGGGACGGGGCCGCCCCCGAGTCGGGTCCGCCCCAGGGCCGGTCCGGCGGGCCGCACGCTCCTGGCTCGCCCGCTCCTGGCTCGCCCGCTCTGGGGATCCTTCGGTACCGTGGGGACTCGTCCAGGGGCGAGCACGCCAGGCGAGCAGGGGGAGGCGACGACGATGCAGCGGCGCTATCGCGTCGTCGTCGCGAAGCCGGGGCTCGACGGCCACGATCGCGGCGCCAAGGTGATCGCCCGCGCGTTGCGCGACGCCGGATTCGAGGTCGTCTACACCGGCCTCTTCCAGACTCCCGAGCAGGTGGCCGAGACGACCCTGCAGGAGGATGCCGACGCGGTCGGGCTGTCGGTGCTGTCGGGCGCCCACATGACCCTCGTGCCCAAGGTGGTGGAGGAGCTCGCGGCCCGCGGCCGGGAGGACGTGCTGGTGTTCGGCGGCGGGATCGTCCCGCCCGAGGACGTGCAGGAGCTCGCAGCCCTCGGTGTGGCGCGGATCTTCACGCCGGGGGCATCGCTCGCAACCCGCTGGACGAGATCCTGCGGATGGCCGGCAAGGCCCTGCGTTGACCGAGGAGCGAGCCGGTCCGCGTGAGGGGACGGCTTCCACCACCAGAGGAGTGTGGACATGAGCTGGATCA
>JAWOIO010000004.1:0-13872 GCA_046484625.1 Acidimicrobiia bacterium
GTCGAGGTGACGCTCGGCACGGTGTTGAAGTACCGCGAGGACCAGGAGCGGGTGCTCGAGCACGGACTCGACACGCTCCTCACCGCCGTGGGAGCGCGCGCGTGAGCAACATGAGCCCGACCGCGATCGCACCGGCCGACGCCGAACGGGCCGCGGTGGCCTTCGCCCGCATCCTGCGGGGCGCCGGGCTCGACGTGCCCGTCGAGACGACGGTCACCTACGCGCGTGCACTCGCCGCCGTGGGCCTGGACCGACGCACGGAGGCGTACTGGGCGGGGCGGGCGACGCTGGTGCGCGGCCCCGAGGACGTGCCCGTCTACGACCGGGCCTTCGCCACGTTCTGGGACCGCACGCCGGGCGCGTCCGACGCACCGGAGGGTGAAGCCGAGACGGTGGTGATCGGCATCGACACCGACGACCGCGACGACGGGGACGACGAGGGTCTCGACGACGAGCGGGATGCCGACCCGACGATCCGACTGCGCTTCAGCCGCGCCGAGGTGCTGCGCCACCGCGACTTCGCGCGGTACTCGACCGCGGAGCATGCGGAGGCGCGACGGCTCATGGCCGACCTCCGGATGGTCGGCGCGCATCGCGCGTCGCGCCGGCTCCGTCCGGCGCGACGCGACCGGGGCCGGCCGGACCTCCGGCGCACGGTCCGGCGGTCGCTGCGGGCCGGCGGCGACCCGACCCGGCGCGCGACCCGGGCACCCACGACCCGCCCGCGACGCATCGTGTTGCTCTGCGACGTGAGCGGTTCGATGGAGCCGTACGCGCGGGCGCTGCTCCGCTTCCTGCACGTCGGTGTCGCAGGCCGAGGCCGAGTCGAAGCGTTCGCGCTCGGAACCCGCCTCACGCGACTCACCCGGGAGCTGTCGAGTCGGGATCCCGATGTCGCGCTGGCCGCGGCCGCAGCGCGCGTCCCCGACTGGTCCGGTGGCACCCGGCTCGGTGAGGGGCTCCGTGCGTTCAACGAGCGATGGGGTGTCCGCGGCATGGCGCGGGGCTCGGTGGTCGTGATTCTCTCCGACGGATGGGATCGGGGTGACCCCGAGCTGCTGGCCGACGAGATGGCCCGGCTGGCCCGCGTCGCGCATCGCATCGTGTGGGTGAACCCGCTGAAGGCCACCCCCGAGTACGCGCCCCTCGCCCGGGGGATGGCGGCCGCCCTGCCGTACGTCGACGACTTCGTCGAGGGTCACTCGCTCCACGCGCTGGAAGCGCTCGTCGACGTGGTCGCCGATCCCGGCGGCCGGCGCCCGGCCCGGCGCCCGATTCGGCACGCGGCGATCGGAGGCACGACATGAAGGACCTCCTCGACGATCTCGATCGCTGGCGCGCCGAAGGGCAGCGGATCGCGATCGCGCGCGTCGTGGGCCTCGACGGCTCCGGGCCGCGCGACCCGGGGGCCGCGATGGCGGTCAGCGAGACGGGCGAGGTCATCGGATCTGTCTCGGGCGGCTGCGTCGAGGGAGCCGTCGTGACCGAGGCGCTCGCCGTGCTCTCCGGCGACCGGGAGCCCGGCGTGATCACGTTCGGCTACTCCGACGACGAGGCGTTCGCGGTCGGTCTCACCTGTGGCGGCACGATCCACGTGTTCGTCGAGCCACTCGACTGGTGAGCACGCTCTACGAGGACCTGCGCGACGCCCTCCGTGCGCATCAGCCGGTGGCGCTCGCCACCGTGATCGCCGGGGCAGGAGTCGGGCACAAGCTGCTCGTCGGCCCGGGTCGTGCGAGCACCGGCACTCTCGGGGACGCCGACCTCGACCGGGTTGTGGCCCGCGACGCGCTCGGCGAGCTCGAGGCCGGCATCACGGTCACCCGCCACTACGGCGCACACGGCGAGGCACGCGAGGAGGACGTCGAGGTCTTCATCGAGTCGTTCGCCCCGCCGGCGCGGATGATCATCTTCGGCGCGGTGGACTTCACCGCGGCGCTCGTCCGGTCGGCGAAGCTGCTCGGCTACCACGTGACGGTCTGCGACGCCCGCGAGGTCTTCGCGACCCCGCAGCGGTTCCCGATGGCCGACGCGGTCGTGTGCGACTGGCCCGACCGCCATCTCGCCTCGGTGTCGACCGCGCTCGGGCCTCGGGACGCGGTCTGCGTGCTCACCCACGACGCGAAGTTCGACGTCCCGGCGATCATCGCCGCGCTCGCAACCCAGGTCGGCTACCTCGGCGCGATGGGCAGTCGCCGGACGCACGCCAGACGGGTCGAGCGGCTCCGGGAGGCCGGCGTGACCGACGCGGAGCTCGATCGGGTCATGGCCCCGATCGGTCTCGACCTGGGCGCACGCACCCCGGAGGAGACCGCGATCGCGATCTGCGCCGAGATCATCGCCCGGCGCACGGGGCGTGCGGCTCCGTCGCTCCGCGACGGCGACGGACCGATCCACCAGTAGGGCACGAGTCAGCAGGGAGGGACGGATGGATCTCGGGATCGCGGGTCGTCGAGCAGCGGTCGCCGCGGCGTCGCGCGGCCTGGGGTTCGCGGTCGCGCGGGCATTGGCCGAGGAAGGCGTGGAGGTCGCGATCTGCGGTCGCGACGAGTCGACCCTGACGCGCACTGCCGACTCGATCGGCGCGACCGCGATCGTCGCCGATGTGTCCACGTCGGAGGGCGCGGCCGGCTTCGTGCGCGAGGCGCGTTCGGCACTGGGAGGTCTCGACATCCTCGTCGCGAATGCCGGCGGACCGCCGCCGGGGCGCTTCGCCGACGTGTCGGATCCCCACGAGTACGCGCGCGCCTTCGAGCTGAACTGCCTGTCGACGATCGCGATGTGCGCCGAGGCGGTCCCGACGATGCAGGCCCAGCAGTGGGGAAGAGTCCTCGCGATCACGTCGATCGCGGTGCGTCAGCCGATCCCACACCTGATCCTGTCGAACACGGCGCGCGCCGGAGTGACGGGCTTCCTGAAGACCCTCGCCGGTGAGGTCGCGCCCGACGGGGTCACGGTGAACTCCCTGCAGCCGGGGTTGCACGACACCGAGCGCCTCCGTGAGCTCGGTACCACGGATGCAACCACGAGCACGATCCCGGTCGGACACCCGGGCGACCCGGACGGGTTCGGTCGGATCGCGGCCTTCCTCTGCTCGGACGCAGCCGGGTTCCTCACCGGGGCCGCCATCCCGATCGATGGGGGCGCCTCGGGAGGCCTGCAATGACCGTTCGCCACGTCGTGTGCTTCACCTGGGCCGACGATGCGTCACCCGAGGCGATCACCGCCACCGAGTCGGCGCTCCGGGCGTTGCCGGGCCTGATCCCCGAGGTCCGCGCGTTCTCCCTCGGCCCGGACCTCGGGCTCGCCCCGGGCACCTCGGACCTCGCTCTCGTTGCCGACTTCGACGACGCGGAGGCGTGGCAGCGCTACCAGGACCATCCGGAGCACCAGCGGGTCGTCGTGGATCACGTCCGCCCCATCCTCGCGACCCGCGCTGCCGTCCAGTTCGTGGTCTGACCATCTCGCCCGGCTTCTCGGTGGGCGGGGAGAGGCGTGCCCTACGCTGCGGGCATGGGCCGCCGCGTGCTGACCGTCCCGAACGCGCTGAGCGTCATGCGGTTGCTGTGCGTCCCGGTCTTCGTGTGGCTCCTGTTCGCGACCGACGAACGGACCGTCACCTATCTCTTCCTCGGCTTCCTCGGTGGCACCGACTGGGTCGACGGCTGGATCGCGCGCCGGTTCCATCAGGAGAGCGAGCTCGGCAAGATCCTCGACCCGGTCGCCGACCGGGTCCTCCTCCTCACCGCCACGATCTGTCTGATGATCGAAGGCGTCCTCCCCACCTGGGTCGGGGTCGCGATCCTCGTGCGTGAGGGGCTCGTCAGCGCGGCGACGCTCGGACTCGCGCTCGCCGGCGCGCGGCGCATCGACGTCACGTTCATCGGGAAGTGCGGGGCCTTCGCGCTCATGATGGCCCTCCCGGGGTTCCTCCTGGTCGACACTCTGCAGCCGGGCAGCCTGCATGACGCATTCTCGATCGCCACCTGGGTGCTCACCATCGGGGGTCTCGTGCTCAGCTACCTCGCGGCGGCCGGATACGTGCGCCCGGGGCTCGAGGCGCTGCGGGCCGGGCGCGCCGACCGCCGGGCCGCCGACGCCGCACCGACGGGAGCAACGCCATGAAGGCCGTGATCCTGGCCGGAGGCGAGGGGACGCGGCTCCGCCCGCTCACCAGCAACCAGCCCAAGCCCATGATCCCGATCGTCAACCGGCCGATGATGGAGCACATCGTCGAGCTGCTCGCCCGGCACGGGTTCGACGACATCGTCGTGACCGTCGCGTACCTCGCGAACCAGATCCGCGACTACTTCGGCGACGGGAGCGACTTCGGCGTCCGCATGCGCTACGCAACGGAGGAATCGCCCCTCGGCACTGCCGGTTCGGTCCGCAACGCCGCCGAGGAGCTCGATGACACCTTCCTCGTGATCTCCGGCGACGTCCTCACCGACCTCGACCTGACGGCGTTCGTCGACGCCCACCGCACGCACGACGCGTTCGCGTCGATCGCGCTCAAGCGGGTCGAGAACCCCCTCGAGTTCGGGATCGTCATCACGCGCCCGGACGGCGCGATCGAGCGCTTCCTCGAGAAGCCGACCTGGGGCGAGGTGTTCTCCGACACGATCAACACCGGGATCTACGTCTGCGAGCCCGAAGTCTTCGACCTGATCCCCGAGGGGGAGGTCATCGACTTCTCGGGGGACGTCTTTCCCGCCGCCCTCTCACAGGGGCGCACCCTGCACGGGCACGTCGCCGAGGGCTACTGGGAGGACGTGGGGACGACCGAGGCATACCTCCACGCCCACGCCGACGTGCTCGACGGCAAGGTCGAGCTCGGCATCGAGGGATTCCGGTTGGGGGACGGCATCTGGATCGGCGAGAACGCCGAGGTCGACCCGGCCGCGCGCGTCGAGGGACCGATCGTCGTCGGCGCGAACTGTCGAATCGAGGCGGGGGCCCGCATCGGCGCCTACACCGTGCTGGGAAGCGACGTCGTGGTCAGACCCGATGCCGTCGTGGAACGCAGCATCTGTCACGACCACGTGTACATCGGTCGATCGGTGCGGATGCGTGGGGCCACCGTCGGCCGATCCACCGACATCCGGACGTTTGCCCTCCTCGAGGAGGGCGTCGTGCTCGGCGACGAGTGCTTCATCGGCGAGCACGCGGTGGTGAACACGGGCGTGAAGGTCTATCCGTTCAAGACCGTCGATGACGACGCGGTGGTGACGTCCTCGATCGTCTGGGAGACCAAGGGCGCGCGCACGCTGTTCGGCCGCCGCGGGATCCACGGCTTGGCCAACGTCGACGTGACGCCCGAAGTGGCGGTACGCGTCGCAATGGCCTATGCAACGACGTTGAAGCGGGGCTCGCTCGTCACGACGAGCCGTGACACGAGCCGGGTCGCGCGGGCGCTGAAGCGCGCGGTGATCGGGGGTCTCAACCTCGCGGGGGTGAGCGTGGAGGACGTGGAGCTCGCGACCGTCCCGCTCACCCGGTTCCAGGTCCGCAACGGCGAGGCTCGAGGCGGGGTGACCGTCAGGCTCGCACCGAACGATCCCGACAGCGTGGAGATCCGGTTCTTCGACGCCGACGGCCGGGACATCGACGAGGGGACCCAGCGCAAGATCGAGCGTCTGCTGGCCCGCGAAGAGTACCGACGCGCGTTCGCCGGCGAGATCGGCGACATCGTGTTCCCGCCCCGCACCATCGCCTTCTACACGGCGGCGCTGGAGCAGTCGGTCGATGCCGAGCGCATGCGTCAGCACCCGAGCAAGGTCGTCCTCGACTACTCGTCGGGTGCCGCGTCGATCGCGATGCCCTCGGTGCTCTCGAAGCTCGGGGCCGAGGTGCTCGCGCTCAACCCCTACGCGAGCACGCTCGTCGGTGCGATCGACACCGAGGACCAGCAGGACCGGATCGCGCGCATCGTCGGGGCATCGGCGAGCGACCTCGGGTGTGTGATCAACCCGGGTGGTGAGACCGTCACCCTCGTCGACGACCTGGGTCACGTCCTGACCCCCACGGAGATGCTGCTCGCGCTCGTGATCCTGGTCGCGGACACGAACGAAGGCGCGCGCATCGCCGTCCCGGTGAACGTCTCGCAGTCGGCGGAGCAGCTCGCGACCGATCGGGGCGCCACGATCGTCTGGACCAAGGTCGCCGACCGAGCGCTCATGGAGGCGGCATCGCAGCCCGGGATCAGCTTCGCGGGCTCCATCGACGGCGGCGCGATCTGGCCCGACTTCCTCCCCGCGTACGACGCCACCGCCACGCTCGCGCACGTCCTGGACCTCCTCGCGGCCACCGGCCGGAAGCTCTCGTCGGTCGTCGCCCAGCTCCCGACCGTGCACCTGGCCCACGACGAGGTGCCCACGCCGTGGGAGCGCAAGGGGGCGGTCATGCGCGAGCTCGTGGAGCGCCAGAGCGGACGGCCGATGGTGCTGGTCGACGGGGTGAAGGTGATCCGCGACGACGGCTGGGTGCTCGTCCTGCCCGATCCCGAGCGAGCGTTCACCCACGTCTGGGCGGAGGCCGGCGATGCCGCCGCCGCCGCGGCGCTCGTCGACGAGTACGCCACCGCCATCCGTGACGCCGAGGGTTGAGGCAGGAGCCGTGAGCGGAGGCGGACTCGGCCTACGATCCGGCTCGGGCGTCCGGTCGATCGCGAGGAGCAGCAGGTGAACTACCCCGAAGGACTTCACTTCAGTGCCGAGCACGAATGGGTGGCCGTCGACGGCGACCGGGCCCGCGTCGGGATCTCCGACTTCGCCCAGGACGCGCTCGGCGACGTCGTGTACGTCGAAGTCCCGAAGGTGGGCGCCACGGTCGTCGCCCACGCGACCTGCGCCGAGGTGGAGTCGACCAAGTCGGTCTCCGATGTGTACGCACCCGTCTCCGGCGAGGTCGTCGAGGTCAACGAGGCGCTCGCGACCACCCCCGAGCTGCTCAACCAGGACCCCTACGGTGACGGATGGATCTTCGTCGTCGCGATGAGCGACCCGACCGAAGTCGACACGCTCATGGACGCTTCCGCGTACCAGCAGCTGGTCGAGACCCAGTGACCAGGCGACGCGGACCGCGCGGGCCGTTGATGGTCCCTGCACCCGTCGGTACCCTCGCGCAGTGAACTGTCGCTCCTGCGGCCACGCCAACGAGGCCGGCGCGAAGTACTGCTCGTCCTGCGGAACGCCCCTCGAGGGCGACGACGACACCACCGCGGCCCTCGCCCTCATCGAGGACCGCCAGAGCCTCGAAGCCGAGCTCGGCGACGTCCTCGACCAGCTCCCCGAGGGCCTCGGGCTCCTCGTGGTCCGTCGCGGCCCGAACGCCGGCAGCACCTACACGCTCGACCTCGACGTCACCCGGCTCGGTCGCCACCCGGACTCCGAGATCTTCCTCGACGACGTGACCGTGTCGAGACGCCACGCGACGATCCATCGGGGTGCCGACGAGTACGAGATCGCCGACGCCGGCTCCCTCAACGGCACGTACGTCGACCACGAGCGGGTCGACCGCGCCGTGTTGCGGGACATGCACGAGATCCAGGTGGGGCGCTTCGTGCTGACCTTCGTCTTCGGAGGTGCGCAGGACACGTCGTCGCCATGACGCACGACGAGGGGACCGCGACCGACGCGGGCGGGCACCTGTCGATCGGGGAGGTCCTCGACCAGCTGCGGGACGAGTTCCCCGACGTGACGATCTCCAAGATCCGCTTCCTCGAGAGCCAGCGGCTCCTGGACCCCGAGCGGACGCCGTCGGGGTACCGGAAGTTCTCCGACGACGACCTCGAGCGCCTCCGGTGGATCCTCACCCAGCAACGCGACAACTTCCTCCCGCTGCGGGTGATCCGCGAGCGGCTCGAGCAGTACGGGTCCTCCGGGACTCCCGTGCCGAGGGACCCCGACGACGTCGGCCGGGTCGCACCCGCCGCCGAGCTCCCGTTGGGCGATCTCGGCGAAGCCCCGGAGGACGACGAGCCGATCGGGTCGCTCGCCCGCGACGACTCCAAGCCCAGCGACGAGCTGACCCGGACCGAGCTGCTCGAGGCGACCGAGCTCACCGACTCGCAGCTCAGCGACCTCGAGGCCCATGGCCTCGTGGTCCCGATCGTCGGGGAGGGCCAGCGGGCCCTCTACGGCGAAGACGCGCTGGCGGTCGGAACCATCGCGGCGGGCTTCCAAGGGCGCGGGATCCAGGCCCGCCACCTCAAGATGTACCGGCACTTCGCCGAGCGGGAGGGTGCGCTGTTCGGGCAGGTCCTCCTGCCGTACCTCCGGCAGCGGAACCCCGAGGCGCGCGACCGGCTCCAGGGAGAGGTGGAGGAGCTCGCCCGGCTCGCGCGCCGGCTGCGCACCGAGATGCTCCGCCAGGCCCTGCGCGCCGAGCTCCAGGGGTGACCGGGAGCTCCGAGGTCCTCCTCGACCGGACGGCGATCGCCGAGCGGGTCGAGGCACTGGCCCAGGAGGTCGCACAGGACCACCCCGGCGGCCTGGTCCTCGTGGGCGTCCTCAAGGGAGCGCTGCTCTTCACCGCCGACCTGGCGCGTGCGCTCGGGCGTCTCCGTCCGGCACCGGACGCGCTCGTCGACTTCCTCGCCATCTCGCGCTACGCGCCCGACTCCGGGCGCGTCCGGCTGCTGCGCGACCTCGACGTCGACATCACGGGTCGCTCCGTCGTCCTCGTCGAGGATCTGGTCGACACCGGCCTGACGTCCGCGTACCTCCTCGACCATCTCCGCAGCCGGGACCCGGCCCGCGTGGAGCTGTGCACCCTGCTCGATCGAGCCGAGCGCCGCATCGTGCCGGTCGCGCCCCGGTACGTCGGCGAGACGATCCCGGGGGACGCCTTCGTGCTCGGCTACGGGCTGCACGTGGGCGACCGGTACCGCAACCTGCCGATGGTGATCCGCGCCGACCGCGCCGCGCTCGACGCAGATCCCGACGCGTGCCTCACCCACTACGACCGCCCCACCGACTGCGGTCGCCCCAGCGACTCCGAACGGACGGGCCACTCCGACCCGACGGGCACCGGTCCCGACGCCGGATCGGGCCCGGAACAGCGCGATGCTAGGGTCCCGACGACCTCTGAAAGGCGGCGCAGGTGATCGAGATGTCGCTCGTCGGAGTGCGAGTGGAAGTCCCGACGAACCAACCGATCGTGCTGCTCCGCGAGGAGACCGGCAGTCGGTATCTCCCGATCTTCATCGGGCCACCCGAGGCGACCGCGATCGTGTACGCGCTCCAAGGCATGGAGACCCCGCGTCCGATGACCCACGACCTCTTCAAGACGGTGCTCGACGACCTCGGCGTGACGCTCCGCCAGGTCGTGATCACCGAGCTCCACGACGGGACGTTCTTCGCCGAGATCGAGATCGATCGCGACGGCACCACGCAGCGGATCTCGTCGCGCCCCTCCGACGCACTGGCCCTGGCCGCCCGGTACCCCGACAGCGTCCCGATCTTCGCCGACGAGGCGGTGCTCGAGGAGGCCGGGGTGCTGTTCGACCAGGACGAGGAGGAGCAGCAGGTCGAGGAGTTCCGGGAGTTCCTCGACCAGGTGCAGCCCGAGGACTTCGCGTCCGACTGAGGCCCCGGGCCAGCCTGGGGGCCGTTGACGCCGCGCGCGGCCTCCGGTACCGTCATGTGTGGAATTACGGACGTGTGACTCGTCCGGGCCCACTGTGCGAACCTCGGGAGCGATGACGGATGGCAGCAGGTCAGGGCAAGGCACGCGGCAAACCAGGACCGACCCCGACCGGGGCGCCGGTCCAAGCCCGGCTCGACGACGCCCTCACCGAGCCGCCGGGGGAGTCGGGCTACAGCGGGAAGCAGACCTGCCAGATCGTGGGCATCACCTACCGCCAGCTCGACTACTGGGACCGCAAGCACCTCGTGAAGCCCTCGCTGGCCGAGGCGCACGGCAGCGGCAGCCAGCGGCGGTACTCCTACCGGGACCTCGTCCGGCTCCGCGTCGTCAAGAGCCTCCTCGACGCCGGCGTGAAGCTGGAGAACGCCCGTCGTGCCATCGAGTACCTCCGAGAAGAGGAAGGCGCCGACTGGCAGGCAGCGAGCCTGGTGCTCGCCGGCCCCAGCTCCGTCCTGGTTCGCGACGGCGACGCGCTCATCGACCTCGTCCGGCGGGGCCAAGGCGTCCTCAACATCGTGCCGATGGGCGCCGTCGTGGGCGACGTCGACTCGGGGATCAACGACCTCGGCAACGAGCGCACCCCGTCGACACGCGCGGCCGAGGGGGGCTGATCCATCACCTCGGGCACGCCGGGCACCCCGGACAGCTCGCGCACTTCGGGACGGTCGCTCCCACACGAGCGCGTCCGCTTCGCCCACAACTCGGAGCGGCAGTTCGCCAAGCTCCTCGACTTCTACGAGGTCGCCTGGGAGTACGAGCCCCGGACCTTCGTCCTCGAGCGCGACGACGAGGGGAACCCGCTCCAGGCGTTCACGCCCGACTTCTACCTGCCGGCCTTCGACGTCTACATCGAGATCACCACCCTGAACCAGAAGCTGGTCACGAAGAAGAACCGCAAGGCCCGGCGCCTCCGCGAGCAGCACCCCGACGTCGACATCAAGGTGCTGTACCAGCGTGACTACCTGCACCTCCTCGTGAAGTTCGGCCTCGAGCCCCCCAGCCAGGTCGCGGACCTCCCGGCCCCGGTCGGCGACGAGGCGACCGCGGCTCGGGCCGAGAGCGCCTGAACGCCGCGTCCGACCATCGGCACCCGGGGTCCGGGAACCTAGGCTCGCCCGGATGCGCCACAGCCCGATCGATGCGGAGCACCGGGCGCTCGGGGCCCGCATGGTCCCCTTCGGGGGCTGGGAGATGCCGATCCAGTACTCGGGGGTCCTCGACGAGCACCGGGCGTGCCGGGAGCGCGCGGTGGTGTTCGACGTCTCGCACCTCGGCTCCGTCCTGGTGGCCGGCCCGGGTGCCCGAGCCGCGCTCCAGTGGGCGTTCACGAACGATCTCGACCGGATCGCACCGGGCCGCGCCCAGTACACGCACCTCCTCGACCCGCGGGACGCATCGGTCGTCGACGACATCATCGTCTGGTGGGTCACCGACGAGGAGCTCCTCGTCATGCCGAACGCCTCGAACACCGCCCGGCTCGTCGAGGCCGTGGACGAGGCGGGCGTCAGCCACGGCGACGGCGCGGTCGCCGTGCGCGACATCACCGGCGACCGCGTGGTGCTCGCCGTGCAGGGCCCCGAGGCCCGGGCCCTGCTCGAGACCGTGCACCCCGAGGCGGCGGCGGTCGAGCGCTTCCACGTGACCCAGGCCGAGTTCGGCGACGGCGCTCCGGGATGGGTCGCCGGCACCGGCTACACGGGGGAGGACGGCGTCGAGCTGCACGTCCCGCTCGTCGCGGCCGCCGACGTGTGGCGGGCCTTGCTGGACGCCGGGCTCGCACCCGCCGGGCTCGGCGCCCGCGACACGCTGCGGCTCGAGGCCGGACTCCCGCTCCACGGGCACGAGCTCGGACCGGGCATCACACCGCTCCAGGCCGGCCTGGGCTGGGCCGTCCGCTTCGACAAGGGCGACTTCCGAGGTCGAGCCGCACTCGTGGCCGAACGGGACGCGGGGGTCGCGCGCCGGCTGCGGCGTCTCCTCGTGGACGGACGCCAGATCGCCCGCGCGGGCGCGGTGGTGAGCGTCGACGGGGTCGCCGTGGGGGAGGTCACGAGCGGCAACTTCTCGCCCGTCCTGGAGCGGGGGATCGCGCTCGCCTTCCTGCCGCCCGCGGTCGCCGACGGCGCGGCGGTGACCCTCGATGTCCGCGGTCGGCCAGTGGGGGCCACGGTCCTCGGAACGCCGTTCCTCTCGGCGCGGCGCTGAGCCAACCTCCACTCCCGGCCCCGAGGGCCCGGGCGCAAGGATGCACCCGTCGGGACGATACGCTCGCGTCGCCGTTCGAACCCGGGCGGGAGAGCCTCGCACCGTGTCGTCGATCCCGGCGGGTCGGCGATCGGAACGGGGCGCCGAAGGAGCAACCACTCCCCGGAATCTCTCAGGCACCAGGACCGCCCGGACCAGGCAACGCTGGAGAGCAGGAGCGCCCCGAGCGATCGGGGCGTCACCTCACCGAAGGGGAAAGGCGCCACCGCACCTGATCGGCACGCCCGATCGGGGATGGCGACGCCGAATCTCTCAGGTTCCGCGACAGCGGGGGAGTGCGGGCCACGGCCGTGGCCCGGTGGCCGTCGCGTGAGGAGCCAGGTGTGGTCGCAGAGCACGAGAGCCCGGCAGTGCAGGACGCGTTCGTGCGTCGTCACGTGGGACCCGACGAGGACGACGTCGCCCGGATGCTCGAATCGCTCGACGCTCCGTCGGTGGAGGCACTCGTCCGCGGTGCCGTCCCGACGGCGATCCTCGACGAGTCACTCGACCTCCCCGACGCGCGCACCGAGTCCCAGGCGCTCGACGCCTTGCAGTCGCTCGCCGCGCGCAATCGGGTGGTGACCTCGCTGCTCGGGCTCGGGTACGCCGACACGGTCACGCCGCCCGTGATCCTCCGCAACGTCCTCGAGAGCCCGGCCTGGTACACCGCCTACACGCCGTACCAGCCGGAGATCTCCCAGGGTCGCCTCGAGGCACTGCTGAACTTCCAGACGATGGTCACCGACCTCACCGGGACCGAGCTGGCCAACGCGTCGCTCCTCGACGAGGCGACCGCAGCCGCGGAGGCGATGACCTTGCTGCACCGCGTCGGCACCGCGGCAGGCGACACGTTCGTCGTCGACGCGGACTGCCATCCCCAGACCATCGCCGTGGTACAGACCCGCGCCGAGCCGCTCGGGCTCGAGGTGCGCGTCGCCGACGTCGACACCGCAATGGCGCTCGACGACGTGTTCGGCGTGCTCCTCCAGGAGCCGGGGAGCAGCGGCCGGGTCCGGAACCGGACCGCACTGATCGAGCACCTCCACGCGCACGGGACCCTGGTCGCGGTGGCCACGGACCTCCTCGCGTGCGTGCTCGTCACGCCACCGGGGGAACAGGGGGCCGACGTCGTGGTCGGGTCGTCCCAGCGCTTCGGGGTGCCCCTCGGCTTCGGTGGCCCCCATGCGGGCTTCATCGCGACCCGCGAGGACTACCAGCGCAGCCTGCCCGGCCGGCTGGTCGGGGTGTCGATCGATGCCGCGGGACGTCCCGCACTGCGTCTCGCGCTGCAGACACGGGAGCAGCACATCCGCCGCGAGAAGGCGACCAGCAACATCTGCACGGCCCAGGTCCTCCTGGCGGTGATCGCCGGGCTCTACGCGACCTATCACGGCGCCGACGGGCTCCGGGCGATCGCCACCAGGGTCCACGGCCTCGCCGTGGACCTCGCCGGAGCGCTGCTGGCAGGCGGCGTCGAGGTCCGCCACGAAGCGTTCTTCGACACGATCCGGGCCCGGGTACCCGGCCGTGCCGCGTCGGTCGTCGCCGCCGCGCTCGAGCGCGAGCTGAACCTTCTCCTGGTCGACGACGACACCGTCGGGATCGCGCTCGACGAGACGTCCACTCCTGAGGTCGTCGACCGGGTCCTGGCCGCGTTCGGCGTCGACCCCGGGGCGACGCGGAGTCCGGACCGCCACACTTCGACCGCCGGCGGCGGGCTCCCTGCGGCCGTCGCGCGGACCACGGAGCTGCTCACCCACCCCGTCTTCTCGCGGTACCGGTCCGAGACCAAATCGACGGCCTGCTTGATGCCGCCGGCTACGCCGCGGTAGTGGCCGAAGAAGCGCACTAATCGCCAATATTTTCGTCATTCCCGCTTCGCCGGGATGACGGGTAAGACGTTGAGCTGTTCTTTCGTAAGTGTTTTGAATACGGTGGTCTTCTTCTGAAGTTTCTAGAAATACCTCAGGCAGGATC
>JAWOIO010000009.1:0-2998 GCA_046484625.1 Acidimicrobiia bacterium
GCCGATTTCGGCAACCTCCGCGGTGTGAATCGGGGCAGCCCCTGGACGGGCGAGACCATCACCCTCCCAACATGGGAGGTGATCGGCGGGAAGACCAGCCAGACGGCCGCGAAGTTCCGCGCCTACGTGTCCTAGGGGCCGAGCATCGCGGGGTACGTGGGCGTGATCTAGCGCCTCTACCCGCATGCCGCGCGTTACGCATCCTCGCCCCTCGGACCCCTCGCCGGGTTGGTCGTGACAGGACCGCTCAGATAGGCCGCGGATCCCGGTGCTTGAGCGCGACGGCTGCCATCCTGCGCGCACTCGAACTCATCACCCCCGCCAGACCTGTGCAGCGCAACGAGCGAATTCTGCTCCTCCTCAACTGCTTAGGCCATCGGCGCCGCTATGCGCAGGTCGAACTTTCGGGCGGACTCACCAGCGTCGGCAAACATCTCGAGAACTGCGGTCGCATTCGAGCGGCAGAGCAAGCCGCTTCAACCCGTCCCGTTGGAGCGCTCGGGCCGGTCGGCATCTTCGGCAGGAGGCTGGGTGCAACCGAGCGGGTCAACTACGCGGTACTCCAGGCAAGCGCGTGGTTGTCCGCGGAAAGGCGGGACGCTGACCCGGAGGCGCCGTTGATCGGACTTTTCTCGCTAGCTGCACCATCATGTGACCGAGCTCGTCGAAGCCCTGGATTTCATGTCAACAATCGACCCGGACCAAGACGGTTCCGCGGAGCTGCAATCGCCTCCGCGGGAGGTGCGTCGTTTGGAGCGCACAAGGCGCCGCGCTATCCGGTACTAATCGATGTGCGCGGCGCCCTGCGAAGGGAACCCTTGACTGTTAGCGTACTTCCGTCGACAACACCTGAAACACCGGGAACCCAGCGAAGTCGAGGTACCGCATGATGTCCGGCTTGTTATTCCCCGTGTTCACGTACACGACCTCGGCGTTCTGCCCGGCGTTGCACTTGTCCGCGGATGCCTCGCTGTTGGCCTTCTTCTCCTTGTTGGTCGCCCCACCTGCCCCAGTGGTGCAGAAGTAATTCGACACGACCGAGCCGATCAACGTGTTGTCGGAGACGATGCGATAGGTCCCTCCAGCGTACATGGGTGCCATCACGAAGTCTCCACCTTGGAAGATGTCGTTCTCGGCGATGAACGCCAAGACGTGGTCGGGGTACGCGGGTGCGCCGCCCGTGGTTCCGGTGCGGAGCGTAGCGTTGATGTCCACGTCGCCACCGCCAGTGCCGTCCGACTCGACGACGATCGCGGCGCTGCGTTTCGTGACGGGTACGCCGTCTTCGGTCTTCACGGTCGTGGCGTAGTAGTCGACATCTTGGCTGAAGGTGAGGTTGTAGCCGCGGAAGTCGACGGGACCGTAGACCTCGAACTTGCCCGGGTTGCCGGAGGTGTACTTGAAGCCGTACTTGACGCCGCCCGAGGTAACGGTGCAGTCGACGTTCTGGGCGCCGAACTCCAGTTCGCGGCCGGCTGATAAGAAGGTCACGCACTTGTTACGTACATCGCTGTCCAAGAACGATGCGCCGCTGGGGAAGACTGGACCGTTGGCGGCTTCACTGAACTCGATGGTCATGCCGTGATCCATGGCGTCCGCTTGAGCGCATTCGCGCCACGTGGTCTGCGTACAGTCCGAACGCGGGTTCGGTGGGTCGTCGAGCGTAGGGAACGTCGGAGCGTACTCGCGCGTGATGTCGAACGTCGCGGGGCCGTCGTCGGAGCAGACGCCCTTGTTGTCACTACACTCCAGCAAGGTCGTGTTGATGATCAGGTCTGTGTCGATGTCGTCACCGATGTACACGCCAAGCAGGGTGTTCTGCGGGTCGCCAAGCTTGACCGAGCCGTCCAGCTCGACCCGGCCGTCCATCACGCGCAGGGTCGAGCAGAGTTCGTCGGCCTGGCGATTCGCACTCGTGACCTGGTCGACGATCTGTGCGTACTTGGTGTCCGTGAGGTCGTAATCGTTCAGTAGCGAGAAGTTGCCGTTCGAATCGATGACGGTGTTGTCGGGGCTGGATTCGTCGCCTACGACGTAGATCCCGCCGCGGATGGTGGTGCCGCCGTTGATGAACTTGTTCGACTGTCCGAGGCCGGAGAAGATCGCCTGCTCCAAGACGCCGGTGTTGTCGAGCAACACCGTCGCGCGAACCGTGGCGCGCGCACCGTTCGAGTTGCCGCGGGACTCTAGCGTGTACACCTTGTTGTTCGATGGGTCGCGCAGTAGCGCGACCTGGTAGGTGCCGATCACTTCGGTTCCGTCGGCCGTCTGTACCGGCTCGGACGCGAACGTGATACGGTTGCCGGACCAGTACACGTCGAGGCTGCCATCACGGTCCCAGTCGAGACCCTCGGCCAGGCGGCTGAAGCACGCCGTGCGGCTCGGGTTCGTACCCGACGTATAGAAGTCTTCGATGAAGCGGTAGTACTGGAACAGGGCCGCCTTGTACTTCTCGAGGCCGGCCGTCGCGACGTAGCGCGCCTGGACCGACGTGGCGTCGTTACGCGTGATGCCCAGTTCGATCTGCGTGGTGAGGAAGCTGCCCGCCACCAGGATGCCCACTACGACCATGATGCCGAGGGCGGTGACGAGCGCGATGCCGCTGTTGCGCTTGACCATGGGAATCTCCTACCTGTCCTTGAGGTTCGGAAGCAGAACCTCTTGTGTGAGGGCGGCGCACATGACGTCAGGACCGCAGGTGACGGTGGTGCCGGACTCGAGGGTGTAATTCTGGGCCGCTGCACCGGGCGCCGCCGTGTCCGACGCTGCAACGACACTCACGACCGCGGAACGCACGTACGAGCTACCGGTTGGACAACTGGTCGTGTCCGGAACGCTCGCCAACACCGTGCCACTGCTGCACAGGTACTGGATGTCGAGGGCGAGGACGTTCGTAGCGAGCGTATCGAAGCCCGTAGCCACCGTGGGGTCGGCGAGACTCCCAGTGCAACCACGGGCGGCGCGCTCGGCGTCGGTTCCCGTGAACCTGTACCCGACT
>JAWOIO010000079.1:0-10118 GCA_046484625.1 Acidimicrobiia bacterium
GTCACGATCCTTGGGGCCTCCGATGGCGCGCGGCTCGTGCAGGTGGCTCTCGGGTTCGGTGACCTGCTCGACGCGCCGCA
Organism: Acidimicrobiia bacterium; assembly: GCA_046484625.1. GTDB lineage: Bacteria > Actinomycetota > Acidimicrobiia > IMCC26256 > PALSA-555 > DASUAO01. The sequence continues at coordinate 81 of JAWOIO010000079.1, forward strand.
CGCGTGGATCCGAGGCGGGCGGGTGATCGTGGGGTGGGCTGCCGACAACATGTCCGAGGTGCGGGTGCTCGAGGCGGCGACGGGCGCTCCCGTGTGGTCGTGGACGGGTCCGGGGCTCGGCACCGTGCCGGCCGTCGGGGCCGATGGGGTGTTCCTGGTCGAGAACGTCGAGGTCGACGGCGATGTCGTGCACGCGGCAGTTCGGCGCCTCGATCTCGCGACGGGCGCCGCGGTGTGGTCGACCCCGGTCGACGGGCCGTTCGTGCCGTTGACGCCGGTCGCACTCGAGGAGGACCGGGTGGTCGTCGTGGACGTCGACGGGACGCTGCGCGCCTACGACACGCGGACCGGAACCGAGCAGTGGCACCGCGCCACCCGGCTGGTCCAGCTCGAGGCCCAACCACTCCTCACTCGGCGGGTCGCCGCCATGACGACCTACGGAACCGGGCTCGTCGCCCTCTCGGCTCGGACCGGAGTCCCGATCCGCAACGATGTGCCGGGGCCCGTGCAGACGGTGGTCACGATCGAGGGGTCGACGACAGCACCCGATGGCTCGATCCTGCTCATGGTCCGTCGGCCGGCCGGAGAGGGGGAGGTCTGGTGGCTGCGGGTCGAATGAGCTCGGGTCGACACCTCCCCGGCCGGAGGAGCCAGTGGAGGCGGCCGCTACACTGACCCTCGACTCGGAGCGGCCCTCGGGCTCCGCCGGGATCTCACACCCCCGCATCACCCCCGGATCCCGATGATCCGGAGGCCCCAGGTCGTGGACGCTCTTCCATCCACGTACATCGCGGGGGGACGTACAACTTAGGGAGCACAGACGTGGCTGTCGTCACCATGAAGCAGCTGCTGGAGGCCGGGGTCCACTTCGGTCACCAGACGCGCCGTTGGAACCCCAAGATGAAGCGATTCATCTTCGGGGAACGCAACGGGATCTACATCATCGACCTCCAGCAGTCGCTGGAGCGGATCGACACCGCCTACCGGTTCGTGCGCCGCACGGTCGAGGACGGCGGGTCCATCCTCTTCGTCGGGACGAAGAAGCAGGCCCAGGAGCCGGTGCAGCGCGAAGCGCAGCGCAGCGGCATGCCCTACGTGAACTTCCGCTGGCTCGGTGGGATGCTCACGAACTTCGGGACCGTCCACGCGCGGGTGGCCAAGCTCACCGAGTTCGATCGCATGATCGCCTCGGGCGAGGCCGACCAGATGATCAAGAAGGAGGGGCTCAAGCTGCGTCGCGAGCGCGACAAGCTCGAGCGCAACCTGGGTGGGATCCGCAAGCTCGAGAGGCTCCCGGCGGCGATCTTCGTGATCGACACCAAGAAGGAGCACATCGCGGTGACCGAGGCCAACCGCCTCGGCATCCCGGTGATCGCGGTGGTCGACACCAACTGCGACCCCGACGTCATCGACTTCGTGATCCCGGGCAACGACGACGCGATCCGCTCGTCGAACCTGCTGTGCCGGATCATCGCCGACGCCGTCGAAGAGGGCCGGATCATGGCCCGCAAGAAGGGCAAGGTGCTCGCGGAGCCGAAGGAGCCGGAACCGCCCAAGCCGCTCGATCCCGAAGAGGCGAAGAAGCGCGCCGAGGAGCAGCAGGTCGCCCGCAACGAGGCCGCCAAGCAGCAGCGCGAGCGCGAGGCGCGCCTGGCCGAGTCGAAGAAGGCCGAGGCCAAGGCGGAGAAGGCCCAGAAGGACGCCCCGCCGCCTCCGCCGCCCCCGCCTCCGCCCGACGAGGTGGCCGAGGCGAAGCCGCCGAAGGTCGAGGAGCCGAAGGTCGAGGAGCCGAAGGTCGAGGAGCCGAAGGCAGAGGAGCCGAAGACAGAGGAGCAGGGTGATGGCTGAGGTGAAGGCGGCCGACGTCGCCGCGCTCCGCAAGGCGACCGGCGCCGGGATGATGGACTGCAAGAAGGCGCTGGCCGAGAACGACGGTGACCAGGACGCCGCCAAGGAGTGGTTGCGCACCAAGGGGCTCGCCGGCGCGTCGAAGCGTGCGGGTCGGGCCGCCGAGGAAGGCGCGATCGACGTCGTCGTCGAGAGCGGTGTCGGTGCGATCGCCGAGGTCACCGCCGAGACCGACTTCGTCGCCAAGGGCACCGACCTCACCGAGACGGTCGAGAGGCTCGCCGTGCTCGCGGTCGAGCAGGCCTCCGACGACCTCGCCAAGATCGCGTTCGAGGGCTCGACGGTCGAGGAGCACATCACCACGCTCGCGTCGAAGCTCGGTGAGAACGTCGCGCTCGGACGCGTCGTCGTGTTCAGCACCACCGACGGCATCGTCGACGGCTACAAGCACGTGCAGCACGGTCGCGGGACGATCGGCGTTCTCGTCGACCTCGGGGGTGTCGACTCGCTCGACCCCAACGCGCGCGAGGTCGCGCACGACATCGCGCTGCACGTCGCCTCGGCCGCACCCCGGTACCTCACACGCGACGACGTCCCTGCCGACGTGGTGGCCAAGGAGCGTGAGGTCCTCGAGGAGCTGAGCCGCAACGAGGGCAAGCCCGAGGCGGCGCTGCCGAAGATCATCGAGGGCCGACTCAACGGGTTCTTCAAGGAGAGCTGCCTGCTCGAGCAGCCGTTCGTCCGCGACCCGAAGACCACGGTGGGCAAGCTGGTCGAGGGCCTCGGCGCCGGGGCGCGCATCCGGCGCTTCGCCCGGGTCAAGATCGGCGAGGACTAGGACGCCGCTTCGGCGGGAGGCGGATCCCATGGCGCAGAGTCAGTACCCGAGAGTGATCCTCAAGCTCTCGGGTGAGGCGTTCGCCGACACGACGATCGGCTACGGCATCGATGCCGCCGTCGTGCAGCGCATCGCCGAGGAGGTCGCGGCCGCGCGGGTCGACCTGGCGGTCGAGATCGCGATCGTCGTGGGCGGCGGCAACATCTGGCGGGGCATGAGCGGAGCGACCCGAGGCATGGACCGCGCCCGGGCCGACTACATGGGGATGCTGGCGACCGTCATCAACGCGCTCGCGCTCCAGGACGCGCTCGAGGCAGTGGAGCAGCCGACCCGGGTGCAGACCGCGATCTCGATGGCGCAGGTGGCCGAGCCGTTCATCCCGCGGCGGGCGATCCGCCACCTCGAGAAGGGTCGCATCGTCGTGTTCGCGGCCGGCACGGGCAACCCGTACTTCACGACCGACACCACTGCCGCGCTGCGCGCCGCGGAGATCGGGGCGGGGGCGATCCTGAAGGGCACCCACTCCGGGGTCGACGGCGTGTACAGCGCCGATCCCAAGCTCGACCCCGAGGCGGTGAAGCTCACCGAGGTGACGCACTTCGAGGTGCTGAACCGTCGTCTCCAGGTGATGGACTCCACCGCGATCACGTTCTGCATGGACAACCGACTGCCGATCATCGTGTTCGACGTGATGGAGCCGGGCAACATCCGGCGGGCGCTGCTGGGCGAGCCGATCGGGACGCTCGTCTCCACGGCGTGACCGGACCCCGAGGCCCCGTCCCGGGGGATGCACGCGGCGCGGATACCCTGCCCACGCAACCGACCACCAGCTTGGGAGACTCCGGAGATGAGTGACCAGGGCGCCGAGATGACCACGCTCATCGTCGAGGACTGCCACGACAAGATGCGCAAGGCGATCGAGCACCTCAAGGGGGAGTTCGCGGCGGTGCGCACGGGCCGCGCCAACCCCGGCCTCGTCGAGAAGCTCATGGTCGACGCGTACGGCCAGATGACCCCGCTCCAGCAGCTCGCCGGCATCACCGTTCCCGAGGCCCGGCTCCTCGTCATCAACCCCTACGACAAGAGCCAGGTGAAGGCCATCGAGAAGGCCATCCAGGGCTCCGAGCTCGGCGTGAACCCGAGCAACGACGGCGCCGTGATCCGCCTGGCCTTCCCGGAGCTCACCGAGGAGCGCCGCAAGGAGTACGTGAAGGTGGTGAAGCACCGGGCCGAGGAGGGCCGGGTGGCCGTCCGCAACGTCCGGCGCCAGGCCCGCCACGACCTGGAGGCATTGAAGAAGGACGGTGACATCTCCGAGGACGACCTCACCAGGGTCGAGAAGGACCTCGAGAAGCACACCCACGAGGTGATCGCCGAGATCGACACGCTGTTGCAGCACAAGGAGCACGAGCTCCTCGAGGTCTGAGGGGGTCCCGGCGCGGTCACCGGTCGCTCCGGTTGATGCCGCGGCCCGATCCCGTAGTGTGTCCACAGGGAATGGGGGGGCATGGGCGACGCTGCGCACGCGATGCATCGGCGGCGGTTCCTGGGATTGCTCGGGGCCGGCGCGGGGGCAACTGTGGCGGGCGCCGCAGGGGTCCTGGTCGGTGGGACCGCCTGGGGCGAGTCGGAGACGGAGCCGCCGCACTTCGGGTACGAGGGGAAGGTTCGAGCCGACCGCTGGGGATCGCTCGCACCCGAGTACGAGACGTGCTCGATCGGGACGTCGCAGGCACCGGTGAACCTGGTCCCGGCCGACGGACAGCCGTCCTCGAGCACGCTCGAACTGCGGTACGCCCCCGTGGCCGCCAGCACGCTCAACAACGGCCACACCCTCCAGGTGGTGACCGAGGAAGGGGCGTCGGTCGCCATCGACGGGGAAGCGTTCCCGCTCGTCCAGTTCCACTACCACACCCCGAGCGAGCACACGCTGGACGGCCGGCCATACCTCGTGGAGTGGCACTTCGTCCACCAGACGGCCGACGCCAAGACGGCGGTCCTCGGGGTCATGGTGCAGCTCGGCGCCGAGCACGCCGGATACGCCTCGATCCTCGCCGCGATGCCCAAGCGTGAAGGGAAGACCAAGGCCCTCGCCGCCCCGGTCGACCCGTCGGCGCTCCTGCCCTCCGACCGTGCTGCGCTGGGGTACGGAGGGTCGCTCACCACGCCACCGTGCACCGAGGCCGTCCACTGGACCGTGCTGGAGACCCCGATCGAGATGAGCGAGGAGCAGATCCGGACGCTCCAGAACTACCTGGGCCCCAACGCCCGCCCGCTGCAGGCCCTCAACGGTCGCACCATCGAACGGCGCTCGGTCGCCTGAGCCGTCGGACCGTCCGGCGCCGCGTGGCGCCCGATTCCCGGGAGTAACCTGGGGGGATCGGTGGCCCGCAGGTGCCACGGCGAGGTGCCGTCCGGGGCTGGCCACACGGGTGCATTGACACCCATGTGGCAGATGTGAGGGGAGTGGCGTGTCCGACTGGCGCGACGACGAGTTCCGTGACGACGAGTTCCCCGAGGAGTGGTCGCGGCCCGTGACCGAGGGGGTGCGCGTCCGCGACGAGGACGCCGACCCGTGGGGTGGCCAGGGTGACCTGGGGCCGGGACCCGTTGGCGACTCGACGAACCCGGGCGGTGACCGGTTCGCGCTCCCTGGCGACGACGACTGGTCGGCGTCGGCCGACCTCGGCGGCGGCGGTGCCGCCGACACCGGCCTCCAGCACTGGACCGAGGCTCCGACCGGACAGGTGCCCCACTCCGTCGGCGGTGGTTCCGCGGGTGGGCCGGGGTCCGGTGAGGGCGACGACTTCGACTCGTGGTCCGCGCTCCCGGGGCCGCGCTTCCGACTCGGCGAGTCGGACTGGGCCACCGACGACTTCGGCGGTGGGCTCCACAAGGACGACTCCACCTCCGTCGGCGCACTCGCCGACGACCCCGACGCGTTCGTGCCCCCGGGCCGCGAGGGCAGAGGCCGACGGGGGCGGCGCGGGCGACGTGAGCGGCCGGCCACGGATGCTCCGCATGCCGATCCCCACGGCGAGGCAGGCTCGGGGACGCATGCACGCGTGGGTGGGCTCGAAGGTCCTCCACCGGCCGCGCCCGGGTACGAGCACGGGTACGACCAGGGCTACGAGCAGGGTTACGACCAGGGTTACGACCAGGACGGCTACGACGAGGCCGCGGCGGGCTCCGACCTGCCGAGCCGACTGATCACCGGGGTGATCGTCGCGGCGATCGCGCTCGCGGCGTTCGCCGCGGGGCGTCCGGCTGCCACCTTCTTCGTCACGGTGATCATGGGCGCGTGCGCGTTCGAGCTCTACGAGGCGTTCCGTCGCGCCGGCTATCACACGGCCACGGCGGTCGGGTTGCTCGGCACCGTCGCGATCGTGCCGATCGCCTACAGCCAGGGCGAGCGCGCCTACCCGCTGGTCATGGTGCTCGTCGTGGTGTTCACGTTCCTCTGGTACCTGTTCGAGGTCGTGCACGCCCGTCCGACGATCAACATCGGGCTCACGCTGCTGGTCTTCGGCTGGATCGGGATCATGGGCGGCTTCGCGGGGCTGCTGCTCGCGCCGGACCCCGGCGGCACCGGCCTGCTCCTCGGCGTCGCGCTCTGCGCGATCGGGTCCGACGTGGCCGCGTACTTCACGGGCCGCGCCATGGGCCGAACCCCACTCATGCCCAACGTCTCGCCCCACAAGACGATCGAGGGCCTCATCGGAGGGTTGGTCGTCTCCGTGGTGCTCGGCGGGATCGTCGGCAGCACGCTCTCGCCGTGGTCCGACAAGGGCATCGGCGCCGGCATCGCGCTGGGCTTCCTCGTCGGCATCACCGCCCCGATCGGCGACCTCGTCGAGTCGATGGTGAAGCGTGACCTGGGCCTCAAGGACATCGGGTCGTTCCTCCCCGGGCACGGAGGGTTCCTCGACCGCTTCGATGCCATCCTCTTCACGCTCCCGGTCTCGTACTACCTGGCGCTGCAGCTCTTCTCGTGACGCGACGGCGCGTCGCGGTGCTCGGGTCGACCGGGTCGGTCGGCACCCAGGCGCTCGACGTCGTGCGCAACCACCGGGACCACTACGAGGTCGTGGCGCTGGCGGCCGGGCGCAACACCGACCTGTTGGCCGCTCAGGCCGCCGAGTTCGATGTGCCTGCCGCGCGCGCCCGCTCCGGCGTCGGCGACACCGAGGTCCTCGCGGAGCTGGCCGCGTTGGACGACGTCGACGTCGTGCTCAACGCCGTCGTCGGGTTCGCCGGCCTCCCGGTCACGATCGCCGCACTGCGCGCGGGCAAGCGCCTCGCACTCGCGAACAAGGAGAGCCTCATCGCGGGTGGCCCGGTCGTGCGGGCCGCGCGGGACGAGGGCGGCGGCGAGATCGTCCCGGTCGACTCGGAGCACTCTGCGCTCTACCAGGCGCTGCGAGGCGGTGCGATCGACGAGGTCGCGGCGGTCATCCTCACTGCGAGCGGGGGGCCGTTCCGAGGTCGCACCCGCGACGATCTCGCCCTCGTGACGCTCGAGGATGCGCTGAAGCACCCCACGTGGGACATGGGCGCCAAGATCACGATCGACTCGTCGACGCTGATGAACAAGGGCCTCGAGGTGATCGAGGCCCATGAGCTCTTCGACGTCGACTACGACCGGGTGCAGGTGGTCGTGCACCCGCAGTCGGTCGTGCACGGGATGGTCGAGTTCTGCGACGGCGCGGTGCTCGCCCAGCTGTCGATGCCCGACATGCGCCTGCCCATCGGACTCGCCCTCGGGGCGCCCGATCGACTCGACGAGCCCTTCGGTGCGATCGACTGGACGACCCTCGGTTCGCTCACGTTCGAGCCGCCCGACACCGAGGCCTTCCCCTGTCTCGCCCTGGCCTACGAGGCCGGGCGAAACGGCGGCGGAGCGCCGGCGGTGCTGTCGGCCGCCAACGAGGTGGCCGTGGAGGCGTTCCTCGACCGGCGGATCCCGTGGCTGGCGATCTCCGACGTCAACGGCGCGGTCCTGGAGGCCGCGGCGGGCGCGGGCGAGACCGGGAACGTTCGGGACGTCCCCGACGTTCTCGAAGCTGACCACGCGGCTCGCGCGCGGGCCCGTGCGATCGTCGAGGCCATGGAGCGCCCGAATTGAAGGGCATGAGGTGAAGGATCCGCTCGAGGAAGCATCCGCCGACGTCGATCGGCGCGGTGCGACCTACATCCTCCTGGCCATCGTCGGCGGGCTGATCGCGCTCGCGATCTTCAAGCCGTCGAGCCGCGACGTGCTCGCGTTGGTCGTCGGCATCATCGCCATGATCATGCTGCACGAGGCCGGGCACTTCATCGCCGCCCGCCGTGCCGGGATGAAGGCCTCCGAGTTCTTCGTGGGGTTCGGGCCGCGGCTGTGGTCGTTCCGGCGCGGCGAGACCGAGTTCGGCGTGAAGGCGATCCCTGCCGGCGGGTACGTGCGCATCCTCGGGATGAGCAACCTGGAGGACGTCGACCCCGCCGACGAGCCGCGCGCGTACCGCAACGGCACCACGAAGAACCGCCTCGTCGTGGTGATGGCGGGGGTCACCGTCAACGCGATCCTCGCGTTCTTCCTCTTCTACATCGTCATCGCGGGGCAGGGCCGGGTCGCCGAGGGGCCGAGCACCACGGTCGCCCAGATCACCCGGGGCTCCGCGGCAGCCGACGCGGGCCTGCGCAACGGCGACACGATCCGCGCGATCGATGGACGCGAGATCACCGGCTGGGAGCAGCTCAAGCGCGAGATCCAGTCCCGCGGCGGCGAGACGGCGATCTTCACGGTGGAGCGCAACGACCGACTCGTCGACCTCGAAGCGACCCCCAAGAGCCGTGACGGCGAGGGATTCCTGGGCGTCGCGCCGACGACGCAGTTCCGATCGGTGGGGGTGATCGCCGCCGTGCCCGAGACGTTCCGGGCGATGGGCGACATCACGGTCGGGACCGCCAAAGGGCTCGCCGACCTGTTCTCTCCCTCGGGGGTCGCCGAGTACTCGAAGAACTTCACCGGAGGCGCGCCCGAACCCGGCACGCCCGAGGCCGACGCCCGGCCCCGCTCCCTCGTGGGCATCGTCGACGAGGGCAGCAGCATCATCGACGGCAACATGTGGGCGCTGCTGTGGTTGCTCGGCGGGATCAGCCTGATCCTGGCGCTGTTCAACACCATCCCGCTCCTCCCGTTCGACGGCGGCCATGCGGCTGTCGTCATCTACGAATGGGTCGCATCGAAGATCACCCGGCGCGACGTGCGGGTCGACTACCGCAAGCTGGTCCCGATGATCGCGGTGGTGCTCTTCGTCTTCCTCACGCTCGGACTGAGCGCGATGTTCCTCGACATCCGACAGGCCGTGGGGAACTGAGGCCGGGCCTGCAACTCTGCACGACATCTCCACGGAGCCAGCAGGGAGGAGCCGGACCGTCGACCGTAGGCTGGTGGTGATGCCTGCGCCCACGTTCACACGCCGGAAGACCCGCCAGGTCATGGTGGGCAAGGTCGCGGTCGGCGGGGATGCGCCGGTGTCCGTGCAGTCGATGACCACCACGAAGACGGCCGACGTCGACGGGACCCTCGCGCAGATCTATGCGCTCGCGGCGGCCGGATGCGACATCGTGCGGTGCACGTGCAACGAGGAGGAAGCCGCCGAGGGGCTGGCGCAGATCGTGCCGCGCTCGCCGGTGCCGATCGTCGCCGACATCCACTTCCAGTACCGGCTCGCGCTCGCGGCGATGGAGGCCGGCGTCCACGCGCTCCGGCTCAACCCCGGGAACATCCGCAAGCCCGAGCACATCAAGATTGTCGCCGCCGAGGCGCGCGACCGCGGCCTGCCCATCCGCATCGGCGTGAACGCAGGGTCGCTCGACCCCGAGATCTTCGAGCGCCACGGCGGCGCGACCCCAGAGGCGCTCGTGGAGTCGGCGGTGAAGGAGCTCGCGTACTTCCGGGAGGTCGACTTCGAGGACGTGAAGATCTCGGTGAAGGCGTCGAACGTCGCCCTGATGATCGACGCCTACCGACTGCTGTCGGAGACGGTCGACCACCCGCTGCATCTCGGTGTCACCGAGGCCGGGCCACCTCCGGCGGGGCTGGTGAAGTCGACTGCCGGCATCGGGACGCTGCTCGCCGAGGGCATCGGCGACACCATCCGCTTCTCCCTCACCGCCGACCCGGTGGAGGAGGCCCGCGCCGGGCGGGTCCTGCTCGAGTCGCTCGGGCTGCGCGAGCGCAAGGGGCTCGACCTCATCGCCTGCCCGAGCTGCGGTCGGGCGGAGGTCGACGTGATCAACGTGGCGAACGCGGCGCAGACCGCGCTCGAGGACCTCGACATCCCGATCCAGGTCGCGGTCATGGGTTG
>JAWOIO010000182.1:0-4329 GCA_046484625.1 Acidimicrobiia bacterium
CCGCCCACGGCGAGGTTCTGGATGTTCGGCGTCTTCGAGCCGAGGATCGCGACGACCTGGTTCGCCTTCCTCTGGTACTCGAGCGCCTGGAGGTAGTGGTTCACGGCGATCAGGTTCACCTCGGGCGGCAGCTTCATCGCCGGGTGGCCCCAGTACCCGTTCGCGAAGATCCCGAGCTGGCCGCTCGCGACGATCTTCTCGAGCCGGGCCTTCGTCGCCTTCATCGCGTTGACGCTGTTGTGCGGCCACGGCGACAGGCTCTCGGCGAGGCGCGAGGCCGCCGCCGGGTCGGCCCTCAGGGCGGACGTGATATCCACCCAGTCCAGCGCCGAGAGGTGGTAGAAGTGCACGATGTGGTCGTGCATCGCGTGCGCGACCAGGATCAGGTTCCGGATGTACTGCGCGTTGATCGGTATCTCCATCCCGAGCGCGTTCTCGACGGCCCGGACCGAGGTGATCGCGTGCACCGTGGTGCACACCCCGCAGAAGCGCTGCGTGAACAGCCACGCGTCGCGCGGGTCGCGCCCCTGCAGGATGATCTCGATCCCCCGCCACATCTGGCCGGAGGCCCAGGACTTCTGGACCGTCCCGCCGCTCACTTCCACGTCGATGCGGAGGTGGCCCTCGATGCGCGTGACCGGGTCGACGGTGATGCGTGCCATGTCTCAGCTCCTCACGAAGGCAGGGCCGCGGAAGGACGGCCGGTCAGGATCGGGAACCGCTTGATGATGTACATGAAGGCCACCACCTCGGCGGCGATGAACCCCGCCGTGACGATGATCTCGGGAAGCGACGGGAAGTAGTAGTTCCAGTGCTCCCCCGGCCGGAAGGCGAACCAGTAGGCCGAGAACCGGTGCAGGGCGCCACCCGTGACCATCATGCCCGAGGCGAGAAACAACCAGCCGCGGTCCTGGTCGGTGCGGGCGGGCCTTCGGACGAGCATCACCGCCGGGATCGCGAACAGCAGGATCTCGGCCCAGAACAGGATGGCGTAGAGGTCGAAAGCGAGCGCGAGACCCAGCTTCCCGGTAATGATCACGACGACGACCCGCAGCACGACCCACAGCGCGAGGACGAACACCATGGCGCCGGCGAGGGTGTTCATGATCGACGTCTCGCGGTAGCGCTCGTAGATCGTCCGCGACCACATCGTCTCGAGCACCGTGATCCCGTAGCCCATGATGACCGCCGAGGCGAGGAAGTAGAACGGCAGCCAGGTCGTGTACCACAGCGGGTGCAGCTTCGGGCCCGCGAGCAGGATCATCGAGCCGAGTCCCGACTGGTGCATCGTCGGCAGCAGGAGCCCGAGCGCGATGAGCCACGGCATCGCCCTGCGGAGCCGCGGCGTCCATTTCTCGGAGAACGCCTGGAGCCGCGGCCTGTCGTGGTCCCTCTGCCAGCGTTCCATGAACACCGGGGCGAGCTCGATCCACAGGACGCCCGTGTACAGCATGATGCAGAGCGCGACCTCGAGCTGGATCGAGTCGAGGTTCCAGGTCCAGAAGAAGATCGGGAGCTTCCACATCCACCACGGGCGGCCGAGGTCGATCACGACTCCCAGCGCCCCGAGCGTGTAGCCGAGCGCGCTCGTGAGCAGGGCCGCGCGGATCAGCGGGTGGTACTTCCCCTTGTTGAACACGTAGATCATCAGCGCGATCGCGTAGCCGCCGCAGCCGAGCGCCGTGCCGGTGACGACGTCGAACGCGATCCACAGCCCCCACGGGTGCCCGTCGCTCAGGTTGGTGACGGCGCCGAGCCCGAACAGCCAGCGGTAGATCAGGATCGCGACCGTGACGGCCACGAGCCCGAGCATGAGCTTCATGATCGGGGTCAGGAGCTCGCCGCCGACCGGCGTCGGGCGCCCGTGCCTTCCGAACCGGTTCTCGCTCATGGCGCCATCTCCTCTTCCATCTCAGCTTCCCGGGCGTCGTGCTGGCGGCGGCTCCTCCAGACCAGTCCCGCCAGCACCCCGTACAACGCGACCGGCGCGATGAAACCCTTGTAGATCGTGTGCTGCAGTCCGACGGGCATGCTGGGCACCGACTCGGGACCGAGCGGAGGCAGGCCGAGCTTCTCGAACGGCACCCCCTTCGCGGTGAGGTAGAGCACCTGCGTCCCGCCCGCCTCATCGAGGCCGTACACGTGGTCCTCGTAGCGGTCGGGGCTCTCGGCGATCCGGCGCTTCGCCTCCTCGACCAGGTCCGCGTAGGCGCCGTAGATCACTGCATCCACCGGGCACACCCCGGTGCACGCCGGCTCCCCGACCTCGTTCAGCTGTCCCGGCTCGACCGTTCCCGCCTTGGCGAGGCACATCTGGCACTTGACCATCGCCGGCGTCGCCGAGTCCCACTCGAACTTCGGGATGTTGAACGGGCAGGCGACCTGGCAGTACCGGCACCCGATGCACCTCTCCGGCTTCCAGGTGACGATCCCGTGATCGCGCTTCTGGAAGGACCCCATCATGCAGGCGGAGGCGCAGGCCGGGTCGAGGCAGTGCATGCACTGCGCCTTCATGAACGCGGTGCCTCCCTGCCCGTCGTCCATCAGCTTGATGATGTTGCAGGTGTAGGCCGTGAGGTCGATCGGGTCGTCGTACAGCCGGCTGTGCGGCTCGTAGGCGAGGTCGTTCGCCTCGCGGCACGCTACCACGCACGCCTTGCACCCGATGCAGAGCGTCGAGTCGTAGAGCATGCCGGTCGCGTCGGGCGGGGCCTCCCGCCTCTCCCTCGCTTCCGCCTTCCTCGCGCCCGCCACCGTCGCCGCGCCGAACGCGGCGACCTTGAGAGCGTCCCGTCTCGTGACGTGCATGATCAGCCCTCCTCCCCGCTCACGTCGTCCTCGCAGGGCTGGCTCACCTTCTTGGCCGCGATGATCCCGCCGCCGATCGCCCCTCCGACCACGGCGCCGAGCGCCATCGTCGCCCACGGGTTCGGGCCCTCGCGCTGCGCGAAGATCGGCGGGTACGTCGCGGGCGGCGTGATCCTGGCCGGCTCGACCGTGTCGTGCAGCGCCAGCGTGAAGCCGACTCCCTCCTCGGTGCAGCCGAAGCACGGGTGCCCGATTCCGATCGGCCAGACGTTCATCTCGCCGTAGTGGAGGGTCGAACAGTTCGCGTGGGTGACGGGACCCTTGCACCCCATCTGGTAGAGGCACCAGCCCTGCCGGTGACCCTCGTCGCCGAACTGCTTCACGAAGCGCCCGGCGTCGAAGTGCGCCCGCCGCGGGCAGTGCTCGTGGATCGTCCTCCCGTAGGCGAACTTCGGGCGCCCGAGCGCGTCGAGCTCGGGAAGCGTGCCGAACGTCGCGAACTGGAGCGCGACACCGAGGAAGTTGTACGGGTTCGACGGACAGCCGGGGATCGTCACCACCGTGTGGTCGGGCAGAACCTCCGGCGCCCCGGCCGCCCCGGTCGGATTCGGCGAGGCCGACGGGATGCCTCCCCACGAGGCGCAGGAGCCGATCGCGATGATCGCACCCGCGTCGGCGGCGACCTCGCGGACCAGCTCGATCGACGTCTTCCCGGCGATCTTGCAGTAGATCCCGTCGTCCTTCGTCGGGATCGCACCCTCGATCACGCAGATGTAGGAGCCCTTGTGCCTCTCCATCGCCGCCAGCCGGGCCTCCTCGGCCTGGTGGCCGGCCGCCACCTGCAGGGCCTCGTGGTAGTCGAGGCTGATCAGGTCGAGGATCAGCTCGTCGAGCCGCGGGTGCGAGGTGCGCAGCAGGGACTCCGTGCAGCCCGTGCACTCCTGGTTCGAGAGCCAGATCACCGAGGGCTTGAGACCCTGCTCGGCGTTCTCGACGAACCTGGCCGCCGCCTCGGCGGGCAGCCCGACGGCCGCCGCCGCCATGCTGCAGATCTTCACGAACTCGCGACGGTCGAAGGAAGTCGAGTCGTGGGGCGAGCCGGCGAGAGTGGGAAGCACCATGTCTGCCCTCCTGGTGGTTGCTCGACGTGTACGACCGCACGCCCGCCCCGGGCTTCGCGACCCGGGGCCGCACGCCGGCGGAGTCCTCGCGCCGCGCGCCGCGGAAACCGTGGCTTCCGCTACTGTCGGTCAGATTTGTATCGATCAACCAGGTGGGCGGCAGGCGCCCCGCAGGCGCCTTCTGGCTCCTCCACCCGGACGGTCGCAGGATCTCGCCTGCCTGTCCGTCAGCACTCGGCCCGGTCGGATCTCGAAGGGGCCCGGCGAAGGGGCAAGTCCGGGACGCCTCCGACGCACCGTCGGGGGCAACACGTATGCCACCCGCGACCGGGAGCGCGGGGCGGCGGAGCGTCGCCGGTTCGCGTTACGAGGCCAGATGCTTGGAGAACTTGATGTTGCG
>JAWOIO010000242.1:0-8360 GCA_046484625.1 Acidimicrobiia bacterium
GCCCCTGCCTTCGTCGGTGATGCGTGCGGTGATGGTGGATTCCTGGAAGGCCACCTCCACCTTCACCCGCTTGGATGGATCCCTGCCATTTCCGTACAGCATGGCATTGGCCAGGGCTTCCGGCCTGGGTGGCGCTCCCCCAGGATCCCGTCTGAATCGCGCGCAGCACCGACGCAGGAACAGCCGTCGCAAGAGCAGCCATCGCAGGAACAGCCGTCGCAAGAGCAGCCGTCGCAAGAGCAGCAAGGAGCGCCCCGTCCCATGGCCAGCCTCGAGGAAGTCTCCCAATACCCGCTCGATGAGGCGGACCGTGAGCGGCTCTACGCGCTGCAGCGGGTGTGCTCCGTGTGCTGGACCACCAGCGACGGCTGGCCCGTCGGCGTGACCCACCGCTACATCTGGGCTCGCGGGTGCATCTGGGTGACGACGAGCGCTCAGCGCCTCCGCGTCACCGCCCTGCGTCGTCGGCCGCAGAGCTGCGTGATCATCTCGGGAGACGGGACTGAGCTGGGGCCCGACCGCACGGTCACCCTCAAGACCACGTGCACGATTCACGAGGACCGTGAGACGCTCGAGTGGTTCTACGAGGCGTTCGCGAAGGCGCTCCACCCCGACAACGAGTCGGCCCGGCAGGCAATCTCGGCGATGCTCGATACACCTCGCCGCGTCGTGCTCGAGCTCGCTCCGGTCAAGATCATCAGCTACGACGGCGCCAAGCTCGCCGAGGCGATCGCTCGGGAGGGCGTGACGGGCGGCGAGCCGCGTCAGGCGAGCGGACCGTAGCGGCCGGTCTCCAGATCCTCGAGGACGTGCTCGAGCGTCGCCGGTCTCACGGCGAGCGAACCCGTGAAGGGCACCGAGATCGCGACGAGCAGCGCGAGGTCGAGCGCGATCGTGACCACGATCCCGCCGAGCACGACTGCGTCGCCGCCGTGCAGCCGCAGCGCGAGTGCAACGGCGGTGAGGACCAGCACGACCCCGGCCACGAATGCCAACAGGAACAGCGGTGCCGGGAGGTCGTGCCGGGCGACGTTGCAGCGATGGGCGCGCGTCACCGAGACCGCGTCGACTGCCTGGGTGAGGTCGCCGGCGACCGTCGGCGGGACGTCACGATCCGAGGCGATCACGCGGATGCGGCCCTGCAACTCCGTGATGCGGTCGTGGGTGGCGGGCGAGCTGTACGCGCCGGCCTCCAGGTGGGTCCACTCGTGGTCGATCACCGAGCGCAGGTAGGCGGCGAGGTCGGTGCGGATCGCGACCCCGTCGCAGTGTGGGGCTGCACTCGCCCACGCGAGCCGGACACACGCGTCGGCTTCCATGCCGATCGTGTGCTCGGCGTCGCGGTGCTGGGCCCACTCCGACGCGATCACGAAGCCGGTGAGGAACGCGAACAACGCGCCCACGGCCCCCATCATCGAACCGGCGACCGCGCTCAGATCGGTCTGACGTTCTGCTTCCACGATCGCGTCGAGGACGAGGAACGCCGCCACCGTCCACACGATGAACCAGGCGAGGAAGATCGCGAACAGCACCCACGAGGATCGACCGGCGAGCCAGCGGACGGCGCGGGCAACCGGTCGACGGTCCGGAGCTTCGAGCACGCCCCGAAACCTACCGGGACCGGGCGCTACCGGGAGGCGACTGTCGCCGCGATCCAGTCCGCCGCCGCGGCGACACGCGTGTAGACACCCGGGTTGTCGGGGAGGCCGCAGCCCCGGTCGCCCCACGCCACGATGCCGACCTGGACGTACCCACCCAACGTCGGCACGAGCAGCGGACCGCCACTGTCGCCGTCGCAGGCGTCGGCCCCGCCGTTCGCGACGTCACCGGCGCACAGCTCGAACGCATGCGGGCCGATGGCGTCGGCGTCCACCACGTTGCGGCAGGTCCGAGCCGAGACGAGCGGGACGTCGGCCGCGAGGAGCTGGTCCGACGCCTCGGCGTGACGGACCACGCGGTTCCCACCCGCCGTGCTGACCCCCCAACCGACGACCCGAGCCGGGCTGCCCGGGGTGAGCAGGGAGGTGTCGTCGGGGCCGGGGAGGGCGACGATTGGAGCGTCAACGTCGCGCACGAGGTGGACGAGCGCGAGGTCGATGTCCCGGTCCGGGTCGATGCGGTCGGGGTGGACCACGATCTGGTCCACGGCGATGCGCTCACCGCCGCGACGGGAGAGGTCGTCGCGCCCGATGAGCGCCTCGATCCGATTCGCCTTGTCCGGCTTGCCGCTACGCGGGTGCGTGACGCAGTGCGCAGCGGTGAGCACCCAGTCGGGCGCGATCAGCGTGGCGCCGCAGAACTGCGACTTGGCCGCCCCCCATCCGGGCTCGACCAGCGCCACGACGAACGGGTACTCGTGGATCGACGCCGGCGCACCGCCCACCACGGCCCCGGCGGGTCGTGTGGTTCCGAGCGGGACGAGCGCGACCGTGAGGGCCGCGACCACGGACAGGACGACGAACGAGCGGAGAGCGGGGGACAGGGAAGGTCGGATTCGAGTCATGCCGGCACCGTGACGGATCCCGCATGAAGCGATCGTGAAGGTCAGGGCAACTTGTCGCGCCCCTCCGTCTTCCAGTGGTTCCAAGGCCATGAGCCGTCGACCTCCACCTCGAGCGAGAAGCTGAGCAAGATCCGGATGATCACGATGATGCCGAGCACCCCCACGCTCTCGAGGGTGGGCTCCACGACGATCGTGCGGATGATGTCGGCGATGATGAGCACCTCGAGGCCGAGCAGGATCGCCCGGCCGAGGTTGCGACGCAGCTCCATGAACCCGTCGGTGTTGGACCTGATGCAGTGCCGGGTGTAGAGCACGCCCGCGTACAGGCCGCCGAGGATCATGATGAGCGCGCCGATGGCCTCGACGACCCGCACGACGTCTTCGACGACCGCTTCGTACGTCGTGCCCAGCACGATCGGCACCGCTACCACCCCCACGGGTACGAGTCGTCGGGCCAGTAGACCACACCGTCGGCGCGGAGCCGTTCCTGCTCGGCGCCGTTCACGCCGAGGTCCTCGAGGATCTCGCGGCTGTGCTCGCCGACCCGCGGCGGCGGACCATGGATCAGGCCCGGGGTCTCCGAGAAGTGGACGAGCTCCCCGAACTGACGCATGCGGCCCATGATCGGATGGTCGTACTCGGCGATCATCCCCAGCCGCTCGAGGTCGGCGTCGTAGAGCCCGACCATGCCGTTCTGCACGTCGAGCGCGATCTCGTTCGGGACGCCGGCATCGTCCAGCATGCGGGACCACATCACCGCGGTCTTCGTCGCGAACGCCGCCTCGAGCTCGGGCTCGACATCGGCGCGTGATCGTCCGGCGGCCTCTACCCCCAACGCGGCGCACAACGCGGCGAAGTGGTCGTCGCCGATCGCGGCCACGCACACCCAGCCGTCGTTCGTCTCGTAGAGGCGGTATCCCGGGTCGAAGCCGCGTTGCAGCCCGTCGACCTTGGGGCGCGCTGCGGGCGTCCCGTCCGGGAGCAGCAGCGTGTCGGACGCGAACACCGCGCCGCCGTCCATGAGGCTGGTCCACAGCTCCTGACCCTCACCCGTGCGCTCGCGGTGGACGAGGGCCTCCAGCACCCCGACGATCGAGAGCAGGGCGTTCGCGGCGTCGCACATGCCGTAGCGGTAGTAGAGAGGATCGTGGCCGTGGTTCACGGCGCCGAGCTCGTGCTCGATGCCCGACGACGCCTGGTAGAGCGGGTCGAGCCCGCCGAAGTGCGACAACGGACCCTCGAGCCCGTAGGCATAGGTGTTGCAGTAGACGATGTCGTCGCGCACCGCCCTGCAGGCCGCGTAGTCGAGGTCGAGACGGGTCGCGGTGCCCTTCGTCATGTTGTGGTGCACGACGTCGGCGGTGCCGACGAGGCGCAGCGCGAGCTCGTGACCCTCGGGCTTCTTCAGGTCGAGCGCGAGGTCGCGCTTGCCCCGCTGGCACCCGAAGAACGGGGTCGCGGCCATGCGCATGCCGTCGCCGGTGACCGGCTCGACCTTCACGACGTCCATGCCGAGGTCGCCGAGGATCATCGGGCCGAACGGTCCCGCCAGGTACTGCCCGAAGTCGATCAGCCGGTACTTGCCGAGCGCGCGGTGCTCGGGCTCGCCTTCGGGGACGCGCAGCCGGGCGCGGGTGGGCGCGGCCGGAGAGGACTTCGATGCGCCGGTCGACTTCGATGCGCCGGTCGACTTCGACGACGGGCCGGATGCCGCCGTGCCGGTGACGGCACCGAGCGCGTCGGGGGCGATGCCGACCTCGCCCCACACGGCGGCGTCGTGCTCCCCGACCCGCGGCTGGGGCCCCTGGATCGCGCCCGGGGTCCCCAAGAGGTGGATGGGGACGCCGATCTGTGTGGTCGACCCGAGGTCCGGGTCCTCGACGGTCACGGCCATCTGGTTCGCCAC
Source organism: Acidimicrobiia bacterium (assembly GCA_046484625.1). Taxonomy (GTDB): domain Bacteria; phylum Actinomycetota; class Acidimicrobiia; order IMCC26256; family PALSA-555; genus DASUAO01. The sequence goes on from JAWOIO010000242.1 coordinate 4,410, forward strand.
GAGCTGGGGGTGCGCGAACTGGTCCTCGGGCTCGACGATGGCTTCGGCGATGTGGCCGGCCTCGATGAGCGCCGCGACGAGCTCGGAGCACTTCCACTGCTTGAAGGCACTGCCTCTTCGCTCGGTCATGAGGTTGTGCTGCTCGAGGGGGAGCAGACCCTCGAGCCGGTCGGCGGGGATCGGCTCGGTGCCGAGGATCTCGTCGAGCGTCTTCGTGGGGGTCATGCCGCTCATGACCGAGACATGCACGAACTCCCGGTCGGCGCACTCGAAGATCATCCCCTGGTGCACCCCGGGCGGGTGGCTCTTGGCCATCATGGCGAAGATCGCGGCGTCGGCGTGCTCGATGGACTGCCAGATCTGGGTCGAGTACAGCCAGACGCCCTGGAGCAGCGACGTCTGCACGTGCTGGCCGCGACCGGTCGTCTCCCGGGCCAGCAGTCCGGACAGCACGCCGCTTGCGGCGAGGAAGATCGCGCCCATGCTCGGCAGCGGCATCGGGAGGAAGATCGGGCCCGGTCGCCAGCCCGGTTGCTCCCACTGCGCGCCGGACGCGGCCTGGACCAGGGCGTCGTAGCCGGGACGCTCGGCGTTGCGGTGCCCGGCCGGATATCCCGGTACCGAACCCAGCACGAGGCGCGGGTTGGCCGCGTGGAGGGCGTCCCAGCCCACCCCCAGGCGGTCGAGGGTCCCGGGCCGGAACGACTCGACGACGACGTCGGCGGTCGCGGCCAGCTCCAGGAAGGCAGCCCGGCCGGCGTCGCCGGCCAGATCACAGCGCACCGAGCGCCGGGACCGGGTCCACACCTTGTAGCCGTCGTAGCCCCGGAACGGGTCCCCGGCGGGTGGCTCGACCTTGATGACGTCGGCGCCCTGCTCGGCAAGCAGCAGCACGGCGAGCGGCCCGGCCGACCCCCACGTGAGGTCGAGGATCCTGATCCCGTCGAGCGCTGCCGCCACGTGTCCCCCTGCCCTTGTGTGCGTTGCTGCCCTTGTGTGCGTTGCTGCTCTCGCGTGCCTTGGTGCCCGGCATCCTCGCACGGACCTGACGGCCATGTCAGGAGGCTGCCATTCCTGCCCGAGCTGATCCCGACGGCACCCGGGGGCGATCTGCGTCCGGAACAGGTGCAGGTGCCTCTGGAAACACCACGGAGAGTGGGACTATCCTCACGCTATGCGTTTTGGGGGAGCGGGGCCGGGTCTCGCGGTCTGGCCACGGATCGTCGTGGTCGCCGGCGCGCTCGGAGCGCTGGTCGTGGTCCTCCTCGCCGGGGGCACCGTCCCCTGGTCCCAGGTGCCGGCGCCCGTGACCGTCGACGTCGTGTGGCTCGCGGCCCTCTTCGCCATCGCCGACCTCCTCGTGCTGTCGCTCCAGGACCGATGGCAGGTGTCGTCGGTCTCGCTCTCCCAGATCCCACTCGTGATCGGTCTGTACTTCGTCGCGCCGCCCGGGCTCCTCCTCGCGCGGGTCGTGGGCATCGTCCTCGCGCTCCTCGTGCACCGACACCTGCTGCGGCCGACGTCGCCCATCCGCGTCCTCGGGGCACTCGCCGCGGCGACCGTCGCCGTCGCCGTGTTCCGGGCCGTGCTCGGCGACACCTCCGCGATCACCGCGCACGGCTGGCTCGCCGCCGGCGCCGCCGTCCTTGCCGCCGACGCGCTGTCGGCCGCGGTCCGGCGCCACTGCGCGGCGGTCGACGATCGTCGGGCTCACGTCGGTTCCTGGTGGGCGGCGGGGATCGGTGTTGCTGCATCACTGGCCGGCACGAGCCTCGCCCTCCTCACCGTGGTCGTGGCATGGCGGGATCCCGCGGCCGCGCTCCTGTTGGTCGTCATCGCTGCGGTCCTCTTCTTCGCGTACCACGCCTACGCCTCGCTCCGTCAGCGCTATCAGGGCCTCGCCGTCGTCGCAGACTTCACCGGACAGGTCGCACGCACGCTCGAGGTCGACTCCGTCGTCGACGTCGTGCTTCGTGAGGCGCGCGCCGCCACCGGTGCCGCGCGTGCAGAGGTCGTCCTGCTCGGGCGCCGCGCGGGCGAGGGACTCCTCCGGGTCGTCGGCGACGACACCGGCGCCGAGGCGATCGCGGCGAAGAGCGTCGACCCCGCCGACCTCGTCTGGGCGCTCGCGGTCGCGCGCGACTCCGCGTTCGTCCTCACGTCCTCGAATCACGAGTCCCGGCTCGGAGCGCACCTCGCGGAACGCGGGATCCACAACGGCATCGTCGCCCCGCTCCATGGCGATGAAGGAATCTCCGGGATGCTCCTGGTCGCGAACCGCGCGGAGGGCGCGCGGCCCTTCGATGCCGACGACGTCCGGCTCCTCGAAACGTTGGCCGCCCACGCCAGCGTGTCGCTCGAGAACGGTCGGCTCATCGACGCCCTGCGTCGCGATGCGGCCGAGAAGGAGCACCAGTCGCTCCACGACCCGCTCACGGGGCTCGCGAACAGGGTGCAGTTCGTCACCGAGATCGACGCCGCGCTCGACCGGCGAGCTGACGCGGCGACGATCGGGGTCCTCCTCCTCGACCTCGACGAGTTCAAGGCGATCAACGACACGTACGGCCATCACGACGGCGACGACGCATTGCGTCAGGTCGCGGCTCGGCTGCGAGGCGCGGTGCGTCCCGACGACGTGATCGCGCGCTTGGGCGGCGACGAGTTCGCGGTCCTGCTCCGCCAGGTTCCCGACGAGGACGCGGCGGTCGAGCGGGCGTGGAGATCCACTCGGCGATTCGTGCACCGATGAAGATCGAGGCGGGCGAGGTCGTCGTCGGTGCGAGCATCGGGATCGCGCTCGCTCCCACCCACAGCGGCGATTCGACCGCGCTCCTCCGCCAGGCCGATGCCGCGATGTACGTCGCCAAGACCGAGGGCACCGGGTGTCAGCTGTTCGCCGACACCGACGCCGCGACGGCGCAGCTGTCGCGGCAGGTCAGGGCGGCGGTCGACGACGACCAGCTCGTCGTGCACTACCAGCCCAAGGCCGACCTCCTCACAGGCGCGGTCACCGGGGTCGAGGCCCTCGTGCGCTGGGCGCACCCCGAACGGGGGATCATCGGGCCCGACGCGTTCCTTCCCGCGGCAGAGCACGCCGGGATCATGTTCTCCATCACCATGCGCGTCCTCGAGGAGACGCTGCGTCAGCGCGGCCGCTGGCGCGACGCGGGGTATCCGCTCGACGTCGCGGTGAACCTGTCGGCACGCGACCTCGTCGACAGCAGGCTCCTCGCCGAGATCCCCCGGCTCATCGAGGCATGGGAGGTCCCGGCGGGTGCCCTGACCCTCGAGGTCACGGAAGCCCAGGTGATGGGCGACGGGGCCCGGGTTGCCGAGGCGCTCGCTCGGATCAGCGGTCTCGGCGTGCGGCTCTCGATCGACGACTTCGGGACCGGGTACTCGTCGGTGCCGTCGCTCCAACGGCTGCCGATCGACGAGATCAAGATCGACCGGTCGTTCGTCGCCGGCATGGCGAACGACGCCGGGGATGCGATCGTCGTGCGATCCACCACCGAGCTCGCCCAGAACCTCGGGATCCGCGTCGTGGCCGAGGGCGTGGAGGACGCCGACGTGTGGTCCGCGCTGACCCGCATGGGCTGCGACGCCGGGCAGGGCTACTTCCTCGGCCGTCCGGTCGCGGGCGATGCCCTCCTGCGGTGGCTGGCGGAGCACCCGTCGTCCCCCGCGCTCCCAATGACCGGATCCCTGCCCCGCGCGTAGGGGGGCCTGAGGTCGGCCTTGCCCTCGTAGGACGCCGGCCCCAGACTGGGGCCGTGGGAGCAGGTTCGTGGGGGCCCGAGGGGACCTTCGACGAGCACGGCGAGTGGGTCCGCCCGGTCCGTCCGGGCCTGGGCGGATTCGGCGGTCTGTTTCGACTCGGCGACCGCTTTGCCGATCCGGTCCTGGTCTCCGGCACCGATGGAGTCGGCACCAAGCTGCTGCTGGCCCGAC
>JAWOIO010000060.1:0-7107 GCA_046484625.1 Acidimicrobiia bacterium
CGTGGGTCACGCCTGAAGCGGTGAACTTCATGATCCGCTGGGCACGGGGCCTCGTGTGCATGCCGAGCGCGCCGTCGGTGCTCGACCGCCTTGGTCTCGCGCCGATGGTGGCGCCCGAGCATGCCGGGTGCGACACCGCGTTCACCGTGTCGATCGACCATCTCGACGCCGGGAGCGGGATCGGCGCGGCCGACCGTGCGCTCACGATCCGGCGCGCGATCGAGCCCGACATCGAGCCGCGGCAGTTCAAGCGACCTGGCCACGTCTTCCCGCTGCGCGCCCGTGAAGGCGGGACGCTCGAGCGGCGCGGGCACACCGAGGCCGCCGTCGACCTCGCGGTCCTGTGTGGGCTGGCGCCGGTCGCGGTGATCTGTGAGGTGCTCGACCAGGACGGATCCCCCGCGCGGTTCCCGGCACTCGAGCAGTTCGCATCGGATCACCGCATCGCGATGATCTCCGTCGACCAGATCGCCGAGCACCGCAAGGCCACCGCCGGCGACGCAGGTGCCGACCGGACTCCGGCCACCCTGCTCCTCTAGGAGACCGCTCCTGCTCCTCCAGGAGAGGGGTCAGACCAGGGACCCAGACCTGCGTCAGAGCAGGGAGAGGACGAGGCCCGCGAGGGCGGCGTGGTACGTGACCATGATCGCCACGCGACCTCCGCGGTGGTCCCGCACGAACCGAGTCTCGGCGATCAGTGCGTCGGACGCCATGAAGAGGAGCGCTCCGGCGATCGCGACGGCGTTCCCGCTCGCGATGGCGGTCGCGGCCATCGCGCCGATCGCCCCGATGTAGACCACGACCGGGACGACGAGCTCGGACCGGCCCGAGGCACGGAGCGCGCGGACGAACCGCCGGCACAGCGGCACCGCGAGGGCGGCCACGATCCCCACCCCGAGCATGTGCTCCGCGACGGTGCCGGCGTGCAGCGAGAACCCGACGGCGAACAGCAGCTGGGCGACGAGGAACGACCCGAGCCCGAACACGAAGCGGCCGCCCGGGAGCATGAGGAACACGTCACCGGCCAGGCACGCGACCAGCGCGACGACGAACCACGTGCGGACGTCGCCGTGCACCGGGTCGAGTGTCAGCGCAACCGCGAGGAACGCGATCGTCGCCGTCGGCTTCGCGACGTACTCGAGCGTCGTCAGCCCACGACCGACGGCGACCCAGTCGACGACAGCCGCGATGCCGGCACAACCGAGCAACACCCACGCCGTGGTCGTCATGGTCTGATCCTGCCCCAGCGGACGGCCGCAGGCCATGATCGGGCCGTGCGGATGCTGCGTACGGCGATCGGGACCGCGCTGAAGGCGGCGCGGGAGCTCCAGCGCCGATACAACGCGATCGGCGGTCCCACCCTCGCCGGAGGCGTGACCCTCTACGGGTTCCTCGCCATGTTCGCCCTGCTGGTGCTCGGCGTCGCGGTGCTCGGGTACATCTCGGCCGGGGACAGCAACCTCGCCGGCGACCTCACCCGCGAGCTGGGCCTCACCGGCCAGGCGGCCCGCATGGTCACCTCATCGGTCGAGGCGGCCCAGGACAGCCGCCGGCTGACGACGGTGTTCGGGGTGATCGGCATCGTCTGGCTCGGTTCGAGCTTTGCGCTCGTCGTGGCCAACGCGTTCGACGCCGCCTGGCGCGTCCCCGGGCGCGGCCTGCACGACCGGGTCATCGGTCTCGTCTGGCTCGCCGGCGGCGCCGTGCTCGCGGTGGTGTCGGGGGGCGCCACCGCCCTGTGGGCCCTGCTGCCGAGCGCCTTCGCGCCTCTGGTGATCGTCGTGACCATCGTCGGCAACGGCGCACTCTGGATGTGGACGTCGTGGCTGCTCCCGAACCGCTCGATCTCGTGGCGCCCGCTCCTCGTTCCCGCGTTGATCGCGGCCGTGTTGCTCGAGGTGCTGAAGGTCGCGGGAGCGTACGTGGTGCCGCACTTCGTCGCGACCTCGTCGGAGCTCTACGGATCGATCGGTGTGATCTTCGCGATCCTCCTGTGGCTCCTCGTGCTCGGCCGCCTGGTCGTGTACCTCGCGGTCATCGAGGCCTGGCGCGCCGAAGGGGGCCGATCGCCCCGACCGCTCAAGGCTGGAGCCGCGTCCTCGTCCACCCCTGGTCGTCCCTGACGTACGCGATGCGGTCGTGGAGCCGGTCGTCCCGGTGCTGCCACAGCTCCACCTCGCGCGGCTCGACCACGTAGCCGCCCCAGAACGGCGGGAGCTCGGCGTCGCCGTCGGGACCGAGGCGCGCGTCGGACTCCTCGACCAGCGCCTCGAGCGATGCCCGATCCGGGACCGGGGCACTCTGGTGCGACGCCCATGCCGATCGCCGGCTCGCGTCGGGCCGACGGAGCCAGTACGCGCGGGAATCGTCGGCGGCGAGCCGGACGACGTCCCCGACCGCCCGGACCTGGCGCCCCTGCTCCCGCCAGTGCAGCACGATGGCGGCGCGTGGGTTCGCCGACAGCTCGGTCCCCTTTCGGCTCCCGTAGTTGGTGAAGAACCGGAAGCCGCGCTCGTCGAGCCCGCGCAGCAGCACGACCCGCGCCGACGGCTGCCCGTCGGGTGTTGCGGTCGCCACGACCATCGCGTCCCAGTCGACGACGCCGGCGTCGCGCGCGTCGTCCGCCCACCGGGCCACCTCCGGCATCGGCGTCGGTCCGACGGACTCCTCAGTGAGCTCGGCCACGCTCGGAGGGTACCGGGGCCAGGCGGTACGGTCCCTACGGCGAAAGGAGCCGACCATGGCGTTCCACCACGTCGCGATCGCGACCCGGGACCTCGACGCGACCCACCACTTCTACTCCGAGGTCATGGGCTTCACGCTGGCGAAGGTCGAGGCGGCTGCGGCGCCCGAGGGCGGCTGGGCCCGGCACCTGTTCTACGACACCGGCGACGGCAGCTGCCTGGCCGTCTGGGACATCCACGACGACCCCGCGATCCCCGAGGACTTCGATCCGTCGATCAGCCGGGGACTCGGGCTCCCCTCGTGGACCAACCACCTCGCGTTCGATACCGGCGACCTCGCGACGCTCGACCGGCACCACGCTCGTTGGACCGAGCACGGCTACGACGTGCTGCGGATCGACCACGGCTGGTGCACGTCGATCTACGTCGACGACCCGAACGGGATCGCGGTGGAGTTCTGCTGCACCACGCAGGCGTTCACCGCCGCCGATCGGCGCGCCGCCGAGGAGCTCCGGAGCGCGACCCGCCCCCCGCTCTCCGAGCCACCAGCGGCCGAGATCTTCGAGGGCTCCACCTCCGGCTGATCGGCCGGTCGGGCCGATCGCGCGGCCGGTAGGGTGCGCGACGCCCACATCCCCTGGAGGCCCCATGGAATTCGCGGTCGACCCCCACGCCGAGGAGCTCCGCACGCGGGTCGCCGAGTTCGCCGATTCCGTCGTCGAACCGGCGACGCCGACCTACTTCGCCCAGGTCGCCGAGAGCGGCGACCCGCACTTCCACCCGCCGGTCATGGAGGACCTCAAGGCGGAGGCCCGTCGTCGCGGCCTCTGGAACCTCTTCCTCCCGGACGTCGAGCACGGCGGAGGGCTCACGAACGTGGAGTACGCCCCGCTCTGCGAGCTGATGGGGCGCACACCGCTGCTCGCGGAGGCGACGAACTGCTCGGCGCCCGACACCGGCAACATGGAGCTCCTCCATCAGTTCGCCACCCCCCTGCAGCGCGAGCAGTTCCTCGACCCGCTCCTCGCCGGAGAGATCCGCTCGTGCTTCGCCATGACCGAGCCCTGGGTCGCGAGCAGCGACGCGACGAACATCTCGAGCACGATCCGACGCGACGGCGATCACTACGTCGTGAACGCGCACAAGTGGTGGACGAGCGGCGCGGCATCGCCGCGGTGCACGTTCGCGATCGTGATGGGCGTGTCGGACCCGGATGCGGATCGCCACCGTCGCCACTCGATGATCCTCGTGCCGTTCGACACCCCGGGCTTCCGGATCGTGCGGACCCTGCCCGTGTTCGGACACGACGCCGGTGGTGGCCACTGCGAGACCCTCTTCGAGGACGTGCGCGTCCCGGCCGAGTACATGCTCGGCGAGGAGGGCGGCGGCTTCGCGCTCGCGCAAGCCCGGCTCGGCCCGGGCCGGATCCATCACTGCATGCGGGCGATCGGGGCAGCCGAACGCGCCCTGGAGCTGATGTGCGCGCGTGCCCAGCAGCGGGTGGCGTTCGGCAAGCCGCTCGCCGATCAGGGTGTCGTCCAGCAGAACGTCGCCGAGAGCCGGATCGAGATCGAACAGGCCCGACTCCTCACGATGAAGGCCGCGTGGCTCATGGACACGGTCGGCGCGAAGGGCGCGCGGTTCGAGATCGCCGCGATCAAGGTCGTCGCCGCACGCGTCGCCACGAACGTGATCGACCGGGCGATCCAGCTGTTCGGCGGCGCGGGCGTCTCCGACGACTGGCCCCTCGCCCAGATGTGGACCTATGTCCGCACCGTGCGCCTGGTCGACGGCCCCGACGACGTGCACCTGATGCAGATCGCGCGCCGCGAGCTGCGACGGGCCGAGGGGTTCCGGTCGGCGTGAAGGTCCGCATCGGCGCGGGACTCGGCGTCGGTGGGCTCCACGACGACGGCCGCTTCGGCGAGCTCGTCGATGCCCTCGAGGACCTCCGGTTCGACTCGCTGTGGCTGTCGGAGCGGGTGGGTGGCGGAGCGCCCGATCCGCTCGTCGGGCTGGCGTTCGCGGCCGGCCGCACCCGACGCCTGAAGCTCGGCACGAGCGTGCAGGTGCTGCCGGGCCGGAATCCTGCGTTGCTGGCCAAGGCCTGGGCGAGCCTGGACCGCCTCTCGGGCGGGCGGGCCCTCCCGGCCTTCGGGCTCGGCAACCCCCTTGCCGCCGAGCACCAGGCCTTCGCCGTCCGCCGGGAGGATCGGGCGCCGATCTTCGACGAGGCGCTCCCGCTGCTGCGACGGCTGTGGACCGAGGGCGCCGTCGACCACGAGGGCCCGCACTTCTCCTACGAGGGGCTCTCGGTCGAGCCGAAGCCCCTCCAGCGTCCGTTCGACGTGTGGCTGGGCGGTCGCGCGCCGTCGGAGCTGCGACGATGCGGCCGTCTCGGCGACGGGTGGCTCGCCAGCTTCCTCGGCCCCGAGGAGTGCGCGGCGAGGCGACCCGTCATCGAGGAGGCAGCGGCGGGGGCCGGGCGCACCATCGACCCCGAGCACTTCGGCGCCATGATCGTGTACTCGGCTCGCACGATCCCCGACGCGCTCCGCGCCCGCCTCGCCGCGGTCCGCCCGGAGGCAGCGGCCGAGGACCTGGTCGCCGCAGGCGTCGACGCGCTGCGCGCTCGGATCGAGGAGTACGTCGCGCACGGGTTCTCCAAGCTCGTCGTGGTCCCCGTCGACCAACCCGGTGGTCACGATGCCGAGGCCACCAGCTGGGCCGACGAGCTGGCACCCATCGCCGAGGCGACGCTCGACCTGCAGACCTGACTCAGACGTCGAGTAGCACGCCTGCGGCCATCCCCACGACCAGCAGCCCGCCGGCGACGCGGGTGTGGACGAACGCGAGCGCCGCGAACCAGAGGGGCCAGATCGGGAAGCCCGCGGGAGGGGCGTCGGGCTTGGGCGACGAGAACGGCCCCCACACTCGTGCCAGGCGGGCCAGACCCAGCAGGCAGACCAGCGAGAGGATCGGCACGGTGTCGGTCGCGACGAGCGCGCCCACCAGCGGGTAGAAGGCGAGCATCATCGTCTTGGTCAGTGCGCGGCTCCGCTGCTCGCCGAGGATCACCGGCAGGGTCCGGGTCCCGTCGGGCTCGTCCCACGGGATCTTGTCGATGTGCTTGCCCATGAGCACCGCGGTGCACAGCAGCGCGTACGGCAGCGACGCGAGCACCACCTCCCAGGTGATGGAGCCGACCATCGCGTAGTAGGTGCCGCCGACCATCAGCGGTCCCCACACCACGAGGACGGTGGGCTCGCCGAGCCCCCGCTTCTTGAGTCGGAGCGGCGGTGCCGTGTAGGCGATGGAGAGGGCGAACCCCCCGAGGCCGAAGGCCAGGATCGGCCACCCACGCTCGACGACCAGCACGACGAGGATCGCGAGGTCGAGCACGTTCACGGCCAGGGCACGCAGCGCCAGGCCCCGACGGGTGGCCATCCCGGAGAGCACGGGGTGCGGCGCGTAGAGCGCTCGTGGATACGCGGCGTCGTCCGTGCCGACCTCGAGGTCCCAGAGGTCGTTCATGAGGTTGTTCGACATGTGGGCCAGCAGGATCCCGACGACCGCGAGCGCCCAGAGCCACTCGTCGGTCCGGCCTCCGGCGTTCCACCAGCCCAGGAGACCGGCGACGAGGCCGGCGGTGAGGGTCATCGGGAGCACCGATGCCCGCACGAGGAGGATCCAGCGGGTGACGACGTCGAGCTCCCCGACCCCGGGCGGAGGATTGCCGGTCGCGAGCGCGACGCGCCAACGGTGCGGGAGACCGCGCCTCGTCCCCTGTTCGGAGTCCTTCGGTGTGTCGACGCCGGTCACGTCGGGAGCGTAACCCCCGGCCGAAACGTCCCGCTGCCCGGCCGCCCGCGCGTGGGTCCACCCGCGATGGGGCGTTCATATGGCAGGATCTCGTTCGATTCCATGCGCAACGGGTGCGCAGGAGCGAGGGGGCACACCATGCCGGCGAAGCGCACCGTGAAGCGCTCGGCTGCGAAGAAGAAGGCCGCCACCAAGCGGCGGCCTGCAGCGAAGAAGCGGCCCGCGACCAAGAAGAAGACCACCGCCAAGCGCAAGGCCCCGGTCAGGCGCAAGGCCCCGGCCAAGAAGAAGAAGGCCGCGACCAAGAAGCGGGCACCCGCGAAGAAGCGCAAGGCCCCGGCCAAGAAGAAGAAGGCCGCCGCCAAGCGCAAGGCACCCGCGAAGAGGAAGAAGGCCCCGGCCAAGAAGAAGAAGGCCGCGACCAAGAAGAAGGCACCCGCCAAGAGGAAGAAGGCTCCGGCCAAGAAGAAGGCCGCCGCCAAGCGCAAGGCACCGGCGACGAAGGTCGCGCCGGCCCGGATGACCGCCGCCCCGGCCGCTCCGGCGCCGAGCCCGGCGTCTCCGGCCCCGGCCCCGGCCGTGCCGGCGAGTGCCGGTGCAG
>JAWOIO010000117.1:0-4680 GCA_046484625.1 Acidimicrobiia bacterium
GGCCCTCGCGCGCCCAGCCGTCGAGGTGGACCATCAGCGGGGCGCCCGTCACCGCCTGGGCGCGCGCCGCTGCCCGTAGCGACACCTGCTCGCTCGCCGTGACGGGGCTCGACGTGCCGATCTCACCGATGATTCCCGCTCGGACGCCCGTGTCCCCCACGCCGTGAAGCACGTCACGGACCAGTTCCTCGGTCAGGTCTTCGAGAGTCCGACGCCGAAAAGTCTCACCCAGGCTGATCTCGGTGTAGTAGCCACTACCCATGACGACGTTCAGGCCGGTACGACGCGCGACGCGTTGTAGCGCGGACGCATCTCGCCCCATCGAGACGTTGGACGCGTCCACGATCGTGCGCCCTCCCAACGCGACAAGGGCCTGGAGCTCGGCGACAGCAACGTCGACGTCACCCTGGATCAGGTTGTCCCGAACCAGGAAGGGGTCGAAACGCAGGTCGGCGAGCGTCTCGATCGATACTGGAAGGCCGGAACGCGCTACACGCGTCGCCTCCGAAGGCTCGTTCCAGTAGTCGGAGACGTCGAATAGGATGTGCTCATGGACGAGGGTGATCCCGAGCTCGTCGCGCGGGATGGGACCCAAGACACCCATCGCGTTCATTCGGGCACCGCCAGAATCTCGGCTGGATTGCCGATGACGAGAGCATCGATCTGGGTATCGCTGACACCGTGTCGTCGAAGCCTCGGAACGAAGTTGTCGAGGAGGTACGCATATCCATTGCCACCATGGCGAACGAGCATCATCTTGAGGAACACGTCGTGGCTTAGGAGTAGCTGGCGAAGGTGACCGCGCCCGATGAGACCGACGATGCCACGGGCGCTCTCCTCGTCGCTGGGTGACTGTAGGTCGTCCGGACCGAAGTAGTAGTCGAGACCGATCATGTCGTATGACAGATAAGCGCCGCGGTCGCAAAGCGCCAACTGATAATCGACGTCCGACCACGACGGATTCATGTGGTCCAGGATCGTCCGCTCGATGTCGCCGCCATTCTCTGCAACGATGTCCAGCACCGCATGGCCGTGGCGTCCCCAGGCATGAAGGTGGACGGCGAGCGCAACCCCCGTATACGCCTGCGCACGTGCGGCCGCCGCCAACACCTTGCGCTCCTGCGGCGTGAAGGCCGGACCAGTTCCGATCTCCCCAATGTAGCCGGCCCGCACGCCGGTCTGCTCGTCGCCATCAACGATGTCCGACACCATGATCGCCGCGAGCTCCTCCACCGTGGCGCCAGCGACATAAGGTGGGTGCGTGCGCTCGAGGTAGAAGCCTGTACCCATCACCACGTTGAGCCCCGTCCGGCGCGCTACGCGCTGCAGCGCACGCGGATCGCGCCCGATGCCGCGACAGGTGGCGTCGACGATCGTGCGGCCGCCGGCGTCCCGGAACCGCGAGACCTCCTCGACCGCTACCTCCTCATCGAACAGCGAGCAGTTATCGAGGTTCATGAACGGATCGCTACGCAAAACGTGCAGCAGATCAGGTGTCACCGGGAGGAGCGCTGACGACTTCCGAGATGCCTCCGTGGGGGCTCGCCATGACGGTCGCGCGTCCAGGAACAGGTGCTCGTGCGTCAAGGTGATGCCAAGTTCACTGGGCGGGATAGGGCCCAGGACACCCTGGATCATCATGAGCTCCGACGCCGTCGTGCGAGCATCAGGTTGAACCAGATGGCGGCCAGAATGATCGCGCCCTCGATGATCTGTTGGTAGAAGGCGTCGGTCTGGGCGAGGATCAGTCCATTGCCGATCATCGCCAGCAGCAGGGTACCCATGACGGTGACCAACATGCGCCCTTCGCCACCGAAGAGGTTGGTACCGCCGACGATGACCGCGGCAATGACCTGCAGTTCGAAGGCGACGCCCGAGTAAGAGGAGCCGGAAGCGAGGCGGGCCGACGTCACCATGCCGCCCAGCGCGACCGCCAAGCCGCTGAACATGAAGACAAACAGTTTGACGCGTCGGACGTTGACCCCGGCGCGCCGCACACCCTCCTCGTTGCTGCCGATGCCAGTGACGTAGAGACCGAAGCGGGTGTGGTTGAGCAACACGTAGCCAACGATGACGACGAAGATCGCGAGGATCGCCGGGACGGGCACGTCGAGAATCCGCCCTCTACCGAGCCACAGGAACGGGCTGTCCGGTGCAATGGGGATCGAATACCCCTTCGTGATCAGCTGCGCCGTCCCTCGCAGGATGGAGAGGGTAGCCAAGGTCACGATGAAGGCAGGGATCGACTGATACGCGGTGAAATAGCCGTTGAACCACCCTAGCGCGATGCCGAGGGCCAACATGGCCACGACCATGAGCCAGATCGGCCACCCAGCACTCAGGCTGAGGGCCGAGAGCACGGCGATGACGGCCAACATGGATCCAACCGATAGATCGATGCCGCCGACGGTGATGACGAAGGTCATCCCGACGGCCACGATGAGCGTCGGCGCCGCCTGGCGAACGATGTTCCACAAATTGGCCGTCGTGACGAAACGGTCGGAGGTCCCTGCCAGCACCAGGAACACCACGACGAAGATCGACAGCAGGGTGAGTTGAAAGACGGTGTCGGGGTTACGAAGGCGTCTCGACAGGCCTTCGTGTAGGAGTTTCGTCATGGCGGCCACCTATGCCTGCACGATGAGCTTGATGACTTCTTCGAGGTTCGTTTCAGGCGTGGCACGCTCCGCAACCTTGCGCCCCTCGTACATGAACATGATCCGGTCGGTGACCTCGAGGACGTCCTGCAAGCGATGGCTGATGAGTATGACGCCAACGCCCTCGCTCTTCAGTCTGCGAATCAACGCAAGGACCTCCTCGACCTCCTTGACTGCCAGTGCTGCCGTTGGCTCGTCGAGGATCAGGACCTTCGGGTCGTACGCCACGCTCCGCCCGATCGCGATCGCTTGGCGTTGTCCGCCGGATAGGTTCCTCACCTTGACGTAGGTCGACGGAACCTTGATCTGTAGGCGTGCCAGCACTTCGGCCGCCTGCGCATGGAGGCGGTGATGATCGAGAAAGGGCAGGCCCAGCATACGCTTCACCGGTTCGCGGCCAAGGAAGAGATTCTGGGCGACGTCGATGGTGTCGCACAACGAGAGGTCCTGGTACACCATCTCAAGGCGCTCATTCCTCGCGTCGGCGGGTGACCGGAAGTGGACCTCGCGGCCATCGAGCCGGTACGTGCCAGCATCGGCGATGTATGCGCCGCTGATCACCTTCATCAGCGTCGACTTGCCGGCGCCGTTGTCGCCAACGACCCCCAGGACCTCTCCGGGATGCAGCGTAAGATCGACCCCACTCAATGCCGTGATCGGTCCGAAGCGTTTTTCGATCGCGGAGAGTTCGAGGACGGGTTGGTGGTTCATCTGGGGTGCCGGTGGGGCGGGTGATACCCGCCCCACCGTTCCTCCTTCACTCGAACAGGTAGCGGAAGTCGTCGACGTTCTCAGCGGTAACGATGTCGATGGGGATGAGAATCTCGAGACCGACCTCATTGCCAGCGATCATCTCGAGGGAAGCTCGGACTGCCTCGAAGCCTTCTTGGTAAGGGTTCTGCTGAACGACCGCCTGCACGAACCCCTGTTCGATGCCGCGAACGGCCTGGGCGGTCAGATCCCAGCCGATGATTCGTACGGTATCCGTCCGGCCTTGGGATTCGACGGCCGCGATCGAACCGATCAGGGCGGGCTCGCCCGTCGCATACACGATGTCGAGATCGCTCGTGCCGGTCATGAGGTTCTCGGCAGCGGTCAGCGCCCTCTCCTGCTGGTTCTGACCATCGACGACGTTGACGATCTCGACGCCCTCGACGCCCGAGAGCACGTCGACGAAGCCGTCGCGGCGCAGGTTCTGAATGAACGAGTTCAGCGCGCCGACGATCCCGACCTTGGCGCTTCCGCCCAGTGTGTCGTTGATGTACGTCAGCGTATACTCACCGGCTTGACGCCCGGCGCCGTAGTTGTCGACGCCGATGAAGGTGTTGGCAGGTGGCGATGCCACCTGAGCGTCGATGGCGACCACGGGAATACCGGCGTCCCTAGCGGCCTGCAGGGCCGGCACGATACCGTTGACGTCAATCGCGACGACGATGATCGCATCCTTTTGCTGCGTGATGAAGCTCTCGATGGCACGAACCTGACGGTCGGGGTCATTGTTGGAGTCGACGATCTGGACCTCGGCTCCGAACTCGTTAGCGGCATCGATCGCACCGTCGTTGATCTGGTTGAAGAACAGGGCCTGGAGGTTGATGGTGCTCAGGCCGATCTGCGGCGTGCTCTGGGCGAATGCCGTGCCCCCTACGAGACCGACGATGGTGGCGGCGAAGAGAAGCGTGCGCACGGTGCGACTCATGTGGTTCCTCCGAGAATCTAGAGATTGGGTACCCGTTCGGCTTGTCATCCCGATATCAGGTCGAGCGTCAGTCGGACTTCACCTCCTTCGGACTCGGTGACTCCTCGGCACGCGCGAGCCAGCGCACGAGGTTGGTCCAGAAGCGTCCGTAATGCACCCACTCGACGAAGGCCGGCGGACCCCAGTGGGGACCGCAGTCGGACGCGAAGACGGCACTCCGTCCGCGGCCGAACTCACCGACCGCCAAGAACACGTCGTCACCGGCTCTGGCGACGACGTGCCCGGACTGGGCCGGCCGCAACTGGTTGTAGCCGAGGAACTGGGGCC
>JAWOIO010000017.1:0-11921 GCA_046484625.1 Acidimicrobiia bacterium
GCACTCGAGGCCACCGCCGAGGATGTCCGGGCCGAGGGACGACGCGCGCTGGTGCTCCCCGTCGACATCACCGACGCCAGTGCTGTCGACGCCTCCGTCGCGACGACCGTCGCCGAGCTCGGGCGCATCGACATCGGCTGCAACCTGTCGGGCGGCACCGGCCCGGCACTGGGGAACGGCCCGCTCGTCGACCTCGCCCCGGAGGAGTGGGCGGCCGCGCTCGACGCGAACGCGACCACGGCGTTCCTCGGCGCTCGTGCATGCGCCCGGGTCATGCGGGAGCAGGGGAGCGGCGGCGCGATCGTGAGCCTGTCGTCGTCGGCCGCGTTGGTGGCCGAGCCCGGCTCGGTGGCGTTCTCGTCGGCGCGGGCCGCGCTGGGGCGGATGACCGAAGGGTTGGCCCGGGAGCTCGGACCCGTGGGCATCCGGGTGAACGCGGTGTGCCCGATGGGAGTGGATCCCGGGACGGCCGGGAACCCGGGGCTCGTCGCCGGGGCGACCCGGCGCGGGCGGTCGCTCGAGGAGTGGGCCGCGGCCCGCATCCCGCTGGGGCGGTTGCAGGCCGCCGAGGAGACCGCGAACGTCATCCTCTTCCTTTCGAGCGACCTGGCGAGCTTCGTGAGCGGCCAGTCGATCCTGGTCGCCGGCGGCGCTCCGGCCTGAGCCCCCCAACTTCGGCGGCCCGGTTGCCGGGGGAGCCTCACTGCTACACACTTGCCCGAACCCGAGGAGGCGCCATGTTCCCGTTCACGTTCCCGACCGGATCGCTGCCCGACGAGCTGGGGCTCTTCATCCCCCTGGCGCTCCTCATCGGGGTCGTCGCGATCCTCCTCGTGCGACGGAGCGGCACCGGCGCGGCGGGCGACGACGGCGAGGCCCGCTACGTCGGGACGATCTCGCTCGTCACGCTCTTCGTCGCGCTGTTCGCCGCCTTCGTGGCGGTGAGCGCCCTCACGGACCTGATCGTCGACCACGAGGCGCGGGTGCGGATCCAGGAGCAGGCGTTCGTCGACGAGACCTACATCGGCGAGAGCGGCGGCCCGGGCGGCTCGATCCTGAGCCTCGGGTTCGACTTCCCGATCTACACGTTCAACCCGGAGAACGACGCGAACTACGACACCGCGGTGGCGAGCGGCCTCGCCGCGCTCGCGGCCGGCGCGGTGTTCGTGTACCACCGCCGCCGGCGGATCGAGATCCTGGCCGCACGCGGGGCGTCGAGTGTCGCCACCGTCAACCGCACGTACCTGCAATCCGTAAAGGCGGTCGCCGCGCTCACGTTCGCGCTCGCAGCCGCCGCCGCGGCCTACGGCGTCTGGCAGATCATCGCACCAGGGATCTCGGGTGCCCTCGACGCGGACGTCGGGCGCGCGGAGGGGGTCTCGGCGCTCCTCTCGTCGGGGTTGCTGACGGGCGCGACTGCGCTGATCTTCGTGCGCGCCGAGAACGAGCTCGGTCGGGGGTGAACGGCTGGACGAGTCGTGAGTCCGAGGATCGCGTACCGGCAGGCCGGCGCCGAGGACACTCGGTTCCTGACCGAGATGCTGGCAGAGGCGGTCGCGTGGCAACCGAACGCGATCCCATCCGTCGACGGCGTGCTCGCCAACCCCTTCTTCGCCCACTACGTCATTGGATGGCCAAGGATCGGTGACCACGGGATCATCGCGCTTGACGGCTCCGACCCGATCGGTGCGGCGTGGTACCGCCACTTCACAGACTCCGATCGAGGGTTCGGATTCGTCGCACCCTCGATTCCCGAGCTGTCGATCGCGGTCGTCAGTGGCCGCAGGCAACGTGGAGTCGGTCGTGGTCTGCTCCGTGAGCTGTTGCACGCTGCCGCCATGAACGACTGCGCGCAGATCAGCCTGAGCGTCGAGCCGGAGAACCCAGCTCGCCATCTCTACGAGTCCCTGGGTTTCCGAGTCGTCGGGACGGACGGCGGGGCCTGCACGATGCTCGCCGAGACGACATCGAACTGACCCCACTCCCCGGGGCTGACTGTCACACCCCATGTGCTAGTATCGAACATATGTTCGTACTCGATCGTATCGCCGAGGATCTCGCGGGAGTGGTGGCCGGGCTGGAGCCCGCTCGCCTGGCCGGCTCCGACGCGGCCCGGCTGACCGCCACGGCGGCCCGGATCGAGAAGCTGGCGGCCACCGCCAAGGCCGCGCTGGCGAGCCGCGCCGACGAGACGCAGGCCTGGCGCGGTGGACGCGCCGCGTCACCGGAGCAGTGGCTGGCGGAGACGTCCGGCTGCTCCGAAGGCGTCGCCCGCGAGGCCCTCGCCACGGCGAGGCGGGTCCAGACCCTTCCCGCGACGCGGGAGCGCCTCCTCGACGCGACCCTTTCAATCCCCCAGGCCGCGCTCGTGTCGGCGGGCGCGGCAGTCGATCCCACGTCGGAGCGGCGCCTCCTGAACACTGCGTCCCGATCCGGGATGCGCGGGTTGCGGGCGGAGAAGGAGCGGGTCGTGGCGGCGGCCACCGACGAGGAGGCCGCCGCCCGCCGCGCCCGCCGAGATCGGCATCTCCGGGTGTGGAACCAGGGCGCGGCTACCCACGGCAGCTTCTCCGGGCCCACCGCCGCGGTCGCGGACCTGCTCGAAGCGCTCGAGCCGCTCACCCGGCGGCGCTTCGAGGAGGCGCGCTCGGCCGAGCGGCGGGAGTCGCAGGAGGCGTACCGCTTCGACGCGCTCTGCGACCTCGCCCGATCAGGGCGCGAGCCGGCCGGCGCTCGCCCGAAGCACGTCGCGCGGGTGCGGGTCGACCTGCCGGCGCTGCTGCGGGGCCACACCGAGCCGGGCGAGACCTGCGAGATCCCCGGCGTCGGTCCGGTGCCCGTCTCGCACGCCCGCGAGGTCCTCTCCCACGGGCTGCTTCAGCTCGTCGTCACCGACGGTGTCGACGTCCAGACGGTGGTGTCGAGCACCCGGCACGTGCCGATGCCGCTGAAGATCGCGATCGCCGAGCGCGACCAGCGCTGCAAGGTCCGCGGGTGCGACTGCGCCACGAACCTGCACCGACATCACACCGAGGCGTTCGCTCGTTCCGGCCGCACCACCTACCACGAGCTCGGGAACGTCTGCTCCCGGCACCACCACCTGGTGCACGACGAGGGCTGCGAGATCGTCGTCGCCGACGACGGGAGCTGGGACCTGCGTGTTCCAGAGGGCCGCGAGGGTAGAGCCCCACCCGAAACGGCGGCGGCCTGACGCGCTCGGGGCGACGAGCTACAGCGCCCGCGCGGCGACGTGGCCGTCGTAGACGGCGCGGTCGACGAGGCGCACCGCGACCGCGTCGCCGATCGCCACGACCTCGGGGATCTTGCCGTCGAGCGCGACGGTGAGGTCGTCGTTCGGGAGCCCATGGGTGCGGATCACCACGGTGTCGACGTCGGCGATCGTCTCCGTCTGGTGCGACAGCACGTCGAAGAGCGTCACGTCGTGGTCGCCGATGAACCCGAGGACGGTGTTCGGGCGCCACTGCATCCCGGCCTGCACCGCGCGGGGGAGGATCGCCGAGGCCGACTCCCCGTCGAGCGCCATCGGCATCGGGAGCGGCGTCACGCAGATCGCCTCGGCGCCTGCCGTGGCGAGCAGCTCCCCGAGGCCGATCGCCTGGGCGTGGCCCACCGCGTCGAGCAGCACCACCCTCTTGCCCAGGGCGCCCGGGGAGCCCGGAGACCCCGGATCGGCGAGGTGGGCCGTGAGTGCCTCGACGTGGTCGAGGACCCAGTCGGCCTCCGAGCCCGGCACCGGCATCGGGTGGTACGCGGCCCGCCCGAGCTTCGTCGCGTGGCCACCCGTCGCCACGATCACCGCGTCGGGGGCCAGCGCGACCACCGAGTCCGCCGTCGCCTCGACGCCGAGCTGCACGTCGACGCCCTGGCGCTCGCACTCACCGATGCGCCAGCGGGCGATCTCCCAGATCTCCTCGCGACCGGGGAGCTGCGCGGCCCACCGCAGGTTGCCGCCGAGCTCGTCCTCTCTCTCCAGCAGCGTGACGTCGTGGCCGCGCGCAGCCGCGGTCGATGCCGCCTCCATGCCGCCGGGGCCACCACCGACCACCACCACCTTCTTCTTCGTGGCGGCGGGTTCCAGGGTGCCGAGGCCGAGGTCGTCCTCGCGGCCGACCGCGGGGTTCTGCACGCAGTTGATCGGCATGGACTGGAGCAGGTTGCCGTAGCAGGACTGGTTGATGCCGGTGCACCGCCGGATCTCCTCGTCGCGGTCCTCGCGCGCCTTGTTCACCCACTCCGGGTCGGCGATCAGCGCGCGCACGAGCGTGATGCCGTCGGCCTCGTGGTTCGCGAGGATCTGCTCGGCCTCCTCCGGGGTGAGGATCCGGTGCACGGCGAACACCGGCGTGTCGCGCACCGCCTTCTTGATCGCGTGCGCGGCGTACACCCCGAACGCGTGCGGCGTGTAGTTGGTGCGCACCATCCCGATCCCGCCGATACCCACGCTCACGTTGAGGAAGTCGACGAGCCCGAGCTCCTCGTAGCGGGCCGCGATCTCGGCACAGTCGTCGGCGGTGAGCCCGGGGCCGTGGGTCTGCTCGTCGTCGCCCGCGAGCCGCAGTCCGACCGCGACCTGGTCACCGACGGCTTCACGCACCGCGGACACGACCTCGACACCGAAGCGCATGCGGTTCTCGATCGACCCGCCGTAGGCGTCGGTCCGGTAGTTGTACTTCGGCGTGAGGAACTGGTGCAGCAGGTAACCGTGGGCGCTCTGGATCTCGATGCCGTCGAAGCCGCCGGCGACGGCGTGCTGCGCGCATTTCACGTGGTACTCGATCGACTCGGCGATGTCGCGGGCGTCCATCGCCTTCGGCGACTCCATGTGGTCGGGGGAGACCGACGGCGCGACGGCGACCTCCTTCGACCAGTTGCCCAGCATCATCGCCCCGGAGTGGGTGAGCTGGACGAAGGCCAGCGCACCGTGCTCGTGGACCTGCGACGTGAGCTGGGCGTAGTGCGGGATGCAGTCCGGGTCCCACCCGTTGGCGTTGTTCGGCATCTTGTACGCGGTGTTCGGGGACACCGCCGTCTCCCCGGCGATCACCACCGCGACGCCGCCCTGGGCCCGGTCCGCGAGGTAGCGGCCGTAGCGCCGGCCGTAGAAGCCGGGCTCGCCCCACACCGCGTTCGGCTCGGTGAACATGGTGAAGTGCGCGCCGAAGATCACCCGGTTGCGCAGCTCGAACGGCCCGACGCGCAGCGGCTCGAACAGCTTCGGATACCGACGGTGGGGGAAGCTCGTCATCGGGGCCTCGGGGTCGTCTCGGACAGGAGTGCGAAGGTTGCCACACCCGCGGCCGGGACGATGTGCCAGGCTGCTGCGCCATGAGCGATGTGACGGACGAGCAGCCGGCCCCGGACCAGGAGCGCGACCCCTTCGCCGCCTTCGATGCGGCCGCCGGCGTCGGCCAGGTCGACGACATCCACCCCGTCTTCCACGAGATGCGGGCGGAGTGCCCGGTGCACACCGGGAGCTTCGCCCACCGGTTCGGGATCGAGGACCCGTTCGGGGGTGCGCTCGCCGGCGACGGCCCGACGCCCTATGCGGTGCTGTCGTTCGACGCCGTGCAACAGGCGCTCAAGGACGGCGCGACCTTCTCGTCGGCCGGGTACGCCGACACGATCGGCCTGCTCATGGGTCACTCGATCCTCGAGATGGACGAGCCCGAGCACCACCGGTACCGCTCGCTGCTCCAGCAGGCGTTCACCCGCAAGGCCATGGACCGGTGGGAGGCCGACCTCGTCGTCCCCGTCGTCGACGGCCTCATCGGCCGGTTCGTCGAGCAGGGTCGGGCCGACCTCGTGAAGGAGCTGTTCTTCCCGTTCCCCGTCACCGTCATCGCGGGGATGCTCGGCCTCCCGGCCGACGACCTCGACGAGTTCCACCGCAAGGCGGTCGAGCTGATCACGATCATCAGCGACATCGAGACCGGGCTCGAGGCGTCGGTGTGGCTCCACGACTACTTCTCGCGGATCATCTCCGAACGCCGGGCCGGTGACGGGCAGGGCCAGGACATGATCAGCGTGCTCACCCGGGCCGAGCTCGACGGGCAGCGGCTCGACGACGAGGAGATCATCGCCTTCCTGCGCCTGTTGCTCCCCGCGGGCGCCGAGACCACCTACCGGTCCGCGAGCAACCTGATGTTCGGGTTGCTCTCGCATCCCGACCAGCTCGAGGCGCTGCGCGCCGACCGTGCCCTCATGCCCCAGGCCATCGAGGAAGGCATCCGGTGGGAGCCGCCGCTCACCGGCATCGGACGTACCGCGACCCGCGACGTCGAGGTCGCGGGCGTGACGATCCCGGCCGGCTCGCCCGTCGCGGTCGAGATGGGTGCGGCCAACCGCGACCCGGCGCGTTGGGACCGGCCCGACGAGTTCGACATCTTCCGTGAGCCCCAGCAGCACATGGGCTTCGCGTTCGGCGTCCACATGTGCCTCGGCATCCACCTCGCCCGCATGGAGACGACCGTGGTGATCAGCGCCGTGCTCGACCGGCTCCCGAACGTGCGGCTCGACCCGGAGGCGGAGAACGTGCGGATCAGCGGCCTCGCGTTTCGCGCCCCGCCGGCGCTGCCCGTCCTGTTCGGCTGAGGATCTCGATCGGGACGTCGATCACGGTGCCGGCGACGTTGTGGAGCGCGAGCGGCGTGTTCAGCTCGGCAAGCGTCGCCCAGAGCGGGGTCCCCGACGCTCATCGGCGCTTGCGCCGCGGTCGGAGCAAGATCCGCAGCGCGAGGAGCGCCAGCGCCCCCGCAGCGACGTAGGTCACGATCTCCCGGGGTCGGTCGACAGCCGGCTCCCAGCGGACATCACCGTTGTCGACCACGAACGCACCCACCGGTCGCGCATCGAGGCCGAAGCCGAAGCCGGATCCCTCCCCGATCTCGCCGGTGGGCTGGGTCCCGTTGCCGCCACCCCCGCCTCCGCCGCCGCGCACGGCCGCAGCCGGGATGACGAGGATGCCGTCGCGCTCGATCGGGTCGCCGTACACCCGCCGGACGGTGATCGCGTCGCGGGCGCCTCCGAGGGTGGCGTGCAGTCGCTCGAGTTCCATGGTGGCGGCTCCTTCAAGAGGTGGAGGCGGTGCCCTTCTGGCGGTATTGCTCTTGCCACTCCTTCGGCGGGGGGTCCGCAGGGCGGGCGCCGGCGCCGAACATGCGGGGGATCTCGGCGGCGAGGTCGGACGCCGCCCAGCCCCGGTCGGTCCGCTCGGCGACCCGGTCGACGACGAACGTCTGGATGTGCTCGACGATCCCACCCCGCACCTGGAAGCACTGGCCCGACACCCAGCCGGCCTCGGGCGACGCGAGGTAGCTCACCATCTCGGCGACGTGCGTCGGGTCGGTCGGGTCGAAGTCGGCGTCGAGGCGTGCCGCGTTGCGCTCGATGCGCCACCCGATCGTCGCGAGCCGCGTCGCGGCCGACGGCATGATGCAGTTCGCGGTCACCCCGTACGGGGCCATCTCGGTCGCGAGCGCTTCGGTGAATGCGAGCGCACCGGCCTTCGCGGCGACGTAGTTCGACTGCCCCGCGCCGCCATAGAGCAGCAGGCCCGTGGCGGTGTTCACGATCCGTCCGTAGCCACCGCGGCCGGCCTTGGACTCGGCGCGCCACCACCGACACGCAGGTCCCGACACCGCGAACGTGCCGCGCAGGTGGACGCGGATCACGTCGTCCCACTCCTCGGGGGAGAGGTTGAACGCCATGCGGGGCCGCCCGAACCCGGCGTTGTTCACCACGATGTCGATGCGGCCCCATTCGTCGAGCGCCCGCGCGACCACCGCCTCGCCACCCTCGATCGAGGAGATGTCGGACCGGTCGGCAACCGCCTCGCCGCCCGCGTCTCGGATCTCGGCGACCACCTCGTCGGCGGGGGTCTCGCCGGTCTCGCTGCCGTCGGTCGCGACCCCGAGGTCGTTGACGGCCACCTTGGCGCCGTACGCCGCGAGCCGAAGGGCCTCGGCCCGACCGATGCCACGGCCCGAGCCAGTGACGATCGCGACGCGGCCGTGGAGATCGATCATGGTCAGAGCCTCCCGAGCTGATCCGCACGGTCGCGGGCGGCGAAGCGGGCGTGCAGGTCGCTGCGGTCGGGGTCGGTCATGACCCGGAGCGGAGCGACCTTGGACTCGCGCCAGTACACCGGGTCGTCGACGACCCAGTGCTCACGGCGCAGGGTGCGCTTGAGAACCTTCTGGGTCTCCGTCTTGGGCATCTCGGCCGTGATGCGCACGTAGCGGGGCGACCACTTCGTCCCGAGGTCGGATTGCTCGGTGAGAAACTCGTCGAAGTCCTCGGGGTCGAACGTGGTGCCGGGGCGGAGCTCGATCGCGGCCATCACCTGGTCCCCGACCTCCTCGTCGGGGACGGCGTACACCGCCGCGAGCACGACGTCGGGATGGCGGGCCAGGATCCGCTCGACCGGCGCGGCCGAGAAGTTCTCGCCGTCGACGCGCAGCCACTCGAAGTCACGTCCGGCGAAGTAGAAGTAGCCGGCCTCGTCCCGGTACCCGAGGTCGCCCGTCCAGTACCAGCCGTCGCGCACCCGCGCCGCGTTCGCCTCCTCGTTCTTGTAGTAGCCCTCGAAGAGCGACGCGCCGCCCTTGTTCACGATCTCACCGATCGCCTCCTCGGCGTTGAGGAGATGCCCGTGCTCGTCGAACTCGGCGCGGACGCACTCCTCGCCGGTCTCGGGATCCACGATCGCGATGCCTTCGCCGCCCATCCCGAGCGCGCCCTTCGGCATGTCGGGTGTTCGGCTGATGTTCGCACCGCCTTCGGTGGACCCGTACCCGTCGATGACGGGGACTCCGAAGCGCGTCGAGAAGCGCTCGATGTCGAGGTCGGCGGCCTCGTTGCCGAACACGAACTTCAGCGTGTTCTCGGCATCGTCGGGTCGCTCGGGCGTGGCGAGGATGTAGGAGAGCGGCTTGCCGACGTAGTTGAAGTAGGTGACACCGTGCTCGCGCACGTCGGGGAGGAACCCCGAGGCCGAGAAGCGGCGCCGCAGCACGGCAGCCGCGCCAGAGATCACCCAGGGTGCGAACGTCGTGATGATCGCGTTCGAGTGGAACAGCGGCATCACCTGGTACATGACGTCGTCGGGCCCCAGGCCCAGCATCTCGGCCAAGAGCGCGCTCGAGCCCAGCAGCCGTGCCTGCGACATGATGCAGGCCTTGGGCGCGCCGCTCGTCCCCGAGGTGAAGAGCAGCAGGTAGAGCGAGGCCGGGTCGACCGGCTCGTCGGGCAGGGCCGTGCCCTCGAACGGCGCGAGTGCATCGCGGTACCGCTGGGTGTCGACGTCGAGGATGTGGCCTCCCGCGACGCCCAGGTCCAGCCCGTCGAGCAGGTGCACGTGGCGACCCTCGCTCACGATCATCTGGCAGTCGGTGTGGGTGATGTCGCGCGCCAGCTCGGCGCCGCGGCGGGTTGGATTGATGCCGACGACGACCGCCTCCACCATCGCGGCGGCACACAGCCACATCGGGAACTCGGGGATGTTGTCGAAGAGCACGCCGACGTGCGGGGGCTCGCCGGGGGTGAGGTGGTAGCGAAGGTACGCGGCGCGCGCGGCAACGCCATCGACGAACTCGCCCCAGGTGAGCGTGCTGCCCTCGAAGTGGATCGCGACGTCGTCGCGGGCGGCAGCGCGCCGACGGACGTGCTCGGCGATGCTGCTCATGCCGAGAACGAGAGCGCCAGGCCGGCGCGGGGCCAGTCCATCTCGACGAGGCGCCCCGACGCCGAGAGCGTGACGAACGCGGTCCGCTGGCCGGGTCCACCGAACGCGACGTTGGTGGTCATCGGCTCGCTGATCGGGACGTACGAGTGGCCCGAGCCGTCGGCCGCGACCACGCACAGGCCCGCGCCGATCGCCGCGACGACGATGTCGCCGTCGGCTTCGACCGCGAGGGAGTCGAAGTGTCCCTTGGTGGCCTCCACGACCGTGGGCGCGGGGCTCGCGAGGACTCCCGGCGCGGTCACGTCCCACGCCAGCAGGCGGCCGGTATAGCTCTCGGCCACGTAGACGCGGTCGCCGGCGGGGGAGAGACCGACGCCGTTCGGGCCGGTCAGCCCGCGCGCGGCCTGCACGATGTGGGAACCGTCGGGCGTGGCATAGAACAGCGACCCGCGATCCGCGGTACGGGGCCGCGTCTTGCCGAAGTCGGTGAACCAGAAGCCACCGGCGGTGTCGAAGACGATGTCGTTCGGGCCCTGGAACGTGAGGCCGTCACACTCCCGGTAGATCGTCGTGTGCGCGCCGGTTTCGAGGTCGACGCGGTCGACCCATCCCCCCTGGAAGTCGGGGGGCTCGTTGCTCATCGTCGTCAGGTCGAACGGGATCATCGCCCCGTTGAAGTCGCTCCACACGAAGCCGCCGTTGTTCACCACGTAGGCGGCGCCGTCGGGACCGATCGCCGCGCCGTTGGGGCCACCGCCGAGGTCGGCGACGATCTCGGCCGTGCCGCCCCCGGCCGGGACCCGCGAGAGCGTGGCCCGGTGGATCTCCACGACGAGCACCGATCCGTCTTCCATCACCACCGGGCCCTCGGGGAATTCGAGGCCGGTGGCGAGCTCGCGCGTCTCAGGGTTCTGGGTCATCGAGGCACCTCCGAGGGAGTGTCTAGCGCAGAGACCCGCATCCGTGAGCCCCGTCCGGGAGCCGAGCCCGTGGGACGCGCCCCGCGCGGACGCTACGTTGACGCCATGACCTCCCATGGAGCGCACGACTGGGGCGCCGACTGGGTGATCGACGTCGATGCCCACATCACCGAGCCCGGCGACCTGTGGTCGAGCCGTCTTCCGGCGAAGTTCCGCGACCGGGGCCCCCAGCTACGACGCGACCCGGAGACCGGGCGCGACGGTTGGCATCTCGGCGACAGCACCGCGTTCGCCTCGGTGGGGCACACCGCGGTCGCCGGCTGGCCGGAGCCGTTCCCGGCCTCGCCGCGCAACATGGACGAGGTCCCGGCCGCGGCGTACGACGCCGACGCCCGGCTCGCGTACCTCGACGAGATCGGCGCCTGGGCCCAGGTGATGTACCCCAACGTCGGGGGCTTCGGCGGGCAGGGCTTCCTCCGGCTGGAGGATGCCGAGCTCCAGCTCGCGTGCGTGCGGGCCTACAACGACTTCCTCACCGA
Organism: Acidimicrobiia bacterium; assembly: GCA_046484625.1. Lineage (GTDB taxonomy): Bacteria > Actinomycetota > Acidimicrobiia > IMCC26256 > PALSA-555 > DASUAO01. Next base: position 11,163 of record JAWOIO010000017.1, read on the forward strand.
GTGGTGCGCGACCGACCCGCGGCGGTTGCTCGCGATCACCGCAACCCCGTTCTGGGACGTCGACGCGGCGGTCGCCGAGGTCGCGCGGTGCGCCGAGCTCGGGCACCGCGGCGTCCTCTTCACCGGTGAGCCGCACCGGTTCGGGCTGCCCTACATCGGCGACACGCACTGGGACCCGCTCTGGTCGGTCGCCCAGGAGACCGGCCAGCCCATCAGCTTCCACATCGGCAGCGGCGACTTCCTCGGCGACTTCTCGCCGGCGCGGCTGAAGGCACACGGCATGGGGGCGGTGCACGTCTCGACATCGGTGAGTCTCTTCCTCGGCAACGGGATCCAGATCGTGGACCTGCTCACGTGCGGGCTCCTCGCTCGGTTCCCCGACCTGAAGTTCGTGTCGGTCGAGAGTGGGATCGGGTTCTTGCCGTTCGTGCTCGAGGCGCTCGACTACGCGCACGGTCAGTCGTCGATGGCCCGCGACCGTCCGGGCGAAGGGCTGCCGAGCGAGTACTTCCACCGGCAGGTGTACGGCTGCTCGTTCTTCGAGTCCGACGGGCTCGGGCGCGTCGTGGACGCGATCGGCGCCGACAACCTGCTCTTCGAGACCGACTACCCGCACCCGATCTGCCTCTACGGCAACGTCCGCGAGGTCATCGAGGCGACGTTCGCCGACCAGCCCGACGCAGTGCGGCGCAAGGTGCTGTGGGAGAACGCGGCCGCGCTCTACCGCGTCGACGCGCCGGAGCCCGCCAGCGTCTGAAC
>JAWOIO010000159.1:0-10785 GCA_046484625.1 Acidimicrobiia bacterium
TGGCCGAGAGCCCGAGCGCGACCGACAGGAACAATGGCATGGCGAAGAAGATGCCGGCCATGGCGAGGTAGGTGAAGAAGAACGACACGACGCCCGCCTTCAACTGGCGGATTCGCAGCATCGCGGGGTCGATGAGTGCTCCTTCGCCTCGCTCGATGCGCCGATTCTCCCAACGCATGAAGATCGCCAGGGTCACCGCTCCCGCGAGCATCAGCCAGATCACCGGCGAGAGCCCGAGCCACTGGGGCGCTTCGGGCTTGGGCTGCACAAGACCCCACGTCCCCGAGCGGAGGATGCCGTAGACGAACAGTCCGAGGCCCGCCGCGGAGAGTGCCGTACCGACCAGGTCGAGCTGAACCCCTTCCTCGGCGGGAGTGTCCTGCATCCGCCGCGAGAAGGCGAGGATCCCGCCGATGGCGATGACCTCGCAGACGAAGACCCATCGCCACGACCAGTAGGTGGTGAACGCACCACCGATCAACGGGCCGAGTGCGATTGCCATCGCGCCTGACGCGGCGACGAGCCCGTACGCCTTCGGTCGCTCCGGCTTGGAGAAGTTCGAAGCAACCAATGCCACGATCGCCGGCATGATCAGCACCGCGCCGAAGCCTTCGAGGAACGACCAGCCGATGATGAGCACGGTGAGGTTCGGCGCGAGTGCGGTGGTGAGGGACCCACACGCATAGATGACACCGCCGATCGCGAACGCACGCTTGCGGCCGAGGATCTGGCCGATCTTGCCGCCAGTGATCATCAGCGATGCCATCACCAACGTGTAGAGCGTGATCGCCGTCTGGATCCCTGTCACGGTCGTGCCGACGTCCTTGGCGACCGTCGCAATTGCCACGTTCATCACCGAACTGTCGAGGGCCATGATGAACTGCCCTGCCGCCAGGGTGAGCAAGACGATCGTCGCCGCGCCGCCCTTGCGTCCGGTTGTCTGGGTCATCGTCGGCGCACCTTCATTCGGTCTCTCCCACTGCAACGGTTGCTCACGTTAGGCCTCGCTCGGGCGCGACATCGCGTTCTTCGGGGGGTACCTCGAGAACGTGCGGAGGTGCTTGCTGAGGCCGCTCGTGAACGCTTCGATGTACGCGAGCTTCCGGATCAGGTAGCTATGGGTCTCTTTGGGATCGAGGTACAGGTTGTAGAGGCGCCCGTAGGGGTACTTCTGCTCCACGCCGGTGAAGCCGCCGGGGTTCACGACGTCGCGGCTGTCGTCCGAGATCGACGCGAGCATCATCTTGTACTCACCGCAGCGCACGGCCGAGAACATCGTCTGGAGCCAGTAGTAGTGGTACTTGCGGTGTGACAGCCCGTCGGGTGCGAGCAGGAATGCCGACTGGTCGATCCCGTCGATGAAGCGATCACCGGGGACCGCCGCCCCGGCCCCCGCCAGCGTGAGCGTGGTGGGAAGCAGGTCGGAGAAGTTGAAGATCCCGTCCGACGCGTGATCGGCGTCGATCATCCCCGGCCAGGTGAAGATCGCAGGGACGCGAACGCCCCCCTCCCAGGTGGAGCCCTTCGCGCACCGGAACGGCGTGTAGGCCGCGTCGGGCCAGGTCTCCATCTCCGGACCGTTGTCGGACGACACGAAGATCATCGTGTGCTCGTACTGGCCGGTCTCGCGCAGCTTGGCGACGATCCGCCCGACGATGTCGTCGAGCTCGATGATCGTGTCCTTGTACGGATGCTTCGCGGGCGACGAGCCGAGGTACTTCTCGAGCGGGTAGTTGTCGAAGTGCGCGCCACGCGTGTTGTGATAGAGGAACCAGGGCTGGTCGCCCCCTGCCATACGCCCGATGAAGTCCTCTGAGTACGCGACCCACTTGTCGTCGAGCATTGAGAGGACCGGGATCGTGACCTCCTCGACGTCCTCGATCTCGCCGCCGCGCGTCGCGTGGACGAAGCACTTGTTGAACGGCTGGTTCTCGATCCACTTCGTCCGCTCCTCCGAGTATGCGATCTCGGGGAAGAAGTACGGGTCGCGCCACTCCGTGTACATGTCGGACACGGACAGGAACCCGTAGAAGTCGTCGAAGCCGACGTGCTGGGGCTGGGACTCCCGGTTCTCTCCCATGTGCCACTTCCCGACGCACTGGGTGACGTACCCGGCGTCGCTCAGCAGCTCGGGGAGCGTGATCTCGCCCTCGAGTCCCCCGGGCTCTCCGTACATCGGCGGCCGGAGCAGCCCATGTCGCATCGGGAGGCGCCCCGTCATGAGCGTGGCACGTGATGGGCTGCACGAGGGCTCGGAGTAGCACGACGTCAGCATCCGCCCCTCGCGTGCGAGGCGGTCGATGTGCGGTGTGGGCGCGCCGACCGCGACACCACCGCCGTAGCAGCCGAAGTCGCCCCAGCCCACGTCGTCGAACAGGATCCAGCAGAAGTTCGGGTTTCGGCCGTGCTCGGCGCGGTAGGCATCAAGGCGTGCGTGAGCCGCGGCCTCCTGTTCCGGATGCCGAACGACCGGCTCGCGGTGTGCCGCGACGGCCTCGGTCTCCGCCACGATCGGGTCGTAGCCCACGTTGCCTCCTCTTTCTGTCGCTAGCTCGATGTCGTGGCTTCGAGCTCGTCGAGCTCGGCGTCCACTCCTTCCAGCAGTGCCCAGATGTCGGGCACCATGTCACGGTCGGCGAGCAGGCCGAAGTCGAGGCTGCCGCGGTAGCTCATCAGGGTCATGTTCAGTCCCACCCCATCGGCGATCGGGGAGAGTGGGTAGAGCGCCTGCATCTCGGCGCCGCAGTGGTAGATGGGGAACTGCGGTCCCGGGACGTTCGAGATGATCAGGTTGAACGGGATGTTCATCCGCTCGAACAGCCGGGTCCGGGTCACGACCCGGCTCGCCATCCCCGCCACCGACGGCGGCGTGAAGTTGAGGAAGTCCTGCAGCAGGCTCGCCGGGACCGCGCCGTGCTCCTCCTTCGCGACGGCCATCTCGGCCCGGGTGAGCTCCAGGCGCTGACGGGGGTCGGCCTCGTTGGTCGGCAACGCTGCGAGCATCGCCGAGATCCGGTTGCCGAGCGTTCCATGCTCCTCCACGCGCACCGACACGGGCACCATCGCCACGAGCGGCGCGCTGGGCAGCGCGTCGTGCGCGATGAGCCAGCGGCGGAGCGCACCCGCGCACAACGCCATCACGACGTCGTTGACCGTCCCACCGACCGCGTTCTTGATGCGCTTGACCCGCTCGAGTTCGACGCCTCCGTACGCGAACCGGCGGTGTGGGGAGATGACCCCGTTGAACGGGGTCGAGGGGGCCTGGAATGTCGGTCGCGCCAGGACCTCGTCGCGTCTCGCGGGCCCGACCACCGGGAGCCTGACGCCGAGGTTCGCACCGAGCGACGGCAAGGCGGGGATCGCGTCGCGGAGCAGCTTCACCCCCGCCGCGGGCCGGCGAACGAGGTTCACCGCGCCGCGACCGAGCATGGACCACGGACTCGGCACGTGATCCGGTTCCCAGCGTGTCTCGGGTCCGGGGGCCGGCGCCGGGCTCGGCTCGAGGTCGAGCAGCACGCTCAGGATCTCGGAGCCGGCGACCCCGTCGATGCACGCGTGATGGATCTTCGTGAGCTCGCAGATCGAACCGTCCTCGAGGCCGTCGATGAGATACATCTCCCAGAGCGGACGGCTCCGATCGAGGTGCCGGGCGGCGATCCGAGCCGCCAGCTCGCCGAGCTGGGCGCGGTCACCGGGCGGCGGGACCGCGATGTGGCGCAGGTGGAAGTCGAGGTCGAAGTCGGGATCCTCGATCCAGTAGGGCTGGTCGATGTTGAACGGGACCTCCACGAGTCGACGGCGGAACATCGGAAGGAGGTGGATTCGTTCCTCGATCACGGCGCGGACCGACTCGGGGCTGAGGTGGGCATGTGGACCCGACGGATCGAAGAGGGCGACGCTCGTGACGTGGCCGTACGTCCGGGGCGACTCCATGCTCAGGAAGCCGGCGTCGAGTCCTGACAGCTGTTCCATCTGTCCCCTTACGTGGCGGAACGAAGAACGTAGTCATACATTCCGGGTTCCGAAACCGGGAGGCGCGGCCGTGGTCCAGAACCCCACCGACAAGTTCGTGCAGATGCGGCATCAGCCGCCAGAGGACGCCAAGTTCTTCTGGAACGGTGGGCCGATCGAGGTGGCCGATCGGACATGGTTCGCGTCGTTGTTGAGTGGGGTGACGGCGTTCGAGACCGACGACGGTCTCGTCCTCGTCGACACGGGGACGAAGAACTTCGGACCGCACCTCGCCAGGGAGATACGGGAGGCGACCGACTCTCCGGTCCACACCGCGATCTACACCCACGGGCATGTCGACCATGCCTTCGGGTTGGCGCCGTTCCTGATCGAGGGTCAGTCGGAGCCGACCGTCATCGGCCACCGTGCGATGCCTGCCCGGTTCGAGCGCTACGAGCGCACGTCACGACACAACCGGTCACTCAACGCTCGCCAGTTCGGTGGGGCGGTCGACGCGACCGAGACCGTCGACTTCGAGGCGCCGGCGATCCCTCCGAATCTCCTGTACGACGACGAGCTCCGGATCGAAGTGGGCGGTGTGACCTTCGAGCTGTTCCACGCGCGCGGCGAGACCGATGACCATACGTGGGTGTACTGCCCGGACCGCGGTGTGCTGTGCCCGGGTGACCTCGTGATCTGGGGAGTGCCGAACGCGGGGAACCCGCAGAAGGTGCAGCGCTACCCCTGGGACTGGGCGAAGGCGTTGCGCGCCATGGCCGCCAAGCAGCCGCGGTCGCTCGCGCCCGGTCACGGCGGACCGGTCGTCGACGATGCTGCGCTCGTCGAGCGAATCCTTCTCGAGACCGCCGAGCTGCTCGAGGCGATCGTCGCCCGCACACTCGAGGTCCTCGAGGACGGTTCGCCGCCGCACGTCGACGTCGTTCGTCGAGTCGACATCCCCGTGTCGGAGTCGCCGTGGCTCCAGCCGGTGTACGACGAAGGCGAGTTCATCGTGCGCAACGTGATCCGCTACTACGGCGGCTGGTTCTCGGGCCGCCCGAGCGAGCTCAAGCCTGCGGATCGCGACGAGGTCGCGACGGCGATGGCCGCCGTCGCCGGTGGCTCGAACGCGCTGCTCGACGAAGCGACGCGCCGCGCCGACGGTGGAGACCTGCGGGTCGCGTGCCACCTGGCCGACTACGCCCTGGAGGCAGCTCCTGACGACGCGGCGATCCAGGCGGGCGTCGCCGAGATCTATGAGCGGCGGGCTTCGGAGGAGACGAGCCTGATGGCGATCAACCTCTACCGCTCGGCTGCGGCCTACGCGCGGGCCGGACGGCCGTATCGATAGTGGGAGTACCCTCACCCGATGGACATGAACGAATTCAACTCCAAGATCATCGAGGAGTTCCGCGCACACGCGGGCAAGGTCGGGGGTGGCTTCGAGGGTGCACCGCTGCTCCTCCTCACGACGACCGGCGCCAGGAGCGGGAAGAGGCGGATCGCTCCGCTCGCGTACTTCGCCGAAGGCGACCGACGGTTCGTCTTCGGGTCCAAGGCCGGCGCGCCGACCGATCCCGACTGGATCCACAACATCCGAGCCGACGCCGCAGTCACAGTCGAGATCGGGACGGACCAGTACGAGGCGACCGCGGTCGAGCTCGCCGAGCCGGACCGCGGCGAGATCTTCTCGAAGCAGGTCGCGGCGATGCCGGGCTTCGCCGAGTACCAGGAGAACGCAGGCGATCGTGCGATCCCGGTGGTCGAGCTGCTCCGTACTGTCTGATCGGCGAAACGATCGGGTCCCACCCGACGGTCACCGCGTGCGCACGTTCTCCTCGGCGCGAACGCCCCTCAAACCGAACCACGCGAGCTCGGATACCCATTGCGCGAGGACGGTGGGATCGAGCGGACCCTCGTCCGTGAGCGCGTCGCGGCTCGTCGCTTCGGCAATCCCGATGAGCGCGTGCGCGAGGACCCGGCGGTGCTCGGGTGTCCCCCGGATGTCGATGAGCTGACTGATCGCCTCAGCCGAGTCGTCGAGGATGCGATCGACGATCTCGGTGAACTCGACGTCGTTGCGAGCCGCGGCACCGAACAGGAGCCGGAACGCGGCCTCGTTGCCCGTGACGAAACGGAAGTAGGCGTTGAACCCGGCCTCGACGCGCTCCCGACCCGTGGTGACGCCGCGGGTGGCAACCTCGAGCTCACCGAGGAGCTGGCGGCCGACGTCGTCGAGGAGCTCGACGAACAGCGCCCGCTTCGACGGGAAGTGCTGGTAGAGGACCGGCTTCGTGACACCGGCCTTCGAGGCCACGTCGTCCATCGAGGTGGCGTGGAAGCCGCGTTCGGCGAACACCTGGCACGAGATGTCGAGGAGCTGACGCCGCCGCTGCTCGGCAGGGAGTCGGGTCGCCATCTCTCGGGTCAGACGCTCGACTTCAAGGGCATCACGTAGCGGTCCTCGTGATCGAAGTTGCGGGCCCAGAGCTCGTCGAGGCGGGACTTCTCGTCGGCGGTCAGCGGGAGGTCCGATGCGGCCGCGTACTCGCGTACCTCGTCCTCGGTGACGCACGTCGGGAGCACGTTGGTGAACGCGGGGTTCGCGAGGATGCCGGCGATCGCGGCCTGGCCGATCGTCCGACCTGTGTCCTCCCAGAGGAACGAGATTGTGGCTGCCTTCTCGAAGTTGTCGAGCATGTTGTCGCGGTTGCGGTGCGAGCGGTGGTCGTCCTTCGGGAACACGGTGTCCGGCGTGACCTTGCCGGACAGCGTGTCGGAGGCGTGCGGGACGCGCGCGATGAGGCTCACGCGCCCGTCGGCAACGCTGTCCTCGGCCGCGAAGGTGAGCCCCGGCTCCTGCTCCAAGATGTTGAAGACGGTCTGGAGCGAGACGATCGGACGGTTGCGGACCGCCTGCAGCCCCTCCTCGACCCACCCGATCGCGGGTCCGAGTGCGACGCCGAGCTCGCGGATCTTGCCCTCGGCGCGGAGCTGCTCCAGCTCGGCCCAGAGGTCGTCGGCGAGGATCGGCTCGATGCGGGTGTTGTGCAGCTGGTACAGCTCGATGCGATCGGTCTGGAGCCGGCTGAGCGAGTCCTCGAGCTGCTTGCGCACCGCCTCCGGGCGCCAGTCGTGCGGACGCTCCGACTGGCCCGGGAACCGCCTCGGTGCGTCGATGTCGTAGCCGCACTTGGTGGTGAGGACGATGTCGTCGCGGTCCGCGCGCAGCAGATCCGCGAGCATCGTCTCGCCGATGCCGTCGGTTCCGTAGACCGGAGCGGTGTCGATGAAGTTGATCCCGGCGTCGAGCGCGGTCCTCAGGAGTCCCTGCTTGTCCTCGACCTCCCCCCACCAGTTGCTGGCGAGGGTCCAGGTGCCGAAGCCGACCTCCGAGACCTCGAGGTCCGAGCTGCCGAAGCGGCGATACCGCATCTCTCTCTCCTCTGGTCAGTCGAACGCCACGTGAGGCTAGATCGTGCGGTCCGAGAGCAACGAAATGCCCGAGGTGTCAACGGCCGGACTGGCGCTCCTCGCGTTCCGCAGCCCGAACCCCGTATCCGAAGACGATCGGGATCGGGAGGATCACGGTTGCGGCGATGAGGCCCGCGATCGACGTCACCACGAGCCAGCTCGGGAAGTCGGTGACGGCCCCGACCGCGAAGGCAGCCATCGCAAGCAGGAGGGCCGCATAGCCGACGCGCTTGGAGATGGTCACCGCACTCGCGATGCGGGCGCGGCGGACGAGGACCGGATCGTCGAGCTCGCTCACCAACGATCCCAACCTATCCCCGTCAGGGCGGTGCGGATCCGGTCAGGGAGGTCGGCGAGGTCGAAATGCGCGCGCAGGCAGGCCCGGTTGGCCACATCGACGGCGAGATCCGGCTCCTCGACCAGCCGGGCGACCGCCCCGGGATCTGTCAGGTCCGGGATCGTCAGGCCCAGATCGAGGAACTCCTCCAGCACCGGATAGCGAGCCACGGCCAGCGGTCGTCCCGCGATGAGAGCCTCGATCACCGGGTTCCCGAAGCCCTCCCAGCTCGAGGGAAGGACGACGATGTCGGCGGCGGCGTACGCGTCCGCCGGGCTCGGGGCGCGCCCGACGGTGACCGGGACGCTCGCCGATCCGACGAGCCGGTCGAGCTCGGCGTCGAACCCATCCTCTGCCGGCCCTGTGATCCAGAACCGAACGGTCCGGCCTCGGTCGGCCGCATCGACGGATTCGGCGAAGCGGATGCCGTCGCCCACCTCCTTGCGCGGGATCGCACGAGTGGGCTGGAGCACGACGAGCTCGTGAACGCCGAAGCCGAAGGCGCTCCGGGTCCCGTCCCGATCGCCGGGTTCCGGGTCGAGGTCGAACGAGTTGCGGATCACCACGGCCTTGATCCCCCGCTCCGAGAGCGCGTCGCGAGCCTGACGATTGATCGTCACATGCAGCGAGTTCGGGTGTCGGGGTGGGAACGCGGTGAGGTGGGCGAGATGGGGACGTTCCCAGGGGAGGTCGTGATGGTGGAAGAGGATCCTGCCCTCGTGTCGCGCCAGCACGCCTGCGGTGATCTCGGCTGCCTCCTCGTTCAGCGGCAGCGAGCAGATGTTCTCGACGACCACCAGGTCGGCGCCGGCCAAGGTCGCGGCGAGGGCGTCGGGCTCGGGCCGCGCGCCGGCGGGGGGATCGATCGCCAGGAAGGGCAACCAGGTGTCGTCGGGGCGGAGCCCGTCACCGAAGTCGCCGGCAACCCGCCGAACGTCGAAACCGAGGTCCCGCAGCGCCCACTCCCACTTCGCCGCCTCGACGGAGACTCCGTCCGTGCCGCCGAGGCGGTACGAGCAGAGCGCGGCGGTCGGGCCGCTCAACGACCGACGCGTTTCGGCTCAGGTGCTCGGGTGGTCGGACCGGATGCGGCGGAGCCGTCGGTTGACCGCATCGAGGACCCCGCGCACGACCGCGTCGTCCGAGACGTTGTGGACGATCGCCGACCCGGTGAGGAGCCACTCATGTGGCGGGTCGACCACTACGAGTGTGATCAGCACCACGTCTCCGGTCGCGGAATGCGTGAGCTCGGCGCTCGCGACGTCGAGCTGTTCGGCAGCCGGCTCGAGCTGGCGGAGCGCATCGAGCGTCGCGAAGGCCACGAGGCGTGGCCGTGTGGTCGCGGCCATCGGTCCTTCGGCGAACCCGGTTGCCTCGCTCGAGTCCGATCCGAGCGTCACCTTCACCGTGCCGCGGAATCCGGTACTGCTGGTGTCGATGCCGATGATCCGCATCCGGTGGACCCCGGTGCTCCGGTCGGGGAGCTCGTCGCCGGCGCCGTCCTCGCCGAGCTGCACCACCGACACGATCCGTCGGTCCACGTCGATGCCGAACGAGGCGAGCGCGACCGACTGGATGTCGCGCACCACCTGCTTCGCGTGCTTCCCGGTCCCGGCGAGGACGTGGACCTCGACCGGACGCCCCGCGTCGTCGGCGACGACGCGCGCCGCCATGACATCGGGGAGGCGGCAGAACTCGGCCTCGAGCGCTCGGAGGTCCAGGTCGGAGGTCAGTTGGTCCTCAGGCATTCCAGCGCTCCCACGTCGTTGCCCTCCCGAGGAGGGTGCCGCACCTGCACCAGAGGATACGGGAATGGCGCCCTTCGTGACTGCCTGATGACGAATTTCGCGCGGAGAGTGGTAGCGCGGATGCAATCACACCCTTGCATCAGTTCGTTGAGCAGATGAGACTGATGTGGCTCATGAGGGCAATGTAAATAGTTGTGGATCAGCCGGAGGGAGGTGAGCGAAGGAACGGACGGAGCGGGCAGGGCCTCGGCGATCACTGAGGTTCACCAGAGCCTCGAAGCGGAGCGTCACCTCATCGACCCCTAGCTAGGTCGACGGGAGTTCCCATTGATTGGGGGGATTCGCTGTGATGAAGAGAGTGATGGTTCGTCTTACGATCATCGGCTCAAGTGTTGCTGCGCTGCTGCTTGCCGGCGGCGCCAGCAAGAGCCTGCGGTAGCAAGTGCATTCGCACGACGAACACCGTCGGGGTTCTGCCCCCTCCGCCCTTCTCGCACCCACATGACTCCTGCAGTCCGATTCCGGGTCTACTGCGCCGCACTGGTTGCGATCACGTTCTCGGCCGCGGTTGCGTTCGCATTGGCCGGAGACGCGCCTGACTGGGGATCGGTCGTCCTGCTAGGCGTCCTGTTCGCCTTCGCCGAAAACTCAAGCGTGGAGCTGCCGAACAGGTCTGGCTTGAGCGCAAGTCTCATGTTCAGCCTGGCCGCGATCGCTGTGTTCGCAGACAGCGCGCCGTACCTCGGACCGCTGCTCGTCGGGTCGTTCGGCTGCCTCTACCTCCCGCATCTTCGAGATCGCGAATGGTCGAAGATCTGTTTCAACTTCGCAAACTTCGGGCTCTCGGCCCTCGCGGCGGCAGCGTTGTATGGGGCACTTCCGTTCTATTCGCAGAGTGTCGGCATCGAAGTCTTGAGTGCCCTTCCTACGGCGTTGGCGTACTCGACTGTCAACTCCGTGTTGCTGAGTACGGCGGTGATGCTCATCGCTGCGCGCCCTCTACGTGCAGTTGCCCGCGAGATGTGGTTGGGGGACCTTCAGATCCTCCCGTTCGCGATCCTCGGTCTCCTAGTCGGACGTCTCTACCTCGATTTCGGGGCATGGCTGGTTCCGCTCTTCGTTGCGCCGATCCTCATCGCCCGAACTGTCTTCGCCTCCTACCTCGCGCTCCGAGAGGCTCAGGAGGCGACCATCTCGACCTTGATCCGGACATTGGAATCAAAGGACCGATACACCGCGGGTCACGTCGAGCGCGTCGCGCGGTTCTCCGAACGC
>JAWOIO010000115.1:0-8498 GCA_046484625.1 Acidimicrobiia bacterium
TGCTCTGGATATGGTTGGTGAGGATCGGATCGTTTTCGGAATGGATTTTCCTGCCTATAATCCAGGGCCTGAAATTTCCAAGGTCCGGGACCCTCCCGGCGCCCGGCGCGCTGCCCCTCGCCGGCTTCACGGCGGCCGGCGACGACGTCGAACCGACGCGTCAGCCGATGTCGGCGCAAGACCTCGCCACCCGCGTGTTCGACCAGGACGTGTCGACCCGGCCGGTGCCCGTCGAGGACGACGTCCCTCTGGTCGTCGCGCCGCCGCGCAGAGGGTTCCGGCGGAGCATGGTCCCGGTGTTCGTGGCAGTGGCGGTCATCGCCGCGCTCGTCGCCGGCGTCGCGGCGGCCGTCGCCGCCGGCGGCGTGGGGAGCGCCACGATCGCGGCGCCGAGCCTCGTCGGCCTCGACGAGGAGGTGGCCGCCGCACGCGCGACCGACGCCGGCGTGCTGATGCAGGTCGTCGAGCGCGTCACCTCCGACGACCCGGCGGGGCTCGTGATCGAGCAGCGGCCCGGACCGGGCGCGTTCCTCGCCGAGGGCGACGAACTCGACGTGGTCGTGTCGCGGGGTCCCCCACCTGTCGACGTTCCCGTGATCGCGGGGCTACCGATCGCCGAGGCCCAGGCCCAGCTCGAGGCCGTGGGCTTCGTGGTGAACGTCGTCCGCCAGCACGACGAGAACGTCGCCGTCGACATCGCGCTCGGGACCGATCCGCCGAGCCCGGGGCAGGCCCCGCGTGAGTCGGCGATCTCGTTGATCGTGAGCGACGGCCCCGCACCCGTCGAGGTGCCCGCCGTCGCCGGCCAGGGCTGGGAGACGGCCGCCGCGAACCTGGCCGAGAAGCGGTTCGCCGCGGTCCGCCGCGACGAGTTCAGCGACGACGTGGAGGTCGGCATCGTCATCGGCACCGACCCGGCCGCGGGGACGCTGGCGCCCCGCGACTCCGAGGTCGTGGTGCGGGTGAGCAAGGGCCCCGAGCTCATCGAGGTGCCGTCGCTCGTGGGGCTCACCGTCGAGGCCGCGAGCGAGGCGCTGGCCGACGCCGGGTTGAGCGCCGACGTGCAGAACTTCGCCCCGGGCAAGAAGGTGCGGGCCCAGGACCCGTCGCCGGGCACCCAGGTGAAGCGGGGCGCGAAGGTGACGCTCTTCCTCTAGCCCGGCCTTCTCGGTGGCGGGCGTTTCGGCCTGCTTCCCGACCGCGGCGTAGCATCGGCGCCGTTCGACGACCTCGTCTTGTTCGGAAGGAACCACTCATGGGCACCCTCGACGGCCGCGTCGCCATCATCACCGGCGCGGGACGCGGCATCGGCCGCGAGCACGCGCACTACTTCGCCTCCCAGGGCGCCAAGGTCGTGGTCAACGACCTCGGCGGTGACATCCACGGTGAAGGCGACGACAAGGCGCCGGCCCAGCAGGTCGTCGACGAGATCAAGGACATGGGGGGCGAGGCCGTCGCGAACACCGACAGCGTCGCCGACTTCGACGGAGCGAAGCGCCTCGTCGACCTGGCCATCGAGACGTTCGGTGACCTGCACATCCTCGTGAACAATGCCGGCATCCTGCGCGACGGGATGCTCGTGAACATGGCCGAGGCCGACTGGGACTCCGTCATCGCGGTGCACCTGAAGGGCCACTTCTGCCCGACCCGCCACGCGGCCGGCTACTGGCGCGAGCAGGCGAAGGCCGGCAAGTCGCAGGACCGCTCGATCATCCACACGTCGTCGACCTCGGGCGTCCTCGGGAACGTCGGCCAGACGAACTACGGCGCCGCCAAGGCCGGCATCGCCACGTTCTCGGCGATCTGCGCGATGGAGCTCGGCAACTACGGCGTGCGCTCGAACGCGATCACGCCGATGGCCCGGACCCGCCTCACCGAGACGACGCCGGGGCTGGGCGACCTGGTCAAGGCGCCCGACGACCCGTCGCAGTTCGACATGTGGGCGCCGGAGAACATCTCCCCGATGATCGCCTACCTCGGGGCCGAAGCCTGCCCCTTCACCGGGGAGACCTTCTTCGTGCAGGGCGACATCGTCGCCCGGTACCAGACCTACTCCATCGCCGAGAAGATCACCAACGACGGCGAGCGCTGGACCGTCGAGCGGCTCCTCGAGGAGGGCCCGAAGCTCGCGCCCTCCGGCGAGCGCCGGGGTGGCCCCGGGGAGCTCGCCCGCATCAACGACTGAACCGAGCGCGGCCGCGCGCGGCGACGGAGGTGCGCGACGTGCCTCGGTACGCTCGACGCTTGGCCGAGCGCGAGCACCCCGTCGTCGTCGACCTCGCGGGCGAGGAGCCCGTCGTCGCGTGGCCGCTGCTGCTCCGCGATCGCCTCGCCCGTCGTGTTCCCCCACTCCGCCGAACCCCGCGGGTGCTGCTGGTCACGGTCCTCGTCGGGCTGTTCGCGACGGGCTTCAGCATCACGATCCTCGCCGTCTCGCTCGGCGATGTCGCGCGCGATCTCGGCTCGAGCCGGGCGCTCCTGACCTGGACGGTCACCGGACCGTTCCTCGTCATGGCGCTCGCGATGCCGCTGCTCGGCAACCTCGGCGACGTGATCGGGCACCGGCGGGTGTACCTCGTCGGGCTCACGGTGTTCGCGGTGGCGACCGCGCTCACCGCGTTGGCGTGGAGTGGGCTCTCCCTCGTGGTGCTGCGCCTCGTCGCGGCCGGAGGAGGCGCGGCGATCGGCCCGGCATCGATGGCGCTGATCATGCGAGCGTTCCCGACCGGCGAGCGGGTCAAGGCCATGGGGTGGTGGTCGCTCGTGGGTGCCGGCGGGCCCGTGGTCGGCCTCGTCGTGGGCGGACCCGTCGTCGATGCGATCGGGTGGCGGGGGATCTTCGCGGTCCAGGCACCGTTGGCGGCGATCGCGGCGATCGGCGCGATGCGCGTGCTGCGCGAGACCCCTCGGGGTGCCCGCGTCCCCATCGACTGGCCCGGCGTCGCCTCGCTCGGGACCGCGGCGACCACGCTCCTGCTCGGGCTCAACCTGGCTGGATCGTCGGGATGGGGGAGCCCCCTCGTGATCGCGCTCCTCGCGGCCGCGCCCGTCGCCCTCATCGTCTTCGTCAGGATCGAGCGGGCCACGCGGCACCCGTTGATGCCGTTGGAGCTCTTCGCGTCCCGTGACTTCTCGGCGGCGCTCGTCGCCCGCACCGCGGTGAACTTCGCCTACATGGGGGGCTTCATCATCACCCCGTTCCTCGTCCGCCAGGAGTTCGGGTTCTCGGTCGCGGCGGCGTCGCTCGCGATGGTGCTGCGACCGCTGAGCAACAGCACGGCGTCGCCGCTCTCGGGCTACGCGGCCCTGCGCTTCGGCGAGCGTCGGGTCGCGACCTTCGGCACCAGCCTGCTGGTGCTGTCGATGGTGAGCTTCGTCGCGGCGACGGCCTGGGAGGCGCTCGCGCTGGTGTTCGTCGGGTTGTTCGTGTCGGGCGTGGCCGCGGGTGCCGCGATGCCGTCGTTGATCACCGTCGCCGCGAACTCCGTCGCCGACGAGCGACTCGGCGTCGCGAGCGCCGCGCAGCAGATGTGCGACGCGATCGGTGCCGTGATGGGCATCCAGGTGCTCGCGACCGTGCAGGAGGGAGCCGCGGGCTCGCTCGGCTTCGGACGCGCGTACGCGGTCGGCGCCGTCGTCGCCGTGATCGCGGTCCTCGCGGCGCGGCTGGTGTCGGCGTCGCGCGCTACTCGGTGATGCCCTGGATCGCCTCCGCGAGCGCGATGTTCGCCCCGGGGCCGCCCCCCGCCGCCTGGCTCGCCATCAGCTTGGCCATGTCGCCCTGGATGCGGACCTTCCCGGTCATGAAGGCCTGCATGCCGGCCTGCGGCTCCCCCGAGATGAACACCTCGCGGGCCGTCTCGTAGTCGGTGGTGAGGCCGAGGTCGGCGTTGTCGGCGTGACCGATGCCCCAGTGCCCCTTGCCGCCCTGGCTGCCCATGTGCATGTGGCGCTCGGCGCCGAAGGGCGTGTCGGTGACCGTGACGTTGACGGTGATGTCCTGGGACCCGGGGGCGTCGGCGCCGTGGTCCTCGATCAGCTTCTCGACGATGGCGAACCACTCGTCGGACAGGAACGGGTGCTTCGCCATGCTGCCTCCCAGGCTCGGTGTCCGGTGACCGGTCTGCGATGTCGGACGTGGGCACGTGACGTGCCCCGCTTCGTCGCCGGATCGTAGTCGGAGCGCGCGGCGCGGAATCCGGAGTCGGGGACGGGGAGCGCCGCCCGTAGACTCGACGCCGTGTCGGACCGGATCTCGCGCGCGGACGTCGAGCACGTCGCGGCGCTGGCACGGCTCACCCTCGACGACGACGAGCTGGACCGCCTCGCCGGGGAGCTCGGCGTGATCCTCGACCACGCCGAGGACGTCGCGGCCCTCGACCTGACCGGCGTCGCACCGACCGCGCACCCATTGCCGCTCGTGAACGTGCTGCGGGCCGACGAGGTCCGGCCCACACTCGACCGCGACGAGGTCCTCGCGGCCGCGCCGGCCGCAGAGGACGGCCGGTTCCGCGTGCCGCGGATCCTCGACGCCCCGTGACCGCGCTCGGGGGGGACGCGGCGATCGACATCGCCCGGGCCGTGCGCGCGGGCGAGCAGCAGGCGCGCGAGGTCGTCGACGAGCGGCTGGACCTGATCGCGACGCGCGATCCCGACCTGCACGCGCTGCTGCTGGTGCTCGGCGACGAGGCGCGCGCGGCCGCCGACGAGATCGACGCACAGGTCGCCGCGGGCAAGGATCCCGGCCCCCTTGCGGGCGTGCCGGTCGTGCTCAAGGACAACCTGTGCGTACGCGGCGTCCCGACGTCGGCCGGGTCGAAGATCCTCGAGGGCTGGCGCCCGCCCTACACCGCCACCGTCGTCGACCGGATCGTGGCAGCGGGCGGGATCGTGCTCGCCAAGGCGAACCTCGACGAGTTCGCGATGGGCTCGTCCACAGAGAACTCCGCGTTCGGCCCCACGCGCAACCCCCACGATCCGACCCGCGTGGCCGGCGGGTCGAGCGGCGGGTCCGCGGCGTCGGTCGCCGCCGGGTTCGCACCGCTCGCGCTCGGCTCCGACACCGGGGGCTCGATCCGCCAGCCCGCGTCGCTCTGTGGTGTCGTCGGGGTCAAGCCGACCTACGGCGCGGTCTCCCGCTATGGGCTCATCGCGTTCGCGAGCAGCCTCGACCAGATCGGACCGTTCGCCACCACCGTCGCGGACGCGGCCCTGCTCCTCGACGTCGTGGGCGGTCACGACCCGCTCGACTCCACCAGCATCGCGTCCGGCGTCGAGCCGGTGACCCCGAGTCTCGGCGAGGGCGTGGCGGGACTGCGGATCGGGGTGGTGCAGGAGCTCACCGACGTCGACGGGGTCCAACCCGAGGTGCGCACCGCGGTCGCCACCGCGGTCGACGTCCTCACGGCCGCGGGCGCGGTGGTCGAGACGGTGTCGGTGCCGAGCACCGTGTTCGGGCTCTCGGCGTACTACCTGATCGCGCCGGCTGAGGCGTCGTCGAACCTCGCGCGCTACGACGGCGTGCGCTACGGACTGCGAGTCGACGGCGAGGACGTCGCCGAGATGAACGGGCGCACGCGCGCCGCCGGCTTCGGGCCCGAGGTGAAGCGCCGCATCATGCTCGGCACCTACGCGCTCTCGGCCGGCTACTACGACGCCTAATACGGGCAGGCACAGCGCGTCCGCACCTTGATCATCGAGGACTTCCGGGCCGCGTACGAGCGCTTCGACGCGTTGCTGTCGCCGACGTCGCCGACGACGGCCTTCGAGATCGGCGCGAAGGCGTCGGACCCGCTCTCCATGTACCTGTCCGACATCTGCACGATCCCCACGAACCTCGCCGGGCACGCCGCGATCAGCGTGCCGTTCGGGGTGGACGACGCGGGGCTCCCGATCGGCGTGCAGGTCCTCGCCGACGCGCTCGGCGAGGCCACCATGTTCCGGGTCGCCCAGGTGCTCGAGGACGGTGCGCCCGCCGGCTCGGGCGGGGTGGCGCCATGACCGACGCCGTGCGCTACGAGCCCGTCATCGGGCTGGAGGTCCACTGCGAGCTCGCCACCGCGACGAAGCTGTTCTGCGGGTGCCCGAACGAGTTCGGGTCCGACCCGAACACCAACGTCTGCCCGATCTGTCTCGGCCTCCCCGGATCCCTGCCGGTCCTGAACGAGCGGGTCGTCGAGTTCGCGCTGCGGTTCGCGCATGCGCTCCGGTTCGACGTCCCCGAGCGCTCGATCTTCGCGCGGAAGAACTACTTCTATCCCGACATGCCGAAGGACTACCAGGTCAGCCAGTACGCCGAGCCGATCCTCGTCGACGGCGTGCTCGACGTCGACGGCACGACCGTGCGCATCGAACGTGCCCACCTCGAGGAGGACACCGGCAAGACGCTGCACATGGGAGGCGGCGGCCGCATCCACGACGCCGAGTACTCGCTCGTCGACTACAACCGGGCCGGCGTCCCGCTGATGGAGATCGTGAGCCGACCCGACATCACCTCGGCGGAGCAGGCGAGGGGGTACGTGAGCGAGCTGCGCGCCGTCCTCTCCGCGCTCGGCGTGTCCGACGTGAAGATGGAAGAAGGGTCGATGCGGGTCGACGCGAACGTGTCGGTCCGTGTCGTCGGCACGGAGGCGCTCGGCACCAAGGTCGAGGTCAAGAACATGAACTCGCTCCGGTCGCTGGGCCGCGCGATCGACCACGAGATCGAGCGCCAGGTCGCCATGTGCGAGGCCGGGGAGCGGATCGTCCAGGAGACCCGGCACTGGGACGAGGACGAGGGCGTCACCCACGGCATGCGCAGCAAGGAGGGGTCGAGCGACTACCGCTACTTCCCCGAGCCCGATCTCGTGCCCGTCGCACCCACCGACGAGCAGCGCGCGGCCGCACGCGACTCCGTGCCCGAGCTCCCGGCCGCGCACCGGGACCGGCTCGTCGCCGAGTGGGGGATCACCGAGGCCGACGCCCGGGTGCTGCTCGACGTGCCGGGCCTCCCCGGCTTCGCCGAGGCGGCGGTCGCCGTGCTCGGCGGCGGCACCGCGAAGGACGTCGTCAACTGGTGCACGGGCGATGTGCTCGCGCACCTCAACGAGACCGGCCTCTCACCCGAGGTGCTGCCGCTCGCGCCCGATGGGCTCGCGGAGCTGGTCGGCCTCGTCGCCGACGGGACGCTCTCGCGCAACCTCGCCAAGGACGTGCTCGACGAAGCGCTGCGCGAGCCGAAGCGGCCGAAGCAGATCGTCGAGGAGCGTGGCCTCGCGCAGGAGAGTGACGAAGGCGCGCTCGCCGAAGTGATCGACGGGGTCCTCGCCGCGAACCCCGACGTCGTCGACGCGTACCGCTCCGGGGACGACAAGGAGCGCAAGAAGAAGCGCGGGTTCCTCATGGGTGAGGCCATGAAGGCGACGCGCGGCTCGGGCAACCCCCAGACCCTGAACCGACTCCTCGACGAGCGGCTGGACGGCTGAGGTCCTACTCGGGCTGCACCCCGACCGAGAGGACGGGGCCGACGCCCGCCGCGAGCACGGTCCAGGTCTTCCCGCCGTCGACACTCCGGTACGCGGTGCCACCGTCGTCGGCGAGGGCGGCGAGCTCGCCCGATGCGTCGAGCCCGCCCGTGTCGACGTTGCCGTGCAGCCACTCGGGGAGGCCACCGTCGACCTTCGTCAGCGCGGGTTCCCCGTCGGTCCAGCGGTAGAGCGCCGATCGCTCACCGGCCGGGCCGTCGGACGCGCTCACGAGCGCGGCCTCGGTGGTGAACGCCACCGCGCGCAGGTAGGTCGCGTGCAGGCCGTCGGTCTGCATCTCCCACGACGCGCCGGCATCGCGGCTCACTGCGAGCCCGTACCCGGCCGCCGCGAGCACGAGGCGGGGGTCGCCGGGGTGGGCGCGCACCTCGTGGACGTCGACCTCGATGTCGATCGTGGGGCGCCACGACGCGCCACCGTTCCCGGACCGGACGATGCCGCCGACGTGCACGCCGGCGAGGATGGCCCGGCTGTCGGCCGTGCTCGTGAGCGAGCGGACGTACGGTTCGCCGCTGGGGACCGCATGCCAGGTCTCACGGCCGTCGACCGCGTCGAACGCGGTCACCGGTGCGAGCCCGCCCCCGAGGAGCCGCAGGAGCCGCCCGTCGCGGGTGCCGCACCACGCTCCGTCGGGCGCGGGGAGGAGGCAGGCGAGACCGACGGCGGCGGTCGCGACGTCGGACCACGCGCCCGCGGCATCGCGACGGGCCACGACGGTGTCGTCGACGACGGCGAGCCACGTGTCGCGCTGGCGGGCCAGATGCGAGACGCAACGTCCCGTGAGCTCGTGTTCCGGTGAGGGCGCGTCGTCGGCGAACCGGAGCACCCCGTCGGGGGTCGCGAGCAGCACGGAAGTCACGGGACAACGGTAGGACCCACCCCGCTACGGTGCGACCCGTGCCTCCCGATCCCGCCCCCGATCCCGATCCCGATCCGGCAGCAGATTCGCCAACTGATCCGGCGGTTGCCCGCACG